>NZ_JBQUYR010000017.1:0-151200 GCF_056314265.1 Pseudacidovorax sp. DMC4 | reverse complement strand
AAACCCCTCACCAGCCAAACTCAGCAACCAAAGGCTACGTATCAGTCAGCGAGCCCGCCAGTATACGAGGGTTTTCGATAGGGACGCAAGAGGCGTCCTACAAAAATTTTCAAACGGCGGGGAGCATGCCCGCATCCGGGGCGACCAAGCCCAGCGGGGGCGGACAAACAAGGGGCACGCAACCGGGACTGACGGCCGACGAGGCAGGGAGTTTCTCTGGAATGTCATGTCCCACGGCTGTTCGACGGCCCAGGAGCACATCCGCCATCGGCCAGTCGAGACACACCCCTTATAGAAGTAGATGCACAAAAGCAGGGGCCAGCACCAGACGTACCTTCTCACGCGTCTTCCGCGCGGCCCCGCAGCCGAGATGAAGCGACTGGCCAGTCACCCGCACAAGCCAGCCCTTGCTGCCGCACTTCCAGCCGCGTCACACCCGAACAGCCCCGCGCTCCAGAACTGAACGCAGCGCGACGCCCGTGTGTGTGCCTTGCGCGACCACATCCTCGGGCGGCGCCGACGCCACCACCCGTCCGCCGCCGGATCCACCTTCCGGCCCCAGATCGACGATCCAGTCGGCTTCGGCGATGAGGTCGAGGTCATGCTCGATGACGACGACGCTGTGATTGGCATTGACCAGCCGATGCAACACGTGGATCAGCTTCTCGACGTCCGCCATGTGCAGGCCGACCGTGGGCTCGTCCAGCACATACAAGGTGTGGGGCGCCTTGTTGCCGCGGCGCGTGACGTCGTCGCGCACCTTGCTCAGCTCGGTCACCAGCTTGATCCGCTGCGCCTCGCCGCCCGACAGCGTCGGTGAAGGCTGCCCCAGCGTGAGGTAACCCAGCCCCACATCCTTGAGCAACTGCAGCGGATGGCTGATGTTCGGCATGCTGGCGAAGAACGCCACGGCCTCGTCCACTTCCATCTGCAGCACGTCGCCGATGCTCTTGCCGCGCCAGGTGACAGCCAGCGTCTCCGGGTTGAAGCGCGCGCCGTGGCAGACCTCGCAGGGCACCTTCACGTCCGGCAGGAAGCTCATCTCGATGGTGCGCACGCCCGCGCCCTCGCAGCCCGGGCAGCGGCCTTCGCCGGTGTTGAAGCTGAAGCGACCCGGGCCGTAGCCGCGGGCCTTGGCTTCCAGGGTGTCCGCGAAGAGCTTGCGGATCGTGTCCCAGAAACCGATGTAGGTGGCGGGGCAACTGCGCGGCGTCTTGCCGATGGGGGTCTGGTCGACCTCGAGCACGCGGTCGATCTCCTCGTAGCCCGCCACGCCGGTACAGCCGACCCACCGGGGGCGCTTACCCGCCGCATCGGCATCACGACCGGCCCTGGTCGAACGCTGCTGCACGATGGCCTGCACGTTGGCCAGCAGCACGTCGCGCGCCAGCGTGGACTTGCCCGAGCCGCTGACGCCGGTGACCACCACCAGACGGTTGAGCGGAATGCTCACGTCGACCGACTGCAGGTTGTGCAGGTTTGCGCCGGCGACAGCGAGCCAGGACACGGCGCCCTCGCCTTCCTCGGCGGTCTCTGAAACCAGCCGCCGTGCATGCAGCGGGTGCCGGATCGCATCGCGCAGATACCGGCCGGTCAACGACTCCTCGGACTGCTGGACTTCGTCCACAGTGCCCTGCGCGACCAGACGCCCGCCGCGCTTGCCCGCGCTGGGGCCGATGTCGATCACATGGTCGGCACGGCGGATGGTGTCCTCGTCATGCTCGACCACCACCAGCGTGTTGCCCTTGTCCCCCAGCTTGTGCAGGGCGTCCAGCAGGATCTGGTTGTCGCGCGCATGAAGGCCGATGGTCGGCTCGTCCAGCACGTAGCACACGCCCTGAAGGTTGCTGCCCAGCTGCGCCGCCAGGCGGATCCGCTGCGCCTCGCCACCGCTGAGCGTGGGCGCACCGCGGTCCAGGGTCAGGTAGCCCAGGCCGACTTCCTCCAGGAATTCGAGCCGGCTGCCTATCTCGGGGATCAGGTCGCGCGCGATGTCAGCCTGCCGGCCTTCCAGCGCCAGCGACTCGACCCAGCGCCGCACGTCCGTCACCGACAGCCGCGCGATCTCGGCGATGCCCACGCCCGCGAACTTGACCGCCCGTGCCGTGGCATTGAGCCGCGTGCCTTCGCAGGTGGGGCAGACGGTGTCGCCCACATCCTCCGCCTCGGGCTCGGCGAAGGTCTGCTCGCGGCCACGTTGATCGTCGGCCAGCACCGAGTCGTCGAAGACCTTGCGCTGTTCGCGCGTGAGCTTGACGCCGGTGCCGACGCAGTCGGGGCACCAGCCGTGCTTGCTGTTGTAGCTGAACAGGCGCGGGTCGAGCTCCGCATACGACGTGGCGCACACAGGGCAGGCGCGCAGCGTGGAGAAAACATGCGCATGGCCGATGCCGGCGGTGGACTGCCCCGCCTCCATCGCAGCCCGCAGCGCGCCAATGTCGGACAGTACGTGCACCACGCCCTTGCCGTGCTCCAGCGCCGAGGTCACTGCCTGGCGCAGCAGCGACTCGGCCGAAGGCAGCACATCCGCGCTGGCCACCGGCAGCTCGATGCTGTGTTCCTTGAAGCGGTCCAGGCGCGGAAAGCCGGTGGTCGGCAGGAACTGGCCATCCACCCGCAGGTGCGTGTAGCCGCGGGGGCGCGCCCAGTCCGCCAGCTCGGTGTAGACGCCCTTGCGGTTCGTCACCAGGGGCGCCAGCAGGCCGACGTGCTGGCCGCGGAACTGCCGCATGACCTGGGCCACGATGCTGTCCGGCGTCTGCGGCTGCACGGCCGCGCCATCGCGGATGCAGTGCTGCACGCCCAGCTTGACGTACAGCAGCCGCAGGAAGTGCCAGACCTCGGTCGTCGTGCCCACCGTGCTCTTGCGACCGCCGCGCGACAGCCGCTGCTCGATGGCGACCGTGGGCGGAATGCCGTAGACGGCGTCCACCTCCGGCCGGCCAGCCGGCTGCACGATGCTGCGGGCATAGGCATTGAGCGATTCCAGGTAGCGCCGCTGCCCTTCGTTGAACAGGATGTCGAAGGCCAGCGTCGACTTGCCCGAGCCGCTCACGCCCGTCACCACGCTGAACTTGCCGCGCGGAATCTCCACGCTCAGGTTCTTGAGGTTGTGCTCGCGCGCATTGACGATCTCGATGGCGTCGCGGCCCGGCGCGGGCACCGGGCGGTACCGCGCGGCCGATTCCCGCACGACGCGCGCCGCGGGCCCGAGCGCCGTCTCGTAGGCGGCGAGGGCCATGCCGGTGTGCGTGCCCGGCATCTCGCGCACCTGCTCGGGCGTGCCCTGGGCCACGATGCGTCCACCGCCGTCGCCGCCTTCGGGGCCGAGGTCGATCACCCAGTCGCTGGCGCGGATCACGTCCAGGTTGTGCTCGATCACCACCAGCGAATGGCCGGCGTCGAGCAGCTTGCGCAGGGCGCGCATCAGCCGGGCGATGTCGTCGAAGTGCAGGCCGGTGGTCGGCTCGTCGAAGAGGAAGAGCGTGCCCTTCTTGGCCAGCGGCTGGCGCGACTTGCTGCCGCCACCGGCCGCCTCGGCCAGGAAGCCAGCCAGCTTGAGGCGCTGGGCCTCGCCGCCGGACAGCGTGGGCACGGGCTGGCCCAGCTTCACATAGTCCAGGCCCACGTCGACGATGGGCTGCAGCACGCGCTGCACTTCCCTGTCGTTGGCGAACACGGCCAGGGCCTCGGCCACGGTGAGGTCGAGGACGTCGGCGACGTTGTAGACGCCCATGCCCATGCGGCCGGCGCTTGGTGCGTCCTGGGTTGGCTGCGAGGTCGAGCGGGTTGACCCGGCTTCGACGACAGGCTCAGCCCGAACGGTGGGGGCGTGCTCAGCCCGAACGGTCCTCGGGCGCTCGATGGTGACTTCCAGAATCTCCGGCCGATAACGCTTTCCGTCGCAGTCGGGGCAGCGCAGGTACACGTCCGACAGGAACTGCATCTCCACGTGCTCGAAGCCCGAGCCGCCGCAGGTCGGGCAGCGGCCGTCGCCGGAGTTGAAGCTGAACTTGGCCGCCGTGTAGCCACGCTGCCGGGCCAGCGGCGCGGTGGCGAAGATCTCGCGCACGGCATCCCACGCGCCCACGTAGCTCGCCGGGTTGGAGCGCGCCGTCTTGCCGATGGGCGACTGGTCGACGAAGACAACGTCCGACAGGTGGTCCGCGCCGAGCAGGCGGTCGTGTGCGCCGGCCGTCTCCGTGGGCTTGCCGAAGTGGCGCATCAGCGCCGGCGCCAGCACGTCCTGGATCAGCGTGGACTTGCCCGAGCCGCTGACGCCGGTGATGGCCACCAGGCGCTGCAGCGGGATGTCCACCGTCACGTCCTGCAGGTTGTGCTCGCGCGCGCCCTCCAGGATGAGCCGCGGCGTGTTCTCGGAGACGAGCCGCTTGAAGCCCATGCCGATGTGCTTGCGCCCGCCCATGTATTCGCCCGTGAGCGTGTCGGCGCCGCGCAGCTCGTCGACGGTGCCGTCGAACACGATCTGCCCGCCGCGCGCGCCGGGGCCCGGGCCCATGTCGATCACACGGTCGGCCGCGATCATCACGGCGGGGTCGTGCTCCACCACCACCAGCGTGTTGCCGGCATCGCGCAGGCGCTGCATGGCCTGGGTGATGCGGTCCATGTCGCGCGGATGCAGGCCGATGCTGGGCTCGTCCAGCACGAACAGGGTGTTGACCAGCGAGGTACCCAACGCCGTGGTCAGGTTGATGCGCTGCACCTCGCCACCGGACAGCGTGCGGCTCTGCCGGTCGAGCGTGAGGTAGCCGATGCCCACGTCGTGCAGGTAGCGCAGGCGGGTGGTGATTTCTTCGAACAGAAGCTTGAGCGCCTGTCTTTCTCCTTCCCCCTCTGGCGGAAGGCTGGGATGGGGGCTGCCCTCTGCATCGAGCGCCGCAGGCCCCCACCCCTGCCCTCCCCCAGAGGGGGAGGGGGAAGAAAGCCGGTCGAAGAACTGCCGCAGGCGCTCGATGGGCATGAGCATCAGGTCATGCAGGCAGAGGCCCGGCAGCGCCTCCAGCTGTTCGCGTGACCACTTCACACCGACCGGCATGAAGCGCTTGGCCGGCGCGAGGACGGCATCGGCATCCTCCTTGCCGCCCACGCGCCAGAGCAGGCTCTCCAGCTTGAGCCGCGCGCCGCCGCAGGCCGGGCAGGGCGTGTAGCTGCGGTACTTGGACAGCAGCACGCGGATGTGCATCTTGTACGCCTTGCTCTCCAGGTAGCCGAAGAAGCGCCGGATGCCGTACCACTGCTTGTTCCAGTTGCCTTCCTTGAAGTTGGGCGTGCCTTCGATCACCCAGTGCTTCTGCTCGGGCGTGAGCTTGTTCCAGGGCGTGTCGCGCGGAATGCCGGCCGATTCGGCATGGCGCATCAGGTCCTCCTGTGCCTCCTGCCAGGCCGGCGTCTGGATCGGCTTGATGGCGCCGGCGCGCAGCGTCAGCTTGTCGTTGGGAATCACCAGGTTGAAGTCCACCCCGATCACCCGGCCGAAGCCGCGGCAGGTGTCGCAGGCGCCCACCGCAGAGTTGAAGCTGAACATCGACGGGATCGGGTCTGCATAGCGGATGTCGCTCTCGGGGCAGTGCAGGCCGGTGGAGAACTTCCAGGTCTCGGCCTCGCCGCCCTCTTCCGCCGGCAGCGCATGCACCGTGACTCGGCCGGTGCCGCGCTTGAGCGCGACCTCCAGCGCCTCGATCACGCGCGCGCGCTCGGTGTTCGCGATGCGGAAGCGGTCGGCCACCACGTCCAGCACCTTGCGCGGGCCAGTGGGCGTGCCCACTTCGCGCTGCGCATGCACGCGGGTGAAGCCGCTGGCCGACAGCCACTGCTCCACCTCCGCCTCGCTCGTGCCGCCCGGCAGTTCGACCGGGAAGGTGACCACCACGCGCGGATCGCCAGCCGCCGCGGCACGCGCCTGCAGCTCGGCATAGATGGAATCGGGCGTGTCGTGGCGCACCGGCAGCGCGGTCTCGCGGTCGAACAGCCGGCTCGCCCGCGCGAACAGCATCTTCAGATGGTCGTTCAGCTCCGTCATCGTGCCGACCGTGGAGCGCGAGCTGCGCACCGGGTTGGTCTGGTCGATGGCGATGGCGGGCGGCACGCCTTCCACCTTGTCGACCGCCGGCTTGTCCATGCGGTCCAGGAACTGGCGGGCGTAGGCCGAGAAGGTCTCCACATAGCGGCGCTGGCCCTCGGCATACAGGGTGTCGAACACCAGGCTGGACTTGCCCGAGCCGCTGGGCCCGGTGACCACCGTCATCTCACCCGTGCGGATGTCCAGATCGATGTTGCGGAGGTTGTGCTGGCGAGCGCCGCGGATGCGGATGGAACCCTGTGTCATGCGTGCCTTGGGGATGGGGGCAGAGATTCTAGGAACGCGAACCCACCCGCACCGGCGCAAGGCTTTGGCCGGAATCCAGCCCCACGACGATCACCGGAGGCAGTTCCGCACCGTGCGGAGCGGGATCGGTGCAGGGGTGCTGCACCGGTCGCAGTCCGCACCTTGCCCCGGACGCGGGCGCCGCCGCGCGGGATAACGCCGATGACAAACGTCAGCATGGCGACTAAGATTTGATCAAACATCAAAACTCCGACCCGCATGGCTCTCGCCTCCCCGTCCGACGCGTCGGCCACCGACACCCTGGGCCTGCTCAAGCCGATCACGCGCTCGTCCGTGAACGAGTCGGTGTACCAGGCACTGCGCAACAAGCTCATGAATGGCGAATTCCGCGCCGGCCAGCCGCTGGGCATCCAGTACCTGGCCGATGCGCTGGGCACCAGCACCATGCCCGTGCGGGAGGCGCTGCGACGGCTGGTCGCGCAGCAGGGGCTGGAGCCATTGCCCAACGGCACCACGCGCGTGCCCCTGATCACGCGCGACAAGCTGGCCGACATCCGCCGCGTGCGGATGCTGGTGGAAGGCCAGGCCACCGAATGGGCCACGCCGCGGCTCCTGCCCGCCCAGCTGGACGAACTGGACGACATGGCCCGGCGCATCACGCGGGCACGGCACGCCCCCGAGAGCCTGCCCGCCAGCCTGGAGATGAACCTCGTCTTCCACTTCACCATCTACCAGGCGGCGCAATCGCCGGTGCTCATCGCCATGATCGAGAGCCTGTGGCTGCAATCGGGCGCCTACCTGCGCGCCACGCGCGCGTACCTGCACACCGACGAGCAGCCCTCCGACCATCTGCACGAGCAGACCGTGGCCGCCCTGCGCGCGGGCGACGCCGCCGCGGCGCGCCACTGCATGGAGCAGGACATCGCCTGGGTCTTCGACCGCCTCGACCCCGAACTGCCCGATCACCCCCCTTCCACGCCCTTGAAGATCCGCCCCACACCATGACCGACACACCCCGCTCCCTGCACAAGCACCGTTCCCGCGCCGTCACCGAAGGCCCGGGCCGCGCCGCCCACCGCGGCTTCCTGCGCGCCACCGGCATGGACGACGAGACGCTCGCCAAGTCGATGGTCGGCATCGTCAGCACGGCCGGCGACAACACGCCCTGCTCCAAGTCGCTCGGCCCGCAGGCCGACTACGCCCGCCTGGGCGTGGCCGAAGGCGGCGGGCACCCGGTGAGCTTCACCACCATCTCGGTCTCCGACGGCACCTCGATGGGCCACGACGGCATGCGCATGAGCCTGCTGTCGCGCGAACTGATCGCCGACAGCGTGGAGCTGGCCGTGCGCGGCCATGCCTACGACGGCCTGGTCACCTTCGGCGGCTGCGACAAGACGCTGCCCGGGATGATGATGGCCATGGTGCGGCTGAACGTGCCCTCGGTCTTCGTCTATGGCGGCTCGATGCTGCCGGGCTACTCGCCCGAGGGCGAGGAGCGCACGGTGCTCACCGCCATCGAGGGCACCGGCCGCCACCAGACCGGCGCCATCACCCTCAAGCAGCTGGACCAGATCGAGCGCACCTGCGCCATGACCGTGGGCGCCTGCCCCGGCCAGTTCACGGCCAACACCATGGCCATGGTGGGTGAGGCGCTGGGCCTGTCGCTGCTGGGCACCGCCACCATTCCGGCCGTGTACAGCGAGCGCCTGGCGCTGGCGCGCCGCGCCGGCCTGCGCGTGATGCAGATCATCGAGAACGGCGGCCCGCTGCCGCGCGAGCTCATCACCCGCGAAAGCCTGGAGAACGCCTGCGCCGCCGTGGCGGCCACCGGCGGCAGCACCAATGCGGCGCTGCACATCCCGGCCATCGCACACGAGGCCGGCATCGCCTTCACCTTCGACGACGTGGCGCGCGTGTTCCAGCGCACGCCGCTGGTGGCCGACCTGTCGCCCGGCGGCCGCTACCTGGCCAAGGACCTGAACGTCATCGGCGGCGTGCCGGTGGTGCTCAATGCGCTGCTCCAGAGCGGCCATCTGCATGGCCACACCATGACCGTCACCGGCCGCACCCTGGCCGAAGAGCTGGCGGCCTTCCCGGGACCGGACGGGCGCATCGTGCGCGAATCGGCCAAGCCCATCCATGCCTCGGGCGGGCTGGTGGTGCTCAAGGGCAACCTCTGCCCCGACGGCGCCCTCATCAAGATCGCCGGCCTCAAGTCGCTGCAGTTCGACGGCCGCGCCCGCGTCTTCGAAACCGAGGAAGATTGCATGAAGACCGTCGCCGCCCAGGCCTACGAACCGGGCAACGTGCTGGTGATCCGCAACGAAGGCCCGCGCGGCGGCCCCGGCATGCGCGAGATGCTGGCCGTCACGGCCGCCATTTATGGCCAGGGGCGCGGCGAGCAGGTCGCGCTGCTGACCGACGGCCGCTTCTCCGGCGCCACGCGCGGCATGTGCATCGGCTACGCCAGCCCCGAGTCGGCGGCCGGCGGGCCCATCGCCCTGGTGCGAGACGGCGACCGCATCCGCATCGACGCGGCGGCCGGCAGCATCGTGCTGGACGTGGACGAGACCGAACTCGAACGCCGCCGCGCCACGGCCAAGCCCTTTCAGCGCGAACGCCTGGCCGGCGCGCTGGAGAAGTACGCCAAGCTGGTCGGCCCCACCCACCTGGGCGCCGTCACGCACTCGGGCTGCGTGGATTGGCCCTATCCGGAAGAGGACCAGGTGCCGTCGCTCGGCGAGGGCCTGGGCGACAAGGACGCACAGCGATGAGCACCGGCCACCTGACGATGAACCGCACGCCCCGAAAGGCTGATCGATGAGCGCCCCCGCAACCCAGCGCCCGCTGACCCTGGCCTTCTGCGGCCTGGGCCTGATGGGCGCGCCCATGGTCCGCCGCCTGCTGGCCGCCGGCCACACCGTGCGCGTGTGGAACCGCTCGCCCGCCAAGGCCGCGCCACTGGCCGCCCTGGGCGCGCAGGTGGCCGCCACGCCGGCCGAGGCCGCTGAAGGTGCCGATGGCGCGCTGATGTGCCTGTTCGACGCCGACGCGGTCGAGGCCGTGGTTTTCGGCGCCGACGGCCTGGCGCAGGTGCGGGGCCTGCGTTGGCTGGCCGACCATTCCAGCATCCATCCGCAGCGCACCCGCGACTTCGCCGCCCGACTGCAGGCCGCCAGCGGCGCGCACTGGCTGGACGCGCCGGTCTCCGGCGGCATCGGCGGCGTGGAGGCGGGCACGCTGGCCATCATGGTCGGGGGCGAACCCGCGCATCTGGACGAAGCCTTCGGCGCCCTGCGCGCCTATGCCGGCAACATCACGCACATGGGCAGCAGTGGCGCAGGCCAGGCCACCAAACTGTGCAACCAGACGCTGGTGGCCACCGCCGTCGTGGCGCTGGCCGAGGCCATCGGCTTTGCCGAGCGCAACGGCATCGCCATCGAACGGCTGGCGCCGGCGCTGGCGGGCGGCTGGGCAGACTCCAAGCCGCTGCAGGTCTTCGCGCCCCGCATGGCGCAGGCCCAGCCGCAGATCATCGGCGCGCTCGCCACCATGCTGAAGGACATCGACACCGTGGCCGCTGTCGCGCGCGACAGCGGCGCGCCGATGCCGGTGACCGGTGTCGTGCAGCAGGTGCTGCGCATGGCGGATGCGATGGGGTTGGGCGAGGCCGAGCTGTCGGCCGTGGTGGCGCTGATGACGCCGCAACGTCTGGCCGCCTTCCTCACGCAAGCCGGGAAGCAATGAAGCATCCCGGCAAAGACGGTTCCGCGAGTGCGCCGCAGGGGCCTGCGGCGAGGCCATTCGAACTCTCACGCTTCCTGCCTGACCCACGCCTCATGCAACTGAACGCCAACCTGGAGTGGCTCTACGGCCACCTTCCGCTCGACCAGCGCTTCGCCGCCGCCGCGGCCGATGGCTTTGCCGGCGCGGAGATGCTGCAGCCCTACGAGCAGCCGCCGGCCTGGTATGCCGACGCGCTGAAGGCGCATGGCTTGACCGCCGTGCTGCACAACACGCCGATCCGGCCGGACAGCCCGGGCCGGCTGGGCTGGGCCGCCATCCCGGGCGCCCAGGCCGAGTTCCGCGACTGCTTCGACCGGGCCCGCGCCGTGGCCGAGGCCACCGGCTCGCGCCGCATCCACGTCATGGCCGGCGACTGCCGCGCGCACGATCCCAAGGCCTGCCGCCAGGCGCTGGACCAGAACCTGGCCTGGGCCCTGCGGCATGCGGAGTCGGACGACCTGGTGCTGATGCTGGAGCCTCTCAACCGCGCCGACATGCCCGGCTACTTCTACTGGCTGCCCGAGCAGGCGCTGGAAGTGATCCGCGCCTTCGACTCGCCGCGCCTGCGGCTGCAGTTCGACCTCTACCACTGCGTGAAGGAAGGCCTGGACCTGGCTCAGGAGCTGGAGCGTTGCCGCGGCTTCATCGGCCATGTGCAGCTGGCCGGCGCGCCTGACCGCCACGAGCCCGACCTGTCGCGCGACGGCCTGCTCGCCACCGTCGCCGCCCTGCCCGCCGCCGGCTACGACAGCTGGCTGGGCTGCGAATACAAACCCCGCAGCACGGCCGCCGAGGGTCTGGCCTGGGCCGCGCCGCTGCGCCAACAAGGATTGCTCTCATGACCCGTATCCTCGTCACCGGTGCCGGCGGCTTCGTCGGCCAGGCGCTCGTGCGGCGGCTGCTGGCCGGCGTCGATGCGTTGCCGCTCACGCAGCTCGTCGCCGTCGACCTCGCACTCGACCTGCCCGCGCATCCCAAGCTCACACAACTGCGCGGCTCCGTCGCCGATGCGGCCGTGCGCGCCCAGGCCCTGGCCGAGCCGCCCGACGTGGTCTTCCACCTTGCCGCCATCACCAGTGGTCAGGCCGAGCGTGAGTTCGAGCTGGGCCTCACCGTCAACCTGCGCGGCACGCTGGAACTCTTCGAAGACCTGCGCCGCCAGCACGACGCCACCGGCAAGGCCGCGCGCCTGGCGCAGACCAGCTCCATCGGCGTCTTCGGCCTGCCGCTGCCGCCGCACATCGACGACGCCACGCCCATCGTGCCCACGATGTCCTATGGCGCCCACAAGCGCATGCTGGAGATCCTGCTGGCCGACTACAGCCGCCGCGGCTGGATCGACGGCCGCTCGCCGCGCCTGCCTAGCGTGGTGGCGCGGCCCGGCCTGCCCAACGGTGCGCTGTCGGCCTTTGCCAGCGACCTGATCCGCGAGCTGGCCGCCGGCCGCAGCTACGAGTCGCCTGTCGATGCCGAAGGCACGCTGTGGCTGCTCTCGCTGCCCGCCTGCGTGGACGCGCTGATCCATGCCGCCACCCTCGATGCCGAGCGCCTGCCGGCCACCCGTGCCTGGACGCTGCCTTCGCTGCATGTGTCGGTGGCCGAGGTGGTGGCCGCGCTGATGCGGCGCTTTGGCGTGAAGGTGTCGCAGCGCCTCAGCTACGCGCCCGACCCGGCCATCATTCCGCAGTTCGCCCGCTGGCCGACCGTGGACACCGCCCTCGCCCGCTCGCTCGGCTTCCGCGCCGATGCCTCGCTGGACGAACTCATCGAACGCTGCCTGCCCGGCGCCGCCTGACCGCCTTCTTCTGCTTCGCCCCATGATCATCGAACTGCGTACCTACACCCTGCGAATCGCCACCACGCGCGACTTCGTCGCGCGCTATGCCGCCGAAGGCCGCGACGTCCAGGTCGAGCACCTGGGCGAGCCCGCGCTCTATGCCGTCAGCGACATCGGCGACCAGAACCAGGTGATCCACGCCTGGCGCTATCGCGACTTTGCCGACCGCGATGCGCGCCGCGCCGCGCTGGAGGCCGATCCGCGCTGGCTGGCCTACAAGCGCCGCAGCCTGGCCGACGACCATGTGCAGCAGCAGAGCACGGCCATCCTGCGCGAAGTGGACTTCGCGGCGCTGACCGCGGCGAGCGGAGCCAAGGCATGAGCGGCGGCCCCTCCACGGCGGATGTCGCTCGCCCGGAAGCGCAACGCGACGGCGGCCCATCGCCGGAGGCGCCCGTGCTGTTGCTGTCGGCCCAGTTGCCCCCGCCGCTCAAGGCCGTGCTTCAGGACCGCCATGCCTGCGTGGCGGCACCGACGCGCGACCAGATGCTGGCCACCGCCCGCGCGCATGCCGACCGCATCGAGATGGTCGTCACCACCGCCACCGATGGCGCCGACGCCGCGCTGATCGAGGCCCTGCCCAAGCTGCGTGCCATCTGCAGCCTGGGCGTGGGCCTGGACGCGCTCGACCTGGAAGCCGCCAAGGCCCGCGCCGTGGCCGTGAGCTACACCCCCGACGTGCTGAACGACTGCGTGGCCGATCTGGCCGTGGGTCTGCTGATCGACGCCGCCCGCGGCATGGGCCGCGCCGAACGCCTGGTGCGCCGCGGCGACTGGCCGCGCATCGGGCCCGGCGCCCTGGGCACGCGCGTCAGCGGCCGGAAGCTGGGCATCCTGGGCCTGGGCCGCATCGGCCAGACCATCGCCCGCCGCTTCGCCGGCTTCGACATGGACATCCGCTACCACACGCGCACGCCGCGCGAGGGCGTGGCCTGGACGCACGAGCCCTCGCTGGTGGAACTGGCCCGCTGGGCCGACTTCCTGATCGTGGCCTGCGCCGGCGGCGAGGCCACGCGCCATCTCGTCGATGCACGGGTGCTCGATGCGCTGGGCCCGCAGGGCATCGTGGTCAACATCGCGCGCGGCTCGGTCATCGACGAAGCCGCGCTGGTCCTGGCTCTGCAGCAAGGGCGCCTCGGCGGGGCAGCGCTGGACGTGTTCGATCAGGAGCCGGAGGTGCCGGGCTCGCTGATGGAGATGGACAACGTCGTGCTGCTGCCGCACATCGGTAGCGCCACCGCGCAGACCCGCCGTGCCATGGGCGACCTGGTGCTGGCGAATGTGGAAGAGTTTCTGGCCACTGGCCGACTGCGCACCCCTGCGTATTGAGCGGCCGACGCGTGGGCGGTACGTCAGCGTGGGCTCAGACCCCTATTGCGGGTGCAACGTTTGACATGAACTGTGGCTGCGGATGGCGAAGCCAGCGGTTACACGTTGCCTCGATGGAATGATCAGCGCGCATAGCACACCTCATATGCTTCCCAGAATTTCCGCACGTCGCTTCTCATACTCCGATTGCTCAATCACGCCTTTGTCCTTTAGCTGGCTGAGCGTGCTGAGACGTTCTTCAATCGTTCTTTCCGACGAGACAGATGTCGGGAGCTGAGTTTTTTGGCTTGTACCGGCTGCGGCGCAAGCGGCGTTGATGTCATTCATCAATGCGACCTCGTCAAATAAGGTGTTGCCCTTTTTGTCTCGCGTGAGATTTGAGTAGGCTCGCCCCAGAGCCAGCGTTTTCTGCTTGTGATCCGCGTCGTGTGGATTTGATTTCAAGACTGATAGCGCCTCCAGGTAGGCTTGCTTGGCTGCTTCCAATGCTTTGGCTTGTGCGATGCCGGAGTAGATAGCAAACCCCACAAAGGTAATCAGAGCGATGACAATTGCAGTTCCCATACGGTCCCTCTTTGTGTTGCAGATTCTTTGTGCGGCCTAACGTTTGAGCTGAGCCGCGAGCGCAGGTGTTGCGCTTGGCCCGCTACACGGATGATGAACTATTCCGGGAAGCGAGCCAAGTGCCACGTCGGCGCGATTCGGCTCGAGCGAAGGGTTAGGTTTCCCCACGCGTCTTGACACCGTAGTCATGTCCAGCAGATTTCGCGAAATTGGCCGAGAAGTAGGAGATGTCTTCAAACATCTTGTCGGCCCCGAATGCCTTTGCCGCGAACGCGAAGGCCAAGATGCCCCTGTAAAAGTAGTTCCAGAGGTCCTCGCGATGCTCGTCGTGCCTCTCCGTGCCTTTCATGCCTCCCAAGTGAAACCGAGGAGGCGACCCGCCGAACATGTCCATGATCTGAGGCGAAGCCGCGTGGACGTAGCCGGAGTACGTTTTGCTAACTTGGCGAGCGACCTCAACACCCCGACTTGGATTGGCGTTGGAACCTTCCAACCGCGCGATGTAGGCCCTGATCTTTTTTCGCGGGATCATGGGTCGGTCCTGATTTCCGGGCTCACCGGTTCGCGGATCAAATTCCTCTCGGTAAAACGCCTCAAGATACGTTTGATGCAGAGGCGTCATCTTGTCAAAGATGACGCCAAAGGCCAAGAACGTGATGTCCTCTTGAATCTCGTCGAGTACACGCTGCAGCGCAGCCTGCTCTTGCACAAAGCCGTACTCGAACAAGAGGCAGGCGCCACGAAGAGTTGTCACATACCGAGCCAGCTTCTGCACCAGTGCCTGGTGCACTGTCCTCTCTACGTAGCGATAGGCAAACGAGTCAGCAAACGGAACGCGCTGCGGCGGCGGAACACTTTTTGCCAGGGCGTGCACGGTCGCCGACATGTTCTTCAACGCCGCTTCATAAGTTGATTCGATCATTTTCGGGAAACCTAACGTTTAACATGAGAGGCATGACCCGGCTTGCGGGCATATCCTCTTGATAGAAGGGTTAGAAACGGCTGGCACGGATTGACGGCTACGGAGTTCTTATTTTTGGCAATTCAATACGAAGTTCGTTGGCGCGCCTTTCCATTGCTTCTACCAGTTCTCGGTAGTCCTTCTGACTTTGCATCTTTGCCCAACGTGCTCGCCACTCCTTCACTTCTTGGTCATTCATAGTCGGAGTTAGAACCGTAAGTCGCTGCGAGAAGGATGCGTTGATCTCGGAAACGCCTATCAACAGAGACGCTGCAACGAGAAACAATGGAGGTATGAGTACTGACACGGCAGCGAGCAGGATGCGAATTAACGGAAACGGCAAACGGGTCCCAGCGCCGCGCTTCTCCATGCCAGGCAAAAGGAGAAGCAAGGGAACAAAGGTGAGAAGAAACGTGACCCCTAGGAGGGAGAGGTGCCCCACCATGTTGCGCTCACCGACAGCAGCATTTCGATAGATTCCATCGACATACCCTGCTTGAACAGACTCACCGAAAGCAAGTACGGCGCTCCATATGAATCCAAGCAAAGGCTGGATAAAGATGATTACGAGAACCGACGATATGACGCCGCCAATAATTCCGATTTTTAGTTCGCGCGATAGCATGGCTGCTTCCGTTTCTAACGTGTGCTCGAGAGACAGCTAACGCCGCCTAGTCAGGAGCACTGCGTCCTAGATCGGCACGCTTGGCTCACTATAAGCCGTTGACGCGCCATCAGATTCCCCCATTTGACCAGGCGTTTACCGTGCTCGAATTCCGAAAAAAGCGGCACACCGACAACGACCCCACCGACATTATCTAGCCGCCTGGCCAGCATCTTGATGCCAGTTGTGGCGGCCGTTGCGGAGCCTCAGAAATACCTGCGCCCGCGGCCCATCTGGATCTGCTGCCACTGCGCGCCCTGCGGGTGCTGGACCAGTTGCGAGAACGCCTGCGGTTAATGCCTACAGCATGCGTACCTCGGGAACCTACGTCTGCGGGGTGAAGGCATCATCCTCTTCCATCGGCTGCGGCACCCTGCCGAGATGGGTGGGCCGGAGGTCCTCCGCACACCGTGCAGCGCCCCCCGCCCATGAAGAAGGCCCGGCGATGCCGGGCCTTGTCGTTCGTGCCTGCCAAAGGGCCCGGCTGCGCCTCTTCTGCGCTTACTTGGCAGGCTCGTGCTGCGCATCCGCACCGTGCTTCTCGCCACTCATGTCGACCTTGTCGCCGGCCTGCAGGATGACGAACAGCGAGAGGGCGGCAAACACGACGAAGCCGATGGCGATCTTCCACATGAAAAGGGTCTCCTAAAGGATGAATCAGATGGCCGCGGAGCAGGCCAAGCCGGGGCACCCGAGGAACTGGCTCTGCCAAGCCTCTGGGTGCGCCCCCCTCCAAGCCGAAGGCGCCAGGGAGGGGGGAGCCGCGTAAGCGGCATGGGGGGTGTAGCCCTTAATCCCCAGCGTAAATATCCACGTCCTTCGTCTCGCGGATGAACAGCGTGCCGATCACCAGCGTCATGCCGGCGATGACGATCGGGTACCACAGGCCGTTGTACATGTTGCCGGTCGAGGCCACGATGGCGAAGGCCGTGGTGGGCAGCAGGCCGCCGAACCATCCGTTGCCGATGTGGTACGGCAGGCTCATGGACGTGTAGCGGATGCGCGTCGGGAACAGCTCCACCAGCATGGCGGCGATGGGGCCGTAGACCATGGTCACCAGGATCACCAGGTAGGTCAGCAGCACCACCATCATGATCTTGTTCATCTTGGCCGGGTCGGCCTTGGCGGGGTAGCCGGCCGACTTCAGGTCGTCGCCCACTTCCTTCTTGAAGGCGGCGATGGACTTGGCCGAGTCCTCGTCGAACTTGGAATTGACCACGTTGCCGGCCGGTGCCGTGATGGTCTTGTCGCCGATCTTCACCACCGCGGGCGAGCCGGCGGGCGCCGACACGTTCTCGTAGCTCACCGAGTTCTGCACCAGGTAGCGCTTGGCGATGTCGCAGGAGCTCCTGAAGTCGATCTCGCGCGCCACGGGGTTGCCCTGGAAGGAGCAGGTCGCCGGATCGGCCGTGACGGTGACGGCCGAGTTCGCCTGCGCGCGGGCCAGGTCGGGGTTGGCGGCTTCGGTCAGCATCTTGAAGACCGGGAAGTACGTGACCACCGCCAGCAGGCAGCCCGCCATGATGATGGGCTTGCGGCCGATGCGGTCGGAGAGCGAGCCGAACACGATGAAGAAGGGCGTGCCGATCAGCAGGGCCGCCGCGATCATCAGGTTGGCCGTGGTGGCATCCACCTTCAGCTGCGCCGTCAGGAAGAACAGCGCATAGAACTGGCCCGTGTACCAGACCACCGCCTGGCCGGCCGTCAGGCCGACCAGCGCCAGGATCACGATCTTCAGGTTCTTCCACTGGCCGAAGGACTCGGCGAGCGGCGCCTTCGAGGTCTTGCCCTCGGCCTTCATCTTCTGGAAGGCGGGCGACTCGTTCAGCGACAGGCGGATCCACACCGAGATGCCCAGCAGCAGGATGGACACCAGGAAGGGAATGCGCCAGGCCCAGGTCTGGAAGGCTTCTTCGCCGACCGCCGTGCGCACGCCCAGGATGATGAGCAGCGACAGGAACAGGCCCAGCGTGGCCGTGGTCTGGATCCACGCCGTGTAGGCACCGCGCTTGCCGTGCGGCGCATGCTCGGCCACATAGGTGGCAGCGCCGCCGTACTCGCCGCCCAGGGCCAGGCCCTGCAGCATGCGCAGCGCGATCAGGATCACCGGCGCCGCCACGCCGATGGTGGCGTAGCTGGGCAGCAGGCCAACGATGAAGGTCGACAGGCCCATGATCAGGATGGTGACCAGGAAGGTGTACTTGCGGCCGATCATGTCGCCCAGGCGGCCGAACACGATGGCGCCGAAGGGCCGCACCAGGAAGCCCGCCGCGAAGGCCAGCAGCGCGAAGATGAAGGCCGCGCCCGCATCCAGGCCGCTGAAGAACTGCTTGGCGATGATCGCGGCGAGCGAGCCGTACAGGTAGAAGTCGTACCACTCGAACACGGTGCCGAGGGACGAGGCGAAGATGACCTTCTTCTCCTCCTGCGACATCGGCCGGGGTGCCGCGTGCACCCCGCGGGAATCCAGTGTGGCTGCCATGTGTCTGTCTCCTGATTGTGGAATCGGCCGCCGGATCGGGACCGTGGGCGGATTCTTTGGGGGGCGACTGACCGTTGGCTTGCGTGAAACTGAACCGATTCTGACGATTTAGGGACTAACCCGCGCTGCCGTTTTCATCAGGCAGGAATGAGGGCCGTGCGCGGGCCTGCATCGGGAAGACCCTGAGCCGCGACGGCAGGTCGGATTCATGACCGCGCCGTCGGGTTCCCCGAAGAGCCCACTCTGAAGCGGCCCCGGCGCGATCAGCCCACCAGCGCGGAGGGCCGCTGGTCGGCACCCGCCCACTGCGGACCGGCGAACCACGCGTCGCCCTGCAGGTAGGCGCGCAGCATGGGCAGGCTGTCGAAGCCCCAGAACAGCCGGCCATCGACCACGAAGGCCGGCACGCCGAAGGCGCCCTGCGCGATGGCGGCGTCGGTGTTGGCCTTGAGCTCGGCCTTCACCGCGGCATCGGCCACATCGCGCGCAGGCTGCAGGCGGGCCTTGAGCGCATCGAATCGCGCCGGATCGCTGGCGTCCTGCCCGCCACGCCACACCTCGCGGAACAGCTGCTCGGCCTGATACCGGCTGATCTCGCCGCCGCGCGAGGCGGCCACCGCCAGGCGCAGGTGTGGCAGCGGGTTGTAGGGATGGGTGGCCGGCATGTCGATGGGCACGCCCAGCGAATGGCCCAGCCACAGGATGTGCCGGTAGGTCCACTGCCGCTTGCTCGGCACCTCGGCCGGCGCCTTGTGCCCATGGTGGCGCACGATGGCGCCCAGCAGCACCGGCTTGTAGGCCACGCTGTAGCTCAGGCCAGCCAGGGCCTCGGGCAGGTGCTCGAAGGCCAGGTAGGCATAGGGCGAGATGAAGTCCAGGTAGAAGTCGATGTGCTTCATGGCAGAGGTCTCCTTGTTGTTCGTCCTGGTGCCCAGCGCGCTCAGCCGGGCTGCGGCGCGGGTGCAATGGCGCTGCGGGCCAGCACCCGATCCCACACGGCCAGGCGGCCCGCATCGGGCGTGCGGCTCCAGTGCCGGATCTCCTCGATGGTGCGGAAGCATCCTTCGCACAGACCGGTGGCCGCGGACATGCGGCAGACATTGACGCAGGGCGAGGGCACCGGCTCCAGGCCCTGCCGCACGGCCTCGCGCATCAGCGCGGCGCGGGCGGCCAGCGGGCTGCGTGCCGTGTCGACGTCGGGCGCACTCACTGGACTACCCTCCGCGCAAGGCGCTCCGGGACTCGCGCTTGGGAGCGGCCCGGCCCGCTCATGCCGCCACCGCCTGCACCACGTCCGCCACCGGCGCGCCGCCGGTGAGGGCCGGCAGGTCCTGCGGACGCAGCGGAAACACCGCATGCGGATGGCCGGCTGCCGCCCACACGGTCTCGAAGCGGAACAGCTCCGCATCGATCAGCACCACCGGCTTCGTCACATGGCCGACCGGCGAGACGCCGCCGATGGAGAAGCCCGTGCGCGACTTGACGAAGTCGGCGTCGGCTCGGCCGGTCTTGCCCACCAGGGCGTCGACCTTCTTCTCGTCCACGCGCCGGTCGCCCGAGGTGACGACCAGCACCGCCACGTCGTCGGCCTTGCGGCGGAAGATGATGCTCTTGGCGATCTGGCCCACGGCCACGCCGAGCACATCGGCCGCCTCCTGCGCCGTGCGGCAGGCGTCATCGAGCATGCGCGGCGCATGCGGATGACCGGCATCGAGAAGGTGGCGCGCCACGCGCTGCACGCCGTCGGGAAGGGAATGGAGTTCGGAACCGCACATAGATGGCAGCGATTGTCGGCGCGGGCGCAAGGCCTCAGCCGATGAAGGCGAAGCGCGGCTGCGCGTGCCCCTCATGCACGATGCTTTCCTCGAACATGCCGAAGGGCCGCACCCACAGGCCGCGGTCGTCGTACAGCGGCTTGTAGAGCACCATGGGCGCCAGCGTCTCGCTGTGGCGCACCACGCCAAGCACCTCGTACTCCAGGCCCTTGTAGTGCCGGTAACGCCCGAGACGGATGGCCGGCAGCGCGGGCAGGTCGTCGCCGAGCGCCATCAGCCGGCCCTCTTGGCGCGGATGGCCTTGGAGACGCGCGAGTTCGGCTCACGGCCCAGGGCCTGGCTGATGAACACGCCGGCGTCGATCAGCGCATCGAGGTCGATGCCGGTGTCGATGCCCATGCCGTGCAGCATGTAAACGACGTCCTCCGTCGCCACATTGCCCGTCGCGCCCTTGGCATAGGGACAGCCGCCCAGGCCGGCGATGGAGGACTGGTGGTTCCACACGCCCAGCTCCAGCGCCGCCAGCGTGTTCGACAAAGCCTGGCCGTAGGTGTCGTGGAAGTGGCCCGACACGGCATCGACGGCAAAGTGCGCCAGCGTGGCCTCCAGCGCCGCCTGCACCTTGCGCGGCGTGCCGACGCCGATGGTGTCGGCCACGTCCACGCGCGCGACACCGATGCCCTTCATCAGCCCGGCCAGGTAGCCCACCTTCTCGGGGGCGATGTCGCCTTCGTAGGGGCAGCCCACGGTGCAGCTCATGGCGCCGCGCACCGCGATGCCCTGGGCCTTGGCGGCCGCGACCACCGGCGCGAAGCGCTCGATGCTCTCGGCGATGGAGCAGTTGATGTTCTTCTGGCTGAAGGCCTCGCTGGCGGCACCGAAGACGACGATCTCGTCGGGCCATTCCTCGCGCGGCGCGGCCAGCGCGGCTTCCAGTCCCTTCATGTTGGGCGTGAGCACCGAATAGCGCACGCCCGGCTGGCGGCGGATGCCGTGCATCACCTGCGCGTTGTCGGCCATCTGCGGCACCCACTTGGGACTGACGAAGCTGGTGACCTCGATCTCTGCCAGGCCGGCGGCCTGCAGACGATGGACCAGCTCGACCTTGACCTCGGCAGGCACGGGCTGCTTTTCGTTCTGAAGCCCGTCGCGCGGGCCGACGTCGACGATGCGGACGCGGGAAGGAAGGTTCATGGGGTCTCCGAAAAAAGGAAAGCGAGAGGCAGAGGGAGCGCGTGCAAGTGCACGCATCCAGGTCCCGCGCGCGACGCGCGGATCGCACACGACATACCGACGTCACGGGGGCTGCCTAGATTGCGGCCTCCATTAAAAAACAGAGTCGGAGTTTCTTCATGCAACAGACACGCATCGCAGCCGCGATCGCCATGAGCCTGGCCTTGGCCGCCTGCGGCGGGGGTGGAGGTGGCGGCGCCACCTTCGTGCCCGGAACGGGCCTCGGCACGGGCACCGCACCCGCCCCGTCGCCCGCTCCTGCGCCAGCGCCCAGCCCGGTACCGGGCACATCCCCAGCGCCCGCGCCCGGCACGGCCCCTGCGCCCAGTCCCGCCCCGGAACCCGAACCCACCGCCAAGGTGCTGCTGGAGGAAAGCTTCACCGGGCTGAGCGACCTGCCCGCCAGCTGGGCACGGCCGGCGGCCAACAAGGGCACGGTGAGCGTGCGCGACGGCAGCCTCTACATCGACGGCCGGGCCGACAGCTTCGCCATGACGGGCGTGGCCCTGCCCGCGGCACTGGCCGAGATGTCCGACTACCGCATCGACGTGGTCTTCACCTTCGAGGCCGCCAACAACAATGCGCGCTGGGGCAGCGTGATGTACCGAAGCTCGGCCGCCACGGCCACGCCGGCCTACGAGCCCTACCACCAGTTCGCGATCCGCCAGAACGCCACCGCCAGCAACGGCACCGAGTTCGCGCTGCGCAAGGCGGGCGCGTGGACGGTGCAGTCCACCAAGGCCTTCGGCTCGGCCATCGACAGCGCAAAGACCTACACCGCCACGGTGATCGTGCACGGCAACCGCGCACGCCAGTACCTGGACAACGTGCTGATGCACGACGTCACGCTGGACGCCGCCGCGCCCGCCAAGGGCGGCATCGGCCTGCAGACGGCCGGCCTGCTGATGCGGGTGGACAGCATCAAGGTGAGCGAGCAGCTCAAGCCGCTGCCCGAGATCGCCACGCCTGCCGCGCTGCAGGACACGGGCACGGCAGCGGCCATGGCACCGACCCTGGTGCAGCCCATGGCCGCCAGCACCAACCTGGCCGCCACCGGCGCCAGCCATGCGCTGTTCCGCATCGACGGCACGCTGAGCCTGCGCAGCGCCAGTGGCGAAAGCCTGGGCAGCCTGGCCCAGTACCTGGCCGACCGCAACCGCACCACGGCCCCGGTGCTGCGCGTGGCCGACGACGCCACGGTCGACGCCCTGGCCCGCTACGCCCAGGAGAACGACCTGAGCGACGTGACCCTGCTGTCCGACCAGGTGAGCCTGCTCGCCCGCGCACGCACGCTGATGCCGATGGTGCGCGCGGCGGTGGACTTCTCGGGTTCCGGCCTGCTCGACGCCAGCACGCAGAGCGTGATGCAGGTGGTGAGCGCCACCAACAAGGCCCGCGCCAAGATCGCCGTGCTGCCGCCCGCGATGACGCAGCGCGCCACCGTGGCCCAGCTGCAGCGCCTGCTGATCACGGCCTGGGCCGCCAGCAGCGCCAGCACGCCGACCGAGGCCGCCCAGGTGCTGACCACCGGCGTGAACGGCGTGCTCGCCAGCGACGGCGCCGTCTTCGCCCGCGTGATGCGCAAGCTGCCCGCCAACACGCTGCTGCGCAAGCCCCTGGTGATCGGCCACCGCGGCATGCCGCAGGGCACGGGCGACGAGAACACGCTGGCCAGCGCGCAGGCCGCCGTGGCGGCCGGTGCCGACGTGGTGGAGAACGACATCTACCTCACCAGCGACAAGCACCTGGTCATCATGCATGACGACACGGTGGACCGGACCACCAACGGCACCGGCCGCATCGAGTCGATGACGCTGGCACAGGTCAAGCAGCTGCGCACGAAGGTGGGCAACCGCGAGGTGCCGACGCTGCAGGAATATTTCAGCGCCTTCAAGGGCCAGCCGATCACGCACTTCATCGAGCTCAAGAGCAGCAACACCGGCCTGGTGGCACAACTCAAGAACGAGCTGGACGCGGCCGGCACGCGCGATCAGGCGGTGGCCATCTCCTTCCTGGGCGACCAGCTCAACCGTGCGGGCCAGACGCTGCCCGAACTCTCGACGGGCTTCCTCAACAGCAATGCCGACGTCAGCGATCCGCAGGTGGCGGTGCGCAACATCCTGGCGGCCGTGCAGCCCTACTCGTCCACCTACAACCCGGCCTACGGCGGGCTGAGCCAGGCCACGATGGAAGCCGGCAAGCACCGCGGCATCACCTTCTGGCCCTGGACCATCAACGACCAGGCGGCGTTCCATCGCTTCTACAGCTATGGCACGCACGGCATCACCACCGACTACGCCCTCTGGGCGAAGGACTTCCCGGTGGAGATCGGCACGGCCGCCACGGCCACCGTGGGGCTGAACACGCCGGTGACCCTGCCCGTGACGCTGACCACGCAGGTGGGCGGCAGCATTGCCGCGCAGAGCAACGTGATGGCCGTGATCGACGGCACGGCCCCCTTCGTGCAGAGCGCGGAAGGCGACCTGCGCTTCACCGCGGCCGGCACCGCCGTCGTGCTGCCCGGCTACCGCCACAAGATGGGTGACGGCACCTACAGCTATGTGATCGTCGCCAAGCCGGTGAGCCTGACGGTGCGCTGAGCACGCGCCGCCGCAGGCCGGCTGCGGCCCGCGCGCGCCAGTGCTCAGTAGCCGCGCTGCGGATCGACCACGCCCGCGATGGGCTGGCCGGCCTGCAGCGCGCGGATCTTGCCGGCGATCTGTGCGATGGACTCGCTGCGCAGCGTGCGCGCCGAACCGTGCGGCGTGACGGTGATCTTCGGATGCCGCCAGAAGGCATGGTCGGCGGGCAGCGGCTCCTGCTGGAACACGTCCAGCGTGGCACCAGCCAGCTTGCCGCTGTCGAGCAGCGGGATCAGGTCCTCTTCCACCAGATGGCCGCCGCGCGCGATGTGGATCAGGTAGCCGCCGGGCTTGAGCGCCGACAGCGTGGTGCGGTTGAGGATGCCGCGGGTGGCATCGGTCAGCGGCAGCAGGTTGACCAGCACCCGCGTATTGACCAGAAAGTCGCCCAGGCGCGCCTCGCCCGCGAAGGTGCGCACGCCCTCGATGGACTTGGGCGTGCGGCTCCAGCCCAGCACCGGAAACTCGAACTGCTGCACCGCTCGCACCACGCGTTCGCCCAGCACACCCAGGCCCATGATGCCGACCGGAAAGTCGGCACGGGCCAGCGGCTTGCGGTAGACCCAGCGGCCCTGCCGCGCCTCGGCCTCGTAGACGTCGAACTCGCGGAAGTGACGGATCAGCGCATGGCACACGTACTCGGCCATCTGCACCGACATGCCGGCATCGTCCAGCCGCACGATCTTCAGGTGGGGTGGCAGGCTGAGCTTCGTGATCGCGTCCACACCCGCGCCGATGTTGAACATGGCCTTCAGGCCCGGCTGCTCGTCCACCATCTGCTGCGGCGGTGCCCACACCACCGCGTAGTCGGCCTGCGGGCTGCCGGGCGTCCAGTCGACGATCTCGGCATCCGGCAGGGCGGCGTGCAGGCCCTCGATCCATGGGGCGGATTTGGTGTCGGTCAGGCAGAGGGCGATGCGCATGAGGGCGTGCAAGAAGGCTGTGGAAGACAGCCCGCGATGCTACGCGGCCAGACGCAGGAGCTCTGCCCCTTCGGTGACCTGGTCGCCGGGCGCGAACAGCAGCTCGGCCACGGTGCCGTCGGCCGGCGCGGCGATGGTGTGCTCCATCTTCATGGCCTCCATCACCGCCAGCGGCTGGCCCTTGCTCACGGTGTCGCCCGCCTTGACGGCGAAGGACACCACCTTGCCGGGCATCGGTGCCGTCAGGCGCCCGCCTTCGGCCTGGGTGTCGCCGGCATGGGCGAGACGGTCGACGGCATCGATGCGGCCGGCTCCCGCCTGGCCGAACACATGCCATTGGTCCTGGTGACGATGCACGGCCAACACCTCGCGGCGGCCGGCGAAGTCCAGCGACAGGCGGCCGTCGGGCAGCAGCGTCCAGGCCAGGTCGCCCGCGACCTGCGATTCGCCCTCGCCCACGCTGAGGTGCCGCGTGGCACCCGGGCCGTAGCGCAGCAGCGCCGTGGCGCCCTGGCCGTTGAAGTCGAAGGCGAAGGTGCGTGTGGCGAGGCCCAGGCCGCGCCAGCCGTCGGCACGGCCGAAGGGGCCGCCTGCAGCCTGCGCAGCCTCGTCCGCCAACTGGCGGGCCACGACGCCCGCCGCCAGCAGCGGCAGGCCCAGGGGATCGCGGTCGAAGAGCTGCGCCCGCTCGCGCTCGATCAGCGCCGTGTCCAGCCGCGCCTTCGAGAAGGACTCGGTGGCCAGCACGCCGCGCAGGAACTGCACATTGGTCGCCACACCCACGATCTGCACCTGCGCCAGCGCGGCGTCGAGCCGGGCCAGCGCCTGCTCGCGCGTGTCGCCATGCACGATCAGCTTGGCGATCATGGAGTCGTAATACGGCGATATCTCGCCGCCCTCGCGCACGCCGTCGTCGATGCGCACATCCGCCCGCGCGAAGGCCGCGGCGGCGGGCTTGCGGTAGACCGTCAGCGGGCCGGTCGCGGGCAGGAAGCCCTTGTCCGGGTTCTCGGCGCAGATGCGCGCCTCGATGGCGTGGCCGTGGATGCGCAGGTCGTCCTGCGCCAGGGGCAGCGGCTCGCCGCTGGCCACGCGCAGTTGCCATTCCACGAGGTCGAGGCCGGTGATGGCCTCGGTCACCGGATGCTCCACCTGCAGCCGCGTGTTCATCTCCATGAAGTAGAAGGTCATGGCCTCGGGCGCGTCGTAACCGCCGGTCTGCTCGACGATGAACTCGACCGTGCCGGCGCCCACATAGTCCACGGCGCGCGCGGCATCGACGGCGGCCTGGCCCATGCGCTGGCGCAGCGCGGGCGGCATGCCAGGCGCGGGCGCCTCTTCCAGCACCTTCTGGTGGCGGCGCTGCACCGAGCAGTCGCGTTCGAACAGGTGCACATAGTGGCCCTGCGTGTCGCCGAAGACCTGGATCTCGATGTGCCGCGGGCGCTGCACGTACTTTTCGATCAGCACGGCGTCGTCGCCGAAGCTGTTGATGGCCTCGCGCTGGCAGCTGGCCAGGGCGGCGGCGAAGTCCTCGCTCTTCTCGACGATGCGCATGCCCTTGCCACCACCGCCGGCGCTGGCCTTGATGAGCACCGGGTAGCCGATGCGATCGGCCTCGCGCTGCAGCAGGGCCGGGTCCTGGTCGGCGCCGTGGTAGCCGGGCACCAGCGGTACGCCGGCCTTCTCCATCAGCCGCTTGGACTCGGCCTTCAGGCCCATGGCCTGGATCGCCGAGGGCGGCGGGCCGATGAAGACCATGCCGGCCTCGGCGCAGGCGCGGGCGAAGTCCTCGTTCTCGGACAGGAAACCGTAGCCGGGATGGATGGCCTCGGCGCCTGTGGCGCGGGCGGCTTCGAGGATGCGCTCCCAGCGCAGGTAGCTTTCCTTGGGTGCGTTGCCGCCCAAGGTCACGGCCTCGTCGCAGGCGCGCACATGGTTGGCCTGCGCGTCGGCGTCGGAATAGACGGCCACGGTGCGCACGCCAAGGCGGCGTGCAGTCGCCGCCACCCGGCAGGCGATCTCGCCACGGTTAGCGATGAGGATCTTCTTGAACATGGGGCAGGTCTCCGGACGATTTGTTGCCGCGGCCAGCGCGGGAAAAGGCAGGCGCGACACCCGGGTCGGGCCGGCCGCTGAAGATGCGCGTGAGGCGGCCGACGAGCGCCCGCAGGAAGCGCCAGCTCTTGCGGATCAGCCACACGCTGAGGACGAGCACCAGCGCCAGCGCCACCAGGAAGACCAGCGGATGCGCCAGCGCCAGCCACAGGCCCGCGGGCACCAGCGAGTCCTCGGCCAGCGAGGCGCCCACGTTGGTGAAGGGCTCGGGCGAGGTGTTGATGGCCGCGCGCGTGGTGGCCTTGGCCGCATGGGCCGTGGCCGCGAAGCCGCCGCCCACCAGCGCCGCCACCACGGCCATGGCCGCATGATCGGCGCCGAACACCGAGGCCGCGAGCGCGGCGCCGGCCGGGATTCGGATCACCGTGTGGACCATGTCCCACAGCGAATCCAGGCCCGGGATCTTGTCGGCGAAGAATTCGACGAAGACCAGGAAACCGCTGACGATCAGCACCACTGGATGCGACAGCGCCTGCAGCCCCGTGGGCAACGGCACCCAGCCCAGCCAGCCGGCCAGGCCGACCAGCAGCACCGCGAGGTACAGGCGCACGCCGCTGGCCCAGCCGAGGGCGGCGGCCAGCGCGAGCAGTTGGGGAAAGTCCAGGCCGTCCATCGGGGGCCGATCAGCGCGCCTGCGTCCAGGCCGGCTTGCGCTTTTCCAGGAAGGCGCGCAGGCCTTCCTGGCCTTCTTCGCTGGCGCGCAGGGCGGCGATGCGGCGCACCGTCTCGGCGGCCAGATCTTCGTCGATGGGCCGGCCGGTCACGTCGCGCAGCAGGCGCTTGGATTCGGCCACCGCGCCGGGTGCAGCAGCCAGGATGTTCTTGAGCACCTCGTCCACCCTGGCGTCCAGCACATCGGCGGGCACCACCTCGTGCACGAGGCCGACGCGATGGGCCTCGGCCGCGGTGAAGCGCTCGGCCGTGAGGAAGTAGCGCTGCGCCGCGCGTGCGCCCATCGCGCGGATCACATAGGGGCTGATGGTGGCGGGGATGAGGCCGATCTTGACCTCGCTGAGGCAGTAGTGGGCGCTGTCGGCGCTGATGGCCACGTCGCACACCGACACCAGGCCCATGCCGCCCGCGTATACGTCGCCCTGGATGCGCGCGATCACGGGCAGGCGGCTGTCGGCCAGGGTGCGCAGCATGCGCGGCAGGCCGGCGGCGTCCTGCAGGTTCTGCTCGGGCGTGAAGCTGGCGGCGCGCTTCATCCAGTTGAGGTTGGCGCCGGCGCAGAAGGCCGGGCCGCGCCCGCCCAGCACCACGGCCCGCACGCCATCGGCGGCCTGGGCCTGCGTGAAGGCCTCGGCCAGCTCGCGGATGAACACGTCGTCGATGGCGTTGCGCATCTCGGGCCGGTTGAGCCAGATGCGGGCCACCGGGCCGTCGATGTGCAGTTCGAGCGTGGTGAAGTCGGTCATGGCGTGTCTCGGTTGGTCGAAGGGTTCAGTCGCGCAGTGCCGGAAAACCCAACCGCTGCAGAAAGCCGGACACCACCGGCTGCCAGGCCTGCGGTGCTCGGGTGAAGGTGCTGTGACCGTCCTCGCCCTGCGGCGGGAACTGCACGAGCTCGCCATTGCCGCCCGCGGCGCGGAAGGCCGAGAACCACTGCCGTGGCCAGTCGGCGCCGAAGTACTGGTCGTTCTCGGCATACAGCCACAGCGTGGGAATGCGCACGCTGCGGCCGTAGCTGGCGAAGAGCTCGCCCATCTGCTGCGGCGAACAGGGCTGGCCGGCATGGGTGCGCGGGTTGCCACCC
Organism: Pseudacidovorax sp. DMC4; assembly: GCF_056314265.1. NCBI lineage: Bacteria > Pseudomonadati > Pseudomonadota > Betaproteobacteria > Burkholderiales > Comamonadaceae > Pseudacidovorax > Pseudacidovorax sp. DMC4. Next base: position 122,784 of record NZ_JBQUYR010000017.1, on the reverse strand, counting down.
CCACCGCCGGCGAAGTTGATCGCACCCACGACGCCGGGTGTGGCGCGGGCGGCGGCGGCGATGGCGGTCGCGCCTCCGTAGGACTGGCCGACGATGACGGCGCGCGCCGGGTCGGCGCCGGGCATCGCGCGCACGGCGGCCAATGCCGCGAGCGCCTGGTCGGCCGCGGCGCCATAGCCCGCGGGATAGTCACGCCGCTGGCAGGCGCCGCTGTCCTCCACGTCCGGCCCGCCGCTCACACCGTAGCCCACGCGCGTGGGTACGGCCACGATGAAGCCATGCCGCACGAAGAAGCGGGAAGCCTCGTGATAGCGCGCGCGGCCCAGCGCCGCGCGGCCGGCCGCATCGACCGCACGGCCGTGGTTGAGCACCAGCACTGGGGCGGGGTGCGGGTTGGCGTCATCGTCGAACACGGTGACGCGGATGGTCTGGGCGACGCGTCGGCCCTGCATGTCCTGCACGGTGACGGGTAGGTCGAGCTGGGTCTCGCGCAACGTCGCATGCGCAGGAATGAGGAACGCCGCCAGCGGCAGGGCCAGCCATGCGCGCCGGAGAGCACTGGCAATCGTCCGCAACAACGCCCGCCACACAGGGCCGCGCCCAACCGGCGGGCGGCTGGTGCGAGACGGATGGCGGTGACGTGGATGCATGACCTCAGTCCTTCCAGCCGTTCAGGCCGTCGATGCCGTCGAAATCGCGGTCGCCGTGCAGGAGCGCACAGCCATGCTCCACGCACCAGGCGGCGACCATCAGGTCGATGGGGCTGCGGACGGTGATGCCGCGCCGGCGCTGCTGGCGGTAGATGTCGGCGGCTCGCAGGGCGACGGCTTCGCCGCCAGCCGTGGCGACAGGCAAGGCCGCCAAGGCTTCGCGTGCAAGGCGCCACTCCCGGTCGTGCGCAAAGCCGCGCAGCACTTCCATCAGAACCAGATCCAGCAAGACCAATTGGTCTTCGTTGCCCTCCATCAACTGCCGCAGGGCCGAGGTCTGAGACGTCTCCCGATTGCGGAAGAAGTCAATCCAGACACTGGAATCGACCGTCATCATGGCCGCGAGCGCCTCTTCGACACGTACGGCGCAGGCGCCGGCTCCTGGACGGCCTGCGGCTCGGCCGGCAGGCGCGTCCAGTCGATGCTCTCGTCGCCCATCCATTGCAGCTTGCCTCGCAATGCCAGCAGCTTCTGGTAGGCCCCGCGCCGGGCCAGCAACCGAAGGCCCTCTTCCACCGCTTCCTTCTTGGTCTTGAAGCCGCCGGCCCGCATGGCGGCCTCCATCAGCGCGTCGTCGATCACGATATTGGTCCGCATGGCACCCCCTATGTGTATGAAAACGGAAAATCATACACATCACTTATCACATGCGGAACACGCCGAACTTCGGCTCCGGAATGGGCGCATGCCGCGCGGCGGCCAGGCCGAGCGCCAGCACGCGGCGGGTGTCGGCAGGGTCGATGATGCCGTCGTCCCACAGGCGCGCCGTGGCGTAGTAGGGATGGCCCTGGTCCTCGTACTGCTGGCGGATGGGGGCCTTGAAGGCTTCTTCCTCGTCCTTGCTCCACTGACCGCCGCGGGCCTCGATGCCGTCGCGCTTGACGGTGGCCAGCACGCTGGCCGCCTGCTCGCCGCCCATCACGCTGATGCGGGCGTTGGGCCACATCCAGAGGAAGCGCGGCGAGTATGCCCGGCCGCACATGCCGTAGTTGCCGGCCCCGAAGCTGCCACCGATGATGATGGTGAACTTGGGCACGTTGACCGTAGCCACGGCCGTCACCATCTTGGCGCCATGGCGGGCGATGCCCTCGTTCTCGTACTTGCGGCCCACCATGAAGCCGGTGATGTTCTGCAGGAAGATGAGTGGGATCTTGCGCTGACCGCACAGCTCGATGAAGTGCGCGCCCTTCTGCGCCGACTCCGAGAACAGGATGCCGTTGTTGGCCACGATGCCCACCGGCATGCCCTCGATGGCCGCGAAGCCGCAGACCAGCGTGGTGCCGAAGCGGGCCTTGAACTCGTGGAACTCGCTGCCGTCGACGATGCGGGCAATGATCTCGCGCACGTCGAAGGGTTTGCGGGTGTCGGTGGGGATGACGCCGTAGAGGTCTTCCGGCGGGAACGCTGGCTCTTCGAACGCCGGCCTTCCCCCACCCGTTCGGGCTGAGCCCGTCGAAGCCGGGGCCGGCACTTCGACGGGCTCAGTGCGAACGGACTGGGGAACATTCAGGTTCCTCACCGCCTCCCGCGCCAGCGCCAGCGCATGCAGGTCGTTCTGCGCCAGGTGGTCGGCCACGCCCGACAGCCGAGTGTGCACGTCGCCACCGCCCAGGTCCTCCGCCGACACCACCTCGCCGGTGGCCGCCTTCACCAGCGGCGGACCGCCCAGGAAGATGGTGCCCTGTTCCTTCACGATGATCGACTCGTCGCTCATGGCCGGCACATAGGCGCCGCCCGCGGTGCACGAGCCCATCACCACCGCGATCTGCGCGATGCCGTCGGCGCTCATGTTGGCCTGGTTGAAGAAGATGCGTCCGAAGTGGTCGCGGTCGGGGAAGACCTCGTCCTGGTTCGGCAGATTGGCGCCGCCGCTGTCGACGAGATAGATGCAGGGCAGCCGGTTCTGCGCCGCGATCTCCTGCGCGCGCAGGTGCTTCTTGACCGTCATCGGATAGTAGGTGCCGCCCTTCACGGTGGCGTCGTTGCACACCACCATGCAGTCCACGCCACTGACGCGGCCGATGCCGGCGATGAGGCCGGCGCCCGGCGCGTCGCCGTTGTACATGGCGTGCGCGGCCAGCGGCGCGATCTCCAGGAAGGGCGAGCCCGGGTCCAGCAGTTGCTGCACCCGGTCGCGCGGCAGCAACTTGCCGCGGGCCGTGTGCTTGGCGCGCGCGGCCTCGCCGCCGCCCTGCTCCACCCGCGCGAACTGGGCGCGCAGGTCGTCCACCAGCGCGCGCATGGCGGCGGCGTTGGCCTGGAAGGCCTCGGATCTGGGATTGAGTTGGGAGACCAGTTTGCTCATGAATGTCCTTGGAGCCTGACGCGCGGCCGCTCGCCGCGCGAAGATGATGCGAACCCTTGGCGGCGACGGACACTCCTAGCCCTGCGCCCCGCCTCATCCAAGAATCGCTCGAATTGCATACCGTCGAAACCGTCCTGCTGGTGCTGATGCTCGGCGCCCTCACCGGCATTGCCGCCCGCTACCTGCGTGCCATTCCGCTGCCGCTGATCCAAATCGCCCTGGGCGCCGCCCTGTCGTGGCCGCAGCAGGGCCTGCACATCGCCTTCGATCCGGAGCTGTTCCTGCTGCTGTTCATTCCGCCGCTGCTGTTCGCGGACGGCTGGCGAATCCCGAAGCGGGAGTTCTTCGCGCTGCACCGGCCCATCCTCAAGCTGGCCTTCGGCCTGGTGGCCTTCACCGTGTTCGGCCTGGGCTGGCTGGTGCACTGGATGATTCCGGAGATGCCGCTGCCGGTCGCCTTCGCGCTGGCCGCGGTGGTCTCGCCCACCGATGCGGTGGCCGTCTCGGCCATCACGCGGCGCCTGGGCATGCCGGCCAAGACCATGCATGTGCTGGAGGGCGAATCGCTGCTCAATGACGCCTCGGGCCTGGTGGCGCTCAAGTTCGCCGTGGCCGCCACGTTGACCGGCCTGTTCTCGTGGGCGCAGGTGACGCGCGAGTTCCTGTGGATCGCCCTGGGCGGCGTGGGCGCCGGCACGCTGATGGGCTGGGGCTTCGCCCATGCCCGCGCCGCCGTCACCCGCCGGCTGGGCGACGTGGCGGCCACGCAGATGGTGCTGCTGCTGGTGCTGCTGCCCTTCGCGGCCTACATCGTGGGCGAACGCATCGGGGTCTCGGGCATCCTGGCCGCGGTGGCGGCCGGCATCGCCACCAATTTCGCCGACCTGGAGCGCAGCGAGTTCGTGGCCGAGCGCATGCAGGCCGAAGGCACCTGGACCATGATCGAGTCGGCCTTCAACGGCGCCATCTTCCTGCTGCTGGGGCTGCAGCTGCCCTCCATCCTGCGGACCGTGGACGAAAGCAAGCACCACGGCGCCTGGACGCTGGTGGGCTATGTGCTGGTCATTTCGGCCGCGCTGCTGCTGCTGCGCTGGGTGTGGCTGCAGCTGGCCGTGCGCGGCAGCCTGCGGCGCGCGCACCGGGACGGGCGCATGGCCGAGCAGCCGTCCTGGCGCCTGACGCTCGCCACCACGCTGGCGGGCATCCGCGGCGCGGTGACGCTGGCCGGCGCCCTGTCGATCCCGCTGATGGTGGATGCCGACACGCCCTTTCCCTCGCGCGACCTGCTGGTCTTTCTGGCCACCGGCACCATCCTGTGCACGCTGCTGGTGGGCAGCATCGGCCTGCCGCTGGTGCTGCGCAATCTGCCCCAGCCCGCCGAAGCGGCGGAGGTGCGAGAGGAGCGCGAGGCCCGCATCGCCGCCTGCCATGCGGCCATCTCCAGCCTGGTGCGCAGCCAGAAGGAGGTGCACGACCTCGACGCCGATTCGGCCGCGCAGCGCCAGGAGATGGTCGGTCGCATCACCCAGCAGTACCGGGTTCGGCTGGAACTGCTGGACGACGACAGCGCCGCCGCCTCCACACCCGAGACGCGGGCCGAGGAAGCCGAAGCCGTGCGCGCCCGCAAGCAGGGCTTCGTGCACGAGCTGGAGCTGCGCCTGGCCTGCCTGCAGGCCGAGCGGCATGCGCTGTATGGCGAGCGCCAGTCGCATCGCATCAACGACGCCTCGCTGCGCGAGCTGGTGGGTGAGCTGGACATGGCCGAGGTGTCGCTGCGCAAGCGCCTGCGCGCCGCGCGCCAGGCTGCCGGCCTGGCGCCGCACGGCCCGGCCTCGCGCGACTGAGGCGCAGGGCGCCACCGACACACCGGTCCTGCCTGCAACCGCCGACAGGCTCATGCCGTCTTCTCGGCCTTGAGGCCCAGCTCGTCGGCCATCTGGTCGCGGATGCGGTACTTCTGGATCTTGCCCGTCACCGTCATCGGGAAGGCATCGACGAAGCGGATGTACTTGGGCACCTTGTAGTGCGCGATCTGGCCCTGGCAGAAGGCGCGGATGTCGGCCTCGGTGGGCTGCTGGCCCGGCTTGGGAATGATCCAGGCGCACAGCTCCTCGCCGTACTTGCGGTCGGGCAGGCCCACCACCTGCACGTCCTGCACCTGCGGATGGCGGTACAGGAACTCCTCGATCTCGCGCGGGTAGATGTTCTCGCCGCCGCGGATCACCATGTCCTTGATGCGGCCGACGATGTTGACGTAGCCCTCGTCGTCCATGGTGGCCAGGTCGCCGGTGTGCATCCATCCCTCGGCGTCGATGGCCTCGCGGGTCTTGGCCTCGTCGTCCCAGTAGCCGTGCATCACCGAATAGCCGCGGGTGCACAGCTCACCCGGCTGGCCACGCGGCACCGTGGCGCCGGACTCGGGGTCGACGATCTTCACCTCCAGGTGCGGCTGCACCGTGCCGACGGTGGAGACGCGTCGCTCCAGGGGCGTGTCGGTGCTGCTCTGGCAGCTCACCGGGCTGGTCTCGGTCATGCCGTAGGCGATGGTGATTTCGCCGAGGTGCATGCGGTCCACGACGCGCTTCATCACCTCGATGGGGCAGGCGGTGCCGGCCATGATGCCGGTGCGCAGGCTGGAGAGATCGAACTCGGCAAAGCGCGGATGGTCGAGCTCGGCGATGAACATCGTAGGCACGCCGTGCAGGCCCGTGCACCGTTCGGCCTGCACCGCTTCGAGCGTGAGCAACGGGTCGAAGCCGTCGTTGGGGTAGACGATGGCGCTGCCGTGCGTCAGGCAGGCCAGGTTGCCCAGCACCATGCCGAAGCAGTGGTACATGGGCACGGGGATGCACAGCCGGTCCTCGGGGCCCAGCTTCATGCATTCGCCGATGAAGTAGCCGTTGTTGAGGATGTTGCGGTGCGTGAGCGTGGCGCCCTTGGGAAAGCCGGTGGTGCCGCTGGTGAACTGGATGTTGATGGGGTCGGTGGCGCGCAGCGTGGCCTGCACCTGGGCCACACGCGGGTCGGCCGCATCGCCGCTGGCCAGCAACTGTGAGAAGCGGTCGGTGGCGATGTCCGGGCCGGCCTCATCGGCGGCACCGGGCGCGTCGATCCACCAGATGTTCTTGAGGTCGGGCAGCCGGGCCGCGCCCAGCTCGCGCAGCATGGCGAGGTACTCGCTGGTCTTGAAACGCGGCATGGTCACCAGCGCCTTGCAACCCACCTTGTTCAGCGCGTACTCGACCTCGGACGTGCGGTAGGCCGGGTTGATGTTGACCAGCACCAGCCCGGCCTTGGCCGTGGCGATCTGCATCAGCACCCAGGCCAGGTTGTTGTGCGACCAGATGCCGATGCGCTCTCCCGGCTGCAGGCCGGCGCGCAGCAGGGCGCTGGCCAGTCGGTTGGCCTGCTGGCGCAACTCGCCGTAGGAAAGACGCACGCCCTCGTGGCGACTCACCAGCGCCAGCGCCTCGGGCTGGCGCGCCACCATGGCGTCGAAGAAGTCGCCGATGGTCTGCTCGATCAGGGCGGGCTCGGTGGCGCCGCGGGCGTAGCTGTCATTCATTGCGGGTCTCCTTGTGTCTTTCTCCTTCCCCTCCGGGGGAAGGTTGGGATGGGGGCCTGCCTCGGCTGCAAGCGCAGCGCCACGGTCGAATGCCGCGGCCCCCACCCCTGCCCTCCCCCAGAGGGGGAGGGAGAAAAGGCTAGGCCGTCTCGGCGAACAGCTCGCGCCCGATCAGCATGCGGCGGACCTCGCTGGTGCCGGCGCCGATCTCGTAGAGCTTGGCGTCGCGCCACAGGCGCTCGACCGGGAAGTCCTTGGTGTAGCCCACGCCGCCCAGGGCCTGGATCGCCTCGCCGGCCATCCAGGTGGCCTTCTCGGCCGCGTACAGGATGGCGCCGGCCGCGTCCTTGCGGAAGGTGCGCGCATGGTCGGCCGTGTCGCAGGCCCGTCCCACGGCATACACGTAGGCGCGGCAAGCCTGCCAGGTGCTGTACATGTCGGCGACCTTGCCCTGCATCAGCTGGAACTCGCCGATGGCCTGGCCGAACTGCTGGCGCTCGTGCACGTACGGAATCACCGCGTCCATGCAGGCGGCCATGATGCCCAGCGGGCCGCCGGAGAGCACGGCGCGCTCGTAGTCCAGGCCGCTCATCAGCACCTTGGCGCCGTTGCCCTCGCCGCCCAGGACGTTCTCCTCGGGCACCTCGCAGTTGTCGAAGAAGAGCGGGTAGGTGTTGCTGCCGCGCATGCCCAGCTTGTCGAGCTTGGTGCCGGCAGAAAAGCCCTTGAAGCCCTTCTCGACCAGGAAGGCCGTCATGCCGCGGGCCCCCATCTCGGGCTCGGTCTTGGCATAGATGACCAGCGTGTCGGCATCACCGCCGTTGGTGATCCACATCTTGCTGCCGTTGAGGACGTAGTAGCCGTCCTTCTTGTCGGCGCGCAGCTTCATGCTCACCACGTCGGAGCCGGCATTGGGCTCGCTCATGGCCAGCGCACCCACGTGCTCGCCGCTCACCAGCTTGGGCAGGTACTTCTTCTTCTGCGCCTCGCTGCCGTTGCGGTGGATCTGGTTGACGCACAGGTTGGAATGCGCGCCGTACGACAGGCCCACCGAGGCCGATGCGCGCGACACCTCTTCCATGGCGACGATGTGGGCCAGGTAGCCCAGCTCGGTGCCGCCGAATTCCTCCTTCACCGTCATGCCGTGCAGGCCCAGGCTGCCGAGCTTGGCCCACAGGTCGCGGGGGAAGAGGTTCTCGCGGTCGATGTCCGCGGCGCGGGGCGTGATCTCGTGGGCGCAGAAATCGGCGATGGCCTCGCGCAGGGCGTCGATGGTGTCGCCCAGGCCGAAGTCGAGGCCGGGCAGGCGTTGTGCGGACATGCGTCGTCTCCGTGGAAGGTGTGCGAAAGCCCGGCCAGCTTACGCCCGGGGGATTCCCATTTGGCGACACAATGGTTGCAAATCCCGCCATCACCCGGCGCCTCGGGTTATCCACTAGATGCCCTCTCCCCGCTTCCTCAAACCCCAGCGCGCGGCCACGCCGATGGCCTTCGTACGAGCCATCGTGCAGGGCTATGCGCGCTACGGCGTGGACCCGGGCGCGGCCCTGCGCGCGGCACAGATCACGCCGCGCGAACTGTGGCGGCCCGAGGCCCGCGTCACCGCGGCGCAGTTCGAGGCGCTCAACGAGCATGCGATGCAGGAGCTGGACGACGAGGCCCTGGGCTGGTTCAGCCGCCGCCTGCCCTGGGGCAGTCACGGCATGCTGTGCCGCGCCTCGATCACGGCGCCCGACCTGGGCGTGGCCATCAAGCGCTGGTGCCGTCACCACCGGCTGCTGGTGGACGACATCGCGCTGCGGCTGGAGGTGGAGGACGAGGTCGCCTCGGTGTGGATCGAGGAGCGGCGCCCCCTCGGCAGCTTCCGCGAGTTCTGCCTGGTCTCCAGCCTGCGCTTTCTGCATGGCTTTGCCAGCTGGGCCATCGACTCGCGGCTGTGGCTGCAGGAGGCGCACTTTCCTTTCGAGGCGCCGCCGCATGCCGACGCCTACGGGCTGATGTTCAGCGGTCGGATCCACTTCGGCGCGACGCAGGCGGGCTTTCGCTTCGACGCGCGCTACCTGGCGCTGCCGCTGCTGCGCGACGAGGCGGCCCTGCGCACCATGCTGCGCCGCGCCCTGCCGCTCACCGTGCTGCAGTACCGGCGCGACCGGCTGCTGGGCCAGCGCGTGCGCGAGACGCTGCGCACCCACGGCGCGCAGGCCGCGACCGCGGAGGGCCTGGCGGCGCTGCTGCACATCTCCAGCCGCACCCTGCACCGGCAGCTGCTGGCCGAAGGGCTGAGCCTGCAGGGCCTGAAGGACGAGGTGCGCCAGCAGCAGGCCATCGAGCTGCTGCAGCGCACGGCGCGGCCGGTCAAGCAGGTGGCGCTGGCGGTGGGCTTTCGCAACGAGAAGAGCTTTTCGCGCGCCTTCCGCGAATGGACGGGGCAGAGCCCCGGCGCCTTTCGGGCCGCGGCGGCGCAGCAGAAACCGGAGGGCTGATGGGCAGTCCCTTCTCTGTCGTCACTGGCCTGGCCTGACCGCCTCGCGCATGACCGGGCCACCCATCGCTGAATGACGCCCGCGGCCTACTCGCCGGCAGGCGCCGCGTACACCAGCACCTTCAGCGCCCGGTCGGCCGACACATCCGCGAAGGCGGCCGGGTTGGCCACGCGCTCCACGAACCGCAGCGAAGGCGCCAGCTCGGCCATCTGGTCCTGCAGAAAGGCCACGCCCAGCTCCGGCGCGTTGAGGCACAGCAGCGCATGGCCGCCCGGCGCCAGCAACTCGGGCAGACGGCGCATCAGCCGCGCATAGTCCTTGGTCGCCACGAAGCTGCCCTTCTGGTAGCTGGGCGGATCGACCACCACCAGCTCGTAGGGCCCGCCGCGCGTGACCTTGCCCCAGGTCTTGAAGAGGTCGTGGGGCAGAAAGCTGGCGCCGCCTTCCACGCCGTTGAGCCGGTGGTTCTGCTGGCCGATGGCGATGGCGCCGGCGCTCATGTCCACATTGACCACGCGGCCCGCGCCGGCCTGCAGCGCCACCACCGAGAAGGCGCAGGTGTAGGCGAAGAGGTTGAGCACCGCCGAGCCCGGCCGCGCGGCCACGTGCGCGCGCACCCAGCGCCGGCCCCCGGCCATGTCGAGGAAGAGGCCGTGGTTCTGGCCGCGCAGCACATGCACGCGGTAGCGGGCGCCGTCCTCGGTCACCACATGAGGGTCGGGCACTGCGCCGGCCATCAGGCGCGTTTCGCTGCGCCCCTCGTGCCGGCACTGGTAGACCCAGTTCAGCGGCTCGCCGGGCGCCACCTCGGCCCATCGCGCCTGCAGGGCCTCACCGATGCGGGCCAGGTCCTCATCGGCCAGCGGCTTGAAGCTGGTGAGCACGAAGACCGGGGGATAGGCGTCGAGCACCAGGTGCTCGCAGCCGGCGTGAAGGCCACCACGGCCGTGGAAGATCCGCCGCGCGTCAGGGGCGGGCGCTAGGGAATGGATGGCGTCGAGAAGGGCTTGCATGAGCCGGCGAGGTTGCCACGAAAACCTCGCCGCCTTGCCCAGGCCTCAGGCGGCGCCGGTCGCGCCCAGCGATGCGGGAACGGGCAGCGCCGCCTCGACCGCCCCGCCATCGCCCACGTCGGCGGCCGCCCAGGCCGACAGGCCACCTTCCAGCACGCGCACCCGCGGCAGCCCTGCCGCCATCAGCGCCCGTGCCGCCGCGATGGCCGATGCATCGGCCGGGCAGTCGCAGAACACCACCAGGTCGCGGCCATCGGCCAAGGGGCCGAGCGCATGCGGAAGCTCGGCCAGCGCGAAGCCCACCGCGCCCGGGATGGCCCTGGGGTCGATCGCCCGCACCTGATCGCCACGCACGTCGAGCAGCGTCGGCGCGCGCCCCTGCGCCAGCGCCGTGCGCAGGGCGTCGACGCTGATCGTCACGATGTCGTCGGCGCGGCGTGCCATCCGGCGCTGGTGGTAGCGCCAGAGCACGAAGGCCACCAGCAGCACACCGCCCACCACGGTGGCGGCCAGCCCGATGTTGGCCAGCACGGCCAGCACATCGCGGATGGCGGCGTGGAACACGGCACCCAGCAACAGATAGCCCAGCGTCCAGACCAGGGCGCCGGCCGTCTCGAAGGCCAGGAAGCGCGCATTCGACATGCCCAGCGCGCCAGCCATGGGCGGCGCCACCACCGACACGCCGGGCACGTACTTGGCCGCGATCAGCGACAGCCCGCCCCACCGGCCGAGGATCGCTTCGCTGCGCGACACGCAGGTGTCGGCCGAGAGCGAGACGCGGCACAGCAGCCGCATCACGGCATAGCCCCAGCGCCGTCCGGCCAGGAACCAGGCGCCGTCGCCCAGGATGTTGCCCAGCAGCGAGGCGAGGACGATGGCCACGGCATTCAGCACCGTGCCCCCCATCGCCAGGCCACCCGCCACCACCAGAAACGGCACGGCCGGGACGGGCGCGCCCAGCCGGGCGGCCAGCGTCACCACCAGAACCACGGCGGGGCCCTGGGTGGCGAGCAGCGAGATGACGTCGTTCATGGCAGTCCCCCTATTCGGCCATGCCACTGGCCGTGGGCCGCGCTTCGGCGCGCACGCCGGCGGGGCCCACGAGGCTCAGGTCGGAGAAGTACGCCAGGCCGTGGCCGTGCGTGTTGTCGGCATCGGCCGAGACCACCACCGCCGCCACGCCGGGCGTGGCGCCCTGTGCCTCGGTGCCGAAGGCGCGGCGGTAGTCGGCCAGCAGGTTGCGGCGCTCGCTCACCCAGGTGCCGGGCTGCGCGGCGGGGCCGGATTCGAGCACCACCATGTGCATGCGGTTGGTGAAGGCGTTGACGAGCATCTGGCCTTTGGCCTCCTTGCCGTCCCAGACGTAGCACAAGGCCTCGCTGGGCACGTCCTCGCCCGAGACGCTGCGCGCCACACCCAGGCGCGTGCGCTCCAGCAGCGGCAGCCGGTCGGTCGGAAAGTCGAAGAAGACGCAGAGCTTGGCCGCGCCATCGTCACCCGTGCGGGTGCGCAGGTCGGCGCCATCGACGAACTGGTCGACGCGCCAGCGCCAGCTGAGCACCGTCGACTCGTTCAGCGGCAACTGCACGCGGTGCGACAGCAGGCTATAGGAATCGTTGGCCTCGACCTTGAGCACGCGGCGCCCGTCTTCCGAGACGACGTCGAAGTGGGTGGGCGTCTTGTTGGGCAGCGTGCTGAAGTGCCAGGGTGCGGGCGGAGTTGCGCCGGCCGCGGCCGAGAAAGGCGTCAGCGCATTCGGCTCCTGTGCCTGCACGAGCGGCGCAGCAAGCGCCAGGGCCAGCCCGGCACCGGCCAGCGGGCCAGCGCCACGGCGAGCAGAGACGAAAACGGAAGCGATGTGCATGGACGGGCCCCGGGGTGACGCCTCGCGCTCGGATGGCAACGAGACGGCATGGAACCGGTCGCGCGCGGGCAGCCGAAAGTGTGCCGCAGGGCCACCCACAGATAAATCCCGCAAAAGGAATTACTTTGTCTCCCGCATGGGGACAATCCAACGCCGGCGCGCACACCGCCGGGGCGCGCGGCACATGCACGCACCCGAAGGTGACGTCCTCGCCAGCGCCATGCGGCTTGGACACTGGCCCGATCCTCCGACTCGCCTCGCTGGGACCGGCGTGTCGGAACTGGCAGGCCCCCTTCAGCGGCGCGTACGACGCGCCGAAGGCTCAGACATGCCTATCAGGCATGCGACGGCTCGCCCTCGCGCAGAGCCGTCTTCAGCGCCCGCGTTCCGCTGGCCAGCGCGGCCTCGTAGCTGTCCGCGGGCGACTCGCACTCGCGCACGGTGCGCCGGGGCTGCCCCTGCGCATCCGTCTGCTGGAGCTTCCACACGAAGGCGCCGGGTTGCGGCTCCTCCACGATGAGTTGAAGAGGTGGATGGTTCATGTCCGCGATGGTGGACCTGTTGCTGTGCCCCGGCTGTAGTCGCAGGCCTACGGGCTGCCATCCAGAGGGAACGGTGCGATGGCTGCCGCCAAGCTGACCATGCGAGTCAGCTTCCGGTCACTCCGCTTTCATGGCCGGGAACCAGACTCCGCCGCGAGCGAGGAGCTCAGGAATCACCCCACATGAAAACCAGAACCCCAACCATGTCCCTCCAGAAACTTTCCACCCGCCTCGGCGCGGTCGCGCTGGCTGGTGTGACCATCCAACTCGCCGCCTGCGGCGGCGGCTCGTCGTCCGTCTTCACGCCCGTCGCCACTCCCACGCAGAGCGGCAGCACCAGCAGTACGACCACCTCGTCTTCGAGCAGCAACACTGGCGGGTCGGTGCTCACCGCCATCGCCCAGGCCTTCGACGCCGCCTTCGGCAGCATCACGGCCGCCTTCACCGACAGCGAGAAGCGCCAGGTGCGCGCCACCAGCTCGGCCACCATCAACGGGCAGACCGTGCCCACCGGCTTCAACACCATCCTGCGCTCGGGCGACCGCCGCGGCAGCGACGCCAGCCTCAACACCTACGGCCTCATCCTGGACAACCAGATGAAGCCCATCCTGGCCTCGGACGGCTCGACCACCATCTCCGACGCCAACGACTTCACCTCGATCCTTAAGGTCGGCAGCAAGCTGTTCTCCGTCGCGCACATGGAAGACATTCCCGGCGCGCTGTACCTGACCGAGCTGTCGCAGGACAAGCAAAGCGGCGCCCTCACCGCCGTGAGCACCCGCGCGCTGGACCTGTCGGGCATCAACGGCATCGTCAGCCCCTGCGCGGGCAGCGTCACGCCCTGGCAGACCCACCTGGGCAGCGAAGAGGACGCGCCGGACGCCCGCGCCGGCCGCGCCGGATACATGGCGACCTACTTCGGCGGCGGCACCACCATCGGCGGCGATGCCTCCAAGAGCAACCTGTACTTCTGGGGCTACCCGGTCGAAGTGGCGGTGGACGAATCGGCCAACGCCACGGTGACCAAGCACTACAGCATGGGCCGCATGTCGCACGAGCTGTCGTACGTGATGCCCGACAACCGCACCGTCTACCAGTCGGACGACGAGACCAACACCAGCTACTACATGTACACCGCCGACAAGGCGGGCGATCTGACGGCCGGCACGCTCTACGCCATCAAGGTCAACCAGACCACCCCGGCCGGCACCACCGACCTGGTGGACGCCAACGTGTCGTGGATCAAGCTGGGCCACGCCAGCGACAGCGAGATCAAGACGCTGATCGACGCCGGCACCAAGTTCTCGGACATCTTCGACACGGCCACGCCGGATTCGAATGCGCAATGCGCCACCGGCTTCAAGTCCGTGAACACGACCTACGGCCTGGAGTGCCTGGCCCTCAAGTCGGGCAAGGAGAAGGCCGCCGCCTTCCTGGAGACGCGCCGCTACGCCGCCTACCTGGGCGCCACCATGGAGTTCCGCAAGGAAGAAGGCATGACCTTCGACCCGGACGGCAAGCGCATGTACGTGTCGTACAGCTTCCTGGAGCGCGGCATGGAAGACAACCGCAAGCTGGGCGTGGCCAACACCCAGTACGACCGCGGCGGCAACAACGACATCAAGGCCATCTTCAACCACTGCGGCGCCGTCTACGCCTACGACATGGGCAGCGATGCCACCATCGGCAGCGACTACGTGGCCAAGTCCATGCACGGCGTGCTGGCCGGCATCATGACCGCCAAGGCCGACCCCAACCGCCTGAACCCGCGCACCGTCGACGCCTACCCGAGCGGCCCGAGCGTCGGCAACGTCTGCTCGCTCGACGGCATCGCCAACCCGGACAACATCACCTTCATGCCGGGCCAGAAGACCCTGCTGATCGGCGAGGACTCCGACGACGGCCACCAGAACGACATGACCTGGGCCTACAACATCGAGACGAAAAAGCTCACCCGCATCATGACCACGCCCTACGGCTCGGAAGTGACCAGCCTCTACTACCACCCCAACATCAACAACTTCAGCTACATCCTGAACGTGGTGCAGCACCCGTATGGCGAGAGCGACCAGAGCATGGTCAGCCCCACCAGCGCGGAGCGCCGCTCGTACTTGGGCTACATCGGCCCGCTGCCGGTGCTGAAGAAGTGAGGGGCCGCCAGGGGCGGGCAAGCGCGGCGCTGACGCCCCTGCTGGTCGGCGCAGCATTGCTGCTCGCGGGCTGCGCCGACCCGGACGATGGCGGCGTGAGCCTGGAGGGCCGCACGCTGGAAAACCGGCTCGCCTACATCCCGCCGCAGTGCTACACGATCGCCAAGGTGGCGGCGTTGCGCCACAACCCCTGCTACGTCTGCCATGCCGAGGCGCCCGAGCCCAATCCCAACGGCCAGCCCGAGCTGCAGCAGGAATATTCCTTCCCGCAGTTGCAGGCAGGCATGGCGCCACGCAACCCCTGGACCAACCTGTTCAAGGACCGGCGGTCCGAGGTCGCGGCCATCGCAGACGCCGACATGGCCCGCTATGTCGCCGAGGACAACTACCACGGCGCCAACGGCACGCTTCGGCTGACCGAGCGCCTGGCGCAGCTGCCCGCCCGCTGGGACGCCGACGGCAACGGCCGCTGGGACGGCTACCGCCCCGATGCCTGGCTGAACTTCGACGCCCAGGGCTGGGACCATGCGCCCGACGGCACGCCCACCGGCTGGCGCAGCTTCGTCTACCACCCCTTCCCCGGCGCCTTCATGCCGACCAACGGCTCCTTCGACGACGTGGCGATCCGGCTGCCCGCGGCCTTCCGCCGCGACGCGCAGGGCCGCGAGAGCCTGGCGGTCTACACCGTCAACCTGGCCATCGTCGAGTCGCTCATCACACGGCAGGACGTCCTCATCGACCCGGTGGACGAGCGCGCCCTGGGCACGGACTTGGACGGCGACGGCCACCTGGGCATGGCCGACCACATCGCCTACATCTGGCCGGCAGGGCCGCAGCGGCGCATGCGCTATGCCGGCCAGGCCGGTGACCAGCAGGCGGCCGGCCGGGTGCACCTGGCGGCGGGGCTGTACCCCGAAGGCACGGAGTTCCTGCACAGCGTGCGCTACCTGGCGGTGGGCAACGACGGCACCGTGTCCGCATCGCCGCGCATGAAGGAGCTGCGCTACGCCCGCAAGGACGGCTGGCGCACCTATTCGCAGCTGCGCCACACCGCCTCCATCGAAGGCAAGGAGCAGGCGCTCAAGCCCGAGAACCCGGAGGTCTTCCCGGGCAATGCGGAGCGGGGGCTGTCCAACCGGCAGGGCTGGGTCTACCAGGGCTTCATCGAGGACCGCCGAGGCCAGCTACGGCCGCAGAGCTTCGAGGAAACCGTCTACTGCATGGGCTGCCACAGCGGCATCTCGGCCACCGAGGACGGCAGCTTCGCCTTCGCGCGCAAGCTGCGCACCGGCGCGGCGCATGGCTGGCTGGCCTGGAGCGACATGGTGCACCAGCCGCCCGTGCCCGACCCGCTACGCACCGATGGACAGCCCGAGTACGCGAGCTACCTGCGCGCCAACCATGCGGGCGACGAGTTCCGGGAGAACCTGGAGCTGCTGACCAAATACTTCGGCCCCGACGGCCGCGAGAAGCCCGAGGCCTTCGCGCGGCTCGCCACCGACGTCTCGTCGATGACGCTGCCCAGCCCGCAGCGCGCCATGGCGCTGAACAAGGCCTACTGGCTGCTGGTGCGCGAGCAGTCCTTCAAGGACGGCCGCAGCCCGGTGGTGGCCCCGGCGACAAATGTCTACCAGGAGGTGCCGCAGGACGCGACCACCGGCGTGGAAGAGCCGCTGCCCGCGCCGCGGCTGGCGGCTGCGCGCGCCGTGGCGTACCCCGCGCACTGAACGGGCCGCCCCGGCAGGCAAGGTGCCTTGCCCCCTCTCCCGCGGGGGAGAGGGCCTGTAGGCGACCGCCGCCTTGCGACGCGCTCCGCTCGTCGGACCGGCATGCGGCCCGCTCGCACGCCGCTCAGGCTTCAGCCCTTGGCCGGCTGGATCGGCACGTAGAACTCGCCGCCGCCCTCGCGGAACTCGCGCGACTTCTGGTCCATGCCCTGGGCGGCGTATTCGCGCACTTCCTGCGTGATCTTCATCGAGCAGAACTTGGGCCCGCACATCGAGCAGAAGTGCGCCACCTTGCTCGAATCCTTGGGCAGCGTCTCGTCGTGGAAGTCGCGGGCCGTGTCCGGGTCCAGACCCAGGTTGAACTGGTCTTCCCAGCGGAACTCGAAGCGCGCCTTGCTCAGCGCGTCGTCGCGCGCGCGGGCGCCCGGGTGGCCCTTGGCCACGTCCGCGGCGTGGGCCGCGATCTTGTACGCAATGATGCCCTGCTTGACGTCGTCGCGGTCGGGCAGGCCCAGGTGCTCCTTGGGCGTCACGTAGCACAGCATGGCCGTGCCCATCCAGCCGATCATGGCGGCGCCGATGGCGCTGGCGATGTGGTCGTAGCCCGGGGCGATGTCGATGGTCAGCGGGCCCAGCGTGTAGAACGGCGCCTCGTGGCAGTGCTTGAGTTGCTCGTCCATGTTGGCCTGGATCATGTGCAGCGGCACATGGCCCGGGCCTTCGATCATGGTCTGCACGTCGTGCTTCCAGGCGATCTGCGTCAGCTCGCCCAGCGTGCGCAGTTCTGCAAACTGCGCCTCGTCGTTGGCGTCGGCACCGCAGCCGGGGCGCAGGCCGTCGCCGAGCGAGAAGCTCACGTCGTAGGCCTTCATGATTTCGCAGATCTCCTCGAAGTGCTCGTAGAGGAAGCTCTCGCGGTGGTGGGCGATGCACCACTTGGCCATGATCGAGCCGCCGCGCGAGACGATGCCCGTCATGCGCTTGGCCGTCATCGGGATGAAGGGCAGCCGCAGCCCGGCGTGGATGGTGAAGTAGTCCACCCCCTGCTCGGCCTGCTCGATCAGCGTGTCGCGGAAGATGGCCCAGGTCAGGTCTTCGGCCACGCCGCCCACCTTTTCGAGCGCCTGGTAGATCGGCACGGTGCCGATGGGCACCGGCGAGTTGCGCACGATCCAGTCGCGCGTGGTGTGGATGTTCTTGCCCGTGCTCAGGTCCATCACGTTGTCTGCGCCCCAGCGGATGGCCCACACCAGCTTCTCCACCTCTTCCTCGATGCTCGAGGTGACGGCCGAGTTGCCGATGTTGGCGTTGATCTTGACCTTGAAGTTGCGGCCGATGGCCATCGGCTCGACCTCGGGGTGGTTGATGTTGGCCGGGATGATGGCGCGCCCGCGCGCCACCTCGTCGCGCACGAACTCCGGCGTGATGATCTTGGGGATCGAAGCACCGAGCGGGTTGCCCGCCACGCGACGTGCGCGCTCCTCGTCGGCCAGGTACTCGGCCATCCATTCGCGGCGGCCGTTCTCGCGCAGGGCCACGTACTCCATCTCGGGCGTGACGATGCCGCGGCGGGCGTAGTGCATCTGCGTGACGTTCATGCCGCTCTTGGCCCGGCGCGGCTGGCGCTGCAGGGCGGCCGCCTCGGCGCGCAACTGGGTGATGCGCTCGTGCTCCTGCGGGGCCTGCTGCTCGGCATGCTTGGCACCGTCGTCCAGCGCCTGGCGGATGCGGCCTTCGTAGCTTTCGGTGTCGCCGCGCTCGTCGATCCAGGCGGCGCGCACGCCGGCCAGGCCGCGGCGCACGTCGATCTCGGCATTGGGGTCGGTGTAGGGGCCGGAGGTGTCGTAGAGCGACACCGTCTCGCCGTTGGTCAGGCGCACGTCGCGCACCGGCACCCGCAGGTCGGGCCGGCTGCCGGCGATGCGGCCTTTGGTGGAAGCGGGAAAGGGCTCACGCGTCAGCGCGAGCAGATGGGCGAACTTGTCGGGGGCGTTCATGGGGCGGACTCTCCAAAGCACATGGGTGGATGGATGCCCCGCCATCGGCGCCAAGAGGGATGCGGGTGAGCCCGGCCCCGCCGATGGATCGGCGGACGGATGGACGGACACACGCGCCTTGGCGCTGCAGCTCTTCTTACGCTGGTACTAACCAGATCAAGTTCGCGGTTCCGGCGGTCAGGTCCGCCGTCTCAGCACGCCATACGTGCACCCCGGAGCGGGGGCGATTCTAGGCGGGGGGTGGTGATGGGGGTCAAGACAGACCCTTTTTGAAAGTAGCTGGCGCTCGCCGTCGGATCTGCGTTGCTGCTGATCTAAAGCCGCACATCTCATCGCAACCCTGTCCGAGGGCCACGGCATGTCGACATGCATCGCTTCGAATGGCCGCGTCGGACGGATATTGAAGGTGACGAACAGCTAAAGTTCGCAGGAGTAGCCCAACTTGCGTTGGCGCTTGCGCCGACACAACGCCCGTTCTCCCATGCCGCCATCCAAGCCTCCCTACGATCAGCCGTCCGGCACTCAGAGCCACTACGTCAAAGAAGAGCACCTCGAGTACGGATTCGTCGGCAAGCTTCAGAACCTGAAGTACGAATATCGCAGTGACATTGGAGATCGCGCCGGCCTGGAAAAGAACTTCCGCGAGAAATTCAACGCCCTCAATCGGGTCACGCTGACCGACGCCGAGTTCGCCAGGCTCCTGGACGAAATCGTCACGCCGGATGTCTTCGCGGCCGCCAAAACCCTTCGAAGCGTCAATGCCTTCACCCGCGACGACGGCACGCCGCTGAACTACACGCTGGTGAACGTCAAGGACTGGTGCAAGAACCACTTCGAGGTTGTTCGCCAACTGCGCATCAACACCGACTACAGCCACCACCGCTACGACGTTCTCATCCTCATCAACGGCGTGCCCTGCGTGCAGATCGAGCTGAAGACGCTCGGCATCAATCCACGCCGGGCCATGGAGCAGATCGTCGGATACAAGCAGGACCCCGGCAATGGCTACAGCAAGACGCTGCTCTGCTTCATGCAGCTCTTCATCGTCAGCAACCGCGACCGTACTTACTACTTCGCCAACAACAACGCTCGGCACTTTGCCTTCAATGCTGATGAGCGCTTTCTGCCCATCTATGAATTCGCGGACGAGGCCAACCGCAAGATCACCCAACTCGACGAGTTCGCCGACCACTTCCTGAAAAAGTGCGACCTGGGCCGGACCATCAGCCGCTACATGGTGCTGCTGGCCGGCGAGCAAAAGCTCATGGTCATGCGGCCGTATCAGGTCTATGCCGTACAGAACATCATCAAGTGCATCGACGAGGACAACGGCAATGGCTACATCTGGCACACCACCGGCAGCGGCAAGACGCTGACCTCCTTCAAGGCGTCCACCCTGCTGAAGGAGAACGAGCACATCCACAAATGTGTGTTCGTCGTGGACCGCAAAGACCTCGACCGCCAGACGCGGGAGGAATTCAACCGCTTCCAGGAGGGCTGCGTCGAAGAAAACACCAACACAGGCGCCCTGGTGCGCCGGCTGCTGTCTGACGACTACGCCGACAAAGTCATCGTCACCACCATCCAGAAGCTGGGCTTGGCGCTGGATGAAAACAGCAAGCGCAACAAGCAACGCAGCAAGAGCGGCCAGGCAACTTACAAGGAACAGCTCGAAGCGCTGAAGGACAGGCGCATCGTCTTCATCTTCGACGAGTGCCACCGTTCGCAGTTCGGCGAGAACCATAAGGCCATCAAGACGTTCTTCCCCAGGGCCCAACTCTTCGGATTCACCGGCACACCTATCTTTGGTGGCCCCAACGGCAACGCCAGCCGCGTCAAGATCGACGGCGAGGTGGCTTCGTACCAAACCACCGAAGAGCTCTTCGAGAAGCAGCTCCACGCCTACACCATCACCCACGCCATCGAGGACGGCAACGTCCTGCGCTTCCACATCGACTACTTCAAGCCAGAGGGCAAAAACCCGCCTAAGCCGGGCGAGCCCATCCCCAAGAAGGCCGTCATCGACGCGATCTTGGCAAAGCACGACGCCGCCACCGGCGCGCGCCGCTTCAACGCCATCCTCGCCACGGCGTCCATCAACGACGCCATCGAATACCACGCCCTCTTCAAGGCCATGCAGGCGGACAGGCTGGCCGCCGACCCCGACTTCAAGCCGCTCAACATCGCCTGCGTCTTCTCGCCGCCCGCCGAGCTCGCCGAGAACGAAACGGCAAAGAAGGACATCACCCAGTTGTCCAGCGATCTTCCTCAGGAGCAGGAGGACAACAAGGTCGATCCGGAGAAGAAAAAGCAGGCGCTTGAATCCATCGTTGGCGACTACAACGCCCGCTATGGCACCAACCACCGCTTGAGCGACTTCGACCTCTACTACCAGGACGTGCAAAAGCGCATCAAGGACCAGCAGTGGCCCAACGCGGACTACCCGGCCGTGGAGAAGATCGACATCACCATCGTCGTGGACATGCTGCTCACGGGCTTCGATTCCAAGTTCCTGAATACGCTCTACGTGGACAAGAACCTCAAGCACCACGGCTTGATTCAGGCCTTCTCGCGCACCAACCGCGTACTCAACGGCAGCAAGCCTTACGGCAACATCCTCGACTTCCGGCAGCAGCAAGAAGCGGTCGATGCCGCCATTGCCCTCTTCAGTGGCGAAAAGACCGCCGAACAAGCGCGGGAAATCTGGCTTGTGGACAAAGCGCCGGTAGTCATTCAGAAGCTGGAAGCCGCCGTGCAGAAGCTGGGGGACTTCATGCAGTCCCATGGCATGGCCTGCACACCCTCCGCCGTGGCCAACCTGAAGGGTGACGCGGCCCGCGCCGCCTTCGTCACCCACTTCAAGGAAGTGCAGCGACTCAAAACCCAGCTGGACCAGTACACCGATCTGACCGACGACAACAAAGCCGCCATCGAGAAGGTGCTGCCTGATGAAAACCTGCGCGGCTTCAAAGGCCAGTACCTGGAAACCGCCAAACAGCTCAGAGACCAGCAGAACCAGACCGGCGGCCAAGACAGCAACACCACCGACGACCCGGTGGACCAGCTCGACTTCGAGTTCGTGCTCTTCGCCTCCGCCGTCATTGACTACGACTACATCATGGGCCTCATTGCCAAGTACTCGGCGGGCGAGATGGGCAAAGGCCGAGGCAAGGCCACGATGACACGCGAGGAACTCATCGGCCTCATCAGTGCTGACGCCAAGTTCATGAACGAGCGCGAGTCAATCGCCGAATACATCGGCACGCTCAAGGCCGGAGAAGGCCTGTCTGAGACCGCCATCCGCGACGGCTACGCTAGCTTCAAGGCAGAGAAGAGCGCCAAAGAACTCGCTGCCGTTGCCGCCAAGCACGGCCTGGCCACCGCCGCCCTGCAAACCTTTGTGGACGACATCCTCGACCGAATGATTTTCGATGGCGAACAACTCAGCGACCTCATGGCCCCACTCGACCTTGGCTGGAAAGCCCGCAGCCAAGCCGAACTTGCCTTGATGAAGGACCTGCACCCCTTGCTGGCTCAACGGGCTGGCGGCCGCGACATTTCAGGACTCAGTGCTTATGAGCAATAACACCAAGATTGCCACTTCGAAAGAAGACGGAAAGTCAGCTCTCGTCCCGAAGAGGCGGTTCCCGGAGTTTCGGACCGCACAAGGGTGGACTCTGGAAGCCGGCAATTCGTTATTTGATCAGATCAACGATCGGAATCCTGAGTGGGGTCTTCCTGTTCTTGCAATCACCCAGGAGCACGGGGCCATTCCCCGACACATGATCGACTATCACGTGTCGGTTACTGAAAAAAGCATCGAAAGCTACAAAGTCGTTCGTGTTGGCGACTTCATCATTAGTCTCAGATCATTCCAAGGTGGTATTGAGTATTCCCGTTACCATGGAATCTGCAGTCCGGCGTACGTTATCCTTCGTCGTCGCGACGAAGGAAGTAACGAATATTTCCGCCACTACCTCAAAACTGACGAATTCATCCGCGTTCTTACCAAGAACCTTGAAGGGTTGCGGGACGGGAAAATGATCAGCTATGCACAGTTCTCAGAACTGATGCTCCCGGTCCCAAAACTCGCCGAACAACAGAAAGTGGCCGCCTGCCTGAGTTCGGTGGACGAGCTAATAGCCGCGCAAGCGCGGAAAGTAGACGCACTAAAGACACAAAAAAAAGGGCTGATGCAGAAGCTCTTCCCCTTCGGAAACGAAACCCGACCCCGCCTCCGCTTTCCGGAGTTCCAATACTCTGGGGATTGGCTGAATGAGCCACTGGCGGGGCTTGGGGAAATCATCACCGGAAAAACACCTAGCACTAAAGAGCCTGATCTTTGGGGCGGCGACATCCTTTTCATCACACCGACAGACATCGACGAGGACGCCAAATACCAGCACATTACCGCCCGGAAAGTTAACCAAACGAAAAGCACTAAGGTGTTGCCAGAGGGCAGCATTGTGTACACATGCATTGCCTCCATAGGAAAAATGGCGCTCACGGTAGGCCCAAGCATCACCAATCAGCAGATCAATGCCGTAGTGCCGAATAGGAAGACGGTCGGAGAATTTACTTATTACGCGCTGCTCAACCTTACGCCGAGGATCAAAACCATTCCGGCATCGTCCACATTGCCCATTATTAACAAAACTGAGTTCTCCAAAATAGAAATCGCTTATCCTGAGGACACAGCCGAGCAGCAACGCATAGCTGGCTGCTTGAGTCGCCTCGACCGCCTGATCACCGCCGAAACTCAAAAGCTCGAAGCCGTCAAGACACACAAGAAGAGTCTAATGCAGCAACTTTTCCCATCGCTGGAAGAGGTTGAGGAATGAGCGCAACTCCCTACGCCAATCTGAGTGCCCTAGCAGTGGATTTCCGAAGTCAATTGGAAATCAAGAGGTTCATTCTGCTCTATGCCTACAACGGCACAGGAAAAACGCGCTTATCTGGCGCCTTTAAGGATGTGGGAAAGCAAGCGGGGCAGCCCGACACACTTTACTTCAACGCATTTACCGAAGATCTGTTCTCTTGGCACAACGATCTCGATGGGGACAGCGAGCGCTATTTGATGCTTCATCCATCTTCCAAGTTCTTTGCCGGTCTTGAGGAACTTGAAATGGACAATCGGATTCGTCCGCTGTTGCAGCGCTACGCTGATTTCGACTTCAAGCTGGACACCATTCCTTTGAAGAACGATGAAGGAAAGACTATCGGTGAGCGCAGGATTGTCCGATTTTGGCGTCACATGGTGAATGAAGGATCCACCACCACCGTGGACAATATCAAGATTTCACGAGGTGAAGAGAACATCTTTATCTGGTGCTTTTTTCTCGCTATCGTCCGGCTTGCAATGGATGACGATGGCACTGGACCCTACAACTGGGTTAAATACATCTACATTGACGACCCGATTTCATCACTGGACGAGCATAACGCTATCGTGGTCGCCAATCATCTAGTACAGCTATTCCGTGAAACGCCGAATCAACTCAAGACGGTCATCTCTACGCATCACATCCTGTTCTTCAATGTTCTGAGTAACGAGATCAAAAACCTGCTGAACACGCGGGACTTTCCGCAATACTGCCTTAACAGAGATCGAAATGGTGGAGGCTACAAGTTGCACCGGCAAAAGTCCGACACACCATTCTTCCACCACGTCGCTTCAATGGTGGAGCTCTATGAAGCGGCACAGAGCGACAAAATCTACACTCATCACTTCAATACGCTTAGATCAGTGCTGGAAAAAACAGCCGTTTTCCACGGCTACGGTCATTTTTCCGCATGTATCAAGAAGGACCCAAAAGATGCTGACGGCGTCCTACACCAACGGTTCATTGATCTTCTCAGTCACGGCAAATACTCATTGTATGAACCAAAGGAAATGGGCGAGGAAACGCGGGACTATTTCCGCACCATCCTTTACGGTTTCCTCAGAGATTACCCTTTTAATCCAGCATTGTTTCCGGCTGCACCACGCCCAACCGCAGGGGCTCCCGCACTAGCTGAGCCGATCGTTGAGCAACCCTTACAGGCGCCAGCACCATGAACGACCTGATCCTCTACACCACGGAAGACGGCCGCAGCCAGATCAAGCTGCGGGCGCAGGAGCAGACAGTCTGGCTGACCCAGCTTGAGATGGCAGAGCTCTTCGATGCCACCAAGCAAAACATCTCCCTGCACCTGAAGAACATTTTCGAGGACGGGGAGCTGGACACCGATTCAGTTGTCAAGGAATCCTTGACAACTGCCGCTGACGGCAAGAGCTACCAGACGCTGCTCTACAACCTCGACGCCATCCTGGCCGTGGGCTACCGCGTGCGCTCACCTCGTGGGGTGCAGTTCCGCCGTTGGGCGTCCACCATCCTGAAGCAGTACCTGTCCAAGGGCTTTGTGATGGATGACGAGCGGCTGAAGAACCCGGACGGCCGCCCGGATTACTTCGACGAGATGCTGGCGCGCATCCGGGATATCCGGGCGTCGGAGAAGCGCTTCTACCAAAAGGTGCGCGACCTTTTTGCGCTCTCCAGCGACTACGACAAGACGGACCAAGCTACGCAGGTGTTCTTCGCCACTGTGCAGAACCTGCTGATCTATGCCGTGACGCAAAAGACCGCCGCCGAGCTCATCATGGCCCGAGCGAATCCGGCCGATGCGCATTTCGGCCTGCTGGCCTGGAAAGGCGACAAGGTGCGCAAGGCGGACATCGTGGTGGCCAAGAACTACCTGACCGAGGACGAGATCGACACGCTGAACCGTCTGGTGGTCATCTTTCTGGAAACCGCCGAACTGCGGGCCAAGAGCAAGCAGGAGACGCGCATGGCTTTCTGGAAGCAGAACGTGGACCAGATCATCACGTCCAACGGCTTCCCGCTGCTCACGCATGCCGGCAGCATCAGCCATGAGCAGATGGAGGCGCGCGCAGGTGATCTGTACATCAAGTTCGATCAGGAGCGCAAACGACAGGAGGCCATTCAGGCCGACCAGCAAGACCAAGCCGAACTCACCGCGCTGGAAACCAAGATCAAACGACGTCAGAAGTCATGACCGAAGCAAATCAAAAACAACTGGGCAATACGCTCTGGAGCATCGCGGACCAACTGCGCGGGGCGATGGACGCGGACGACTTCCGTGACTACATGCTGTCGTTCCTGTTCCTGCGCTATCTGTCTGACAACTATGAGACTGCGGCGGAGAAGGAGCTGGGACGGGACTACCCCGCCAAGATCGACAGCTCCGTGCCTTTGCAGCTGTGGTACGAAGGCAACCTGAGCGATGTGCCTGCCTTTGAAAAGCAGATGCGCCGTAAGGTGCACTACGTCATCAAACCGGAGCACCTTTGGAACAGCATCGCCAACATGGCGCGCACGCAGGACGCGCTTCTGCTCAACACGCTGCAGGAAGGCTTCAAGTACATCGAGAACGAATCGTTTGAGAGCACCTTTCAGGGCCTGTTCTCGGAGATAGACCTGAGCTCGCCCAAGTTGGGCAAGACCTACGTTGACCGCAACGCCAAGCTCTGCACCATCATTCAGAAGATTGCCGATGGTTTGGAGGCTTATCACCTTTCGACCCGCGACGCGCTAGGCGATGCCTATGAGTACCTGATCGGCCAGTTTGCCGCCGGCTCCGGCAAGAAGGCGGGCGAGTTCTACACGCCTCAGCAGGTGTCCGACATCCTCTCCGCCATCGTCACTTTGGACAGCCAGGAGCCGAAGACCGGCCCCAAGAAGCGGCTTGATAGCGTGATGGACTTTGCCTGTGGCTCGGGTTCGCTGTTGCTCAATGTGCGCAAGAAGGTGGCCAAGGCGGGGGGCACCATCGGCAAGATCTTTGGCCAGGAAAAGAACATCACCACCTACAACTTGGCCCGCATGAACATGTTGCTGCACGGGGTCAAGGACACGGAGTTCGATATCTTCCACGGCGACACCCTGCTCAACGAGTGGGACATGCTGCGCGAGCAGAACCCGGCCAAGAGGCCGAGCTTTGACGCCATCGTCGCCAACCCACCCTTCAGCTACCGCTGGGAACCCACCGACGCGCTGGCTGACGACGTGCGATTTAAGAGCCATGGCCTCGCGCCCAGGTCCGCCGCCGATTTCGCCTTTTTGCTGCACGGCTTTCACTACCTCAAGGACGAGGGCGTGATGGCCATCATCCTGCCGCACGGGGTGCTGTTTCGTGGCGGGGCGGAGGAACGCATTCGCACCAAGCTGCTGAAGGACGGACACATCGACACGGTGATCGGCCTGCCCCCCAACCTGTTCTATTCGACCGGCATTCCCGTGTGCATCCTGGTGCTGAAGAAGTGCAAGAAGCCGGACGACGTGCTGTTCATCAACGCGTCCGAGCACTTCGTCAAAGGCAAGCGCCAGAACCAGCTGACCGACGGGCACATCGCCAAGATCATCGAAACCTACCAATTCCGCAAGGAAGAAGCGCGTTACTCACGCCGGGTGGAGATGGCCGAGGTCGAGAAAAACGATTTCAACCTGAACATCTCGCGCTACATCAGCACGGCGGTGGGCGAGGCGGAGATCGATCTCGACGAAGTGCACCAGGAGTTGGTGAAGATCGAAGAAGCGATTGCGGTGGCGAAGAACGCCCACAACGCCTTTCTGCAAGAACTGGGTTTGAAGCCGTTGCCATAGAGCCACTCACACCTCTCAAGGCAACCGCTCATACGCAGCTCCATCGCCACGCCCAGCGTCCCGCGCCGCGCCGGATGCGCCCCTCGTTTTCACCAGAGCAATGAAGTCTCGCAGCCGGCGCAGGCTGCCGCACCTTGCAGGCATCACCTGGGGCAGCACGGCCTCGCAGCTGAAAGCGGGCGCGACATCCTGCGGGTAACTGCTGACCCCCCACCCCCCCTTCCCCCGTAGCATCCCCCAATCGCTCACATATTAGTGATCTGCCGCCCGAGCGACGCCCCAAGCAGTCACGACTCAGGAGACAGACATGGTGAAGCTATTTCGTTGCGTCCTCGCGGTCGCGCTGTCCGTGGTCGCGGGGGCCGGCCTGTCCCAGGAGGCCTATCCGTCCAAGCCCGTGCGCATCCTCATTCCCTACGCCCCGGGCGGCGGCGTGGATGCCGCTGCCCGACTCGTGGCCCAGTCGCTGGGGACGGCGATGGGCCAGAACTTCGTCGTCGAGTCCAAGCCCGGTGGCAACACCGTGATCGCGGCCGAAGCCGTGGCGCGCGCGGCGCCGGACGGCTACACGCTGCTGCTGACGGGCGGCTCCACCATGACGCTGCTGCCGCTCACGCAGGCCAGGCTGCCCTTCGTGCCACTCAACGACTTCGCGCCGGTGGGCCAGGTGTCGCGCCTGCCCTACTTCCTCGCGGTGTCGGCCACGCAGCCCTACAAGAGCGCGAAGGAGCTGCTCGCCGACCCGAAGGCGCGCGACGGCACGCTGGCCTATGCCAGCAACGGCATCGGCTCGATGGCGCACATCGGCACCGAGATGCTGATCCAGCGTGCCGGCGCCAGGATGATCCACGTGCCCTACAACGGCTTCACGCCCGCCATCGCCGATCTGGTGACGGGGCGGACCGTGATGGTGATGGCCGATCTGGCCCCGCTCAATGCGCAACTCCAGGACGGCAAGCTGCGCCCGCTGGCCGTCGCGTCCGAGAAGCGCTCGCCCTTCCTGCCGGACGTGCCGACCCTGGCCGAAGCCGGCTACCCCGGCACCGAGTTCGAGGTGTGGCTCGCGCTCTACGCACCGGCCAAGACACCGCGGGCCGTGGTCGACAAGCTGTCCGCCGAGCTGAACAAGGTGCTCGCCAACCCCGCCACGCGCGAGGCCTTCGTGCGCCTGGGCCACGAGGCCGACTACGCCGCACCCGATGCCGTGCGCAAGCGCATCCAGGCCGAGCAGAGCGCCTTCGCGCCGGCCGTTCGGGCCGCTGGCCTCGCCGCGCAGACCAACTGACCACGCCCCCATGGAATTCCAACGCTCCCCCGACGACGACACCACCCCCCACACGGCCTCGCACCATTTGCTGCAGGCGCTGCTGGACCACGGCGTCGAACACCTGTTCTGCAACCTGGGGACGGACCACGCGCCGCTCATCGAAGAGATGGCGCGGTGGCGCGAGCAAGGGCGGGCGTTGCCACAGGTGGTGCTCTGCCCGCACGAGAACACGGCCCTGCACATGGCCGGCGGCTACGCCATCGCCACCGGCCGCGGCCAGGCGGTGCTGGTGCATGTCGATGCCGGCACGGCCAACTCGGCCATGGCCATGCACAACCTGTTCCGCGCCCGCGTGCCGGTGCTGCTGATGGCCGGCCGTGCGCCCGCCACCACCTTCAACCAGGTGGAGGGCGGGCGCGACACCTATGTGCACTTCGTGCAGGAGCCCTTCGACCAGGGCAGCGTGGTGCGTCCCTACGTCAAGTGGGAATACACGCTGCCCTGGCCGTCGATGGCGGCCGAAGTCATCGCCCGCGCGCACTCGGTGATGCAGAGCGATCCACCGGGCCCCGTGTACCTGATGCTGCCGCGCGAGATGCTGGCCGCGCCCTGCCCGCCGCAGGAGCTGCATCCCTTTCCGGCGACCAGCCATCGGCCGGTCAAGGCCGGCGGCGCGCATCCGGCGCCGATCCAGCAGATCGCGGAAAAGCTCGTCGCCAGCGAAGACCCACTGCTCGTCACCGCCTATGCCGGCCGCCATCCGCGCACGCCCGCCCTGGTGGACGCGCTGGCGCGGCTCACCGGCATGCGCGTGTGCGAGTTCAACAGCGTGCACCTGAACATCCGCCGCGACAGCCCCTGCTTTGCCGGCTACCTGCCCGGCCCCTTCGCCGAGAAGGCCGACGTCGGCCTGATGCTGGACGTCGACGTACCCTGGGTGCCCAAGACCACGCGCGTCAACCCGAACGCCTGGTGGGCGCAGATGGACCTCGACGCCATCAAGCGCGACATGCCGATGTGGGGCTTTGCCACCCACGCACGCATCGAGGGCGACAGCGAACTGCTGCTGGCCCAGCTGATCGACGCGGTGAAGGCGCTCGCCACACCGGCCTTCGAGGCACGGGTGGCGGAGCGGATGAGGAAGCTGGAACGCGAACATGCCGAGCGCCAGCGCAGGATCGACGCCGCGGCTCAGGCGCCCGGCGAGCGCGGTGCCATCAACCCGGCCTACCTGTGCGCCGCCATCCACCGGGCGCTGGACAGCCGCGACACCGTGATCAACGAAGGCATCCGCAACACGCTCACGGTGTTCGACCAGGTGCCGCGGAACGAGCCCGGCACGCTGCTGGGGCTGCCGGGCGGGGGGCTGGGCTTTTCGGCCGGCACGGCGCTGGGCGTCAAGCTGGCGCGGCCCGACGCCCGCGTGGTGCATTTCGTGGGCGACGGCACCTTCTACTTCAGCAATGCCACCTCCACCCTGGCCGTGGCGCGGGAGTACGGCCTGCCGATCTTCACCGTCGTGCTCGACAACGGCGGCTGGTCCGCGGTGAAGGAAGCCACCCTGCGCATGTACCCCAAGGGCCGGGCCTTCGCGACGGACGAGTACGCATCGGTGCTGCCCACCGGCATGGACTTCGCCGGCGTGGCCGAGGCGGCGGGTGTTCACGGCGAGCGGCTGGTCGATCCCGCCGATGTCGAGGCGGCCGTCGCCCGCTGCATCCGCGCGCTGGACGAAGGGCGCAGCGCCTTGCTGCACGCGCGCATCGCGCCGCTCTGAAGGGTGCTGAGCAAGGGGGCTCCAGTACCATCCGGGCGACCCGCAGGCCGCCCCATCGGGAGGCCGCCCGACCGAAGCCGCATCTTGACGAACAAGCCCGCCGCGCGCAGCAGCCAGCGTCGACCCTCCCCCGCCCCTTCAGCCCGTGCGCAGCCGCGGCGCAACCTTCCCTTGCTGCTGCTGCAGGTGCGCGCTGCCATCGTGGGCCGCTTCCGCCATGTGCTCAAGAAGACGGGCCTGACGGAGCAGCAGTTCCGCATCCTTCGCGCGCTCCATGTGCGCGGCACGCTGGAGCCCCGGGAGCTTTGCGCCATCTGCCATATCTCCAGCCCCAGCCTGAGCGGCGTGCTCGCGCGCATGGAAGCCCTGGGACTGGTGCAGCGCGAGCGACACCCGGACGACCAGCGCCGGCAGCATGTGTCGCTCTCGCGCCGGGCGCAGCAGATGTTCGCGGATGTGAGCGAGGACATGGAGGCCGTCTACCAGGAACTCGAAGCGGCCCTGGGCCCGGCCTTCGTGGACCAGATGTACGCCATGTGCGACACGGTGCTCGAGGTGCTCAAGGGTCCGGAGGGCGAGGCCCCGGCCGAGGACGACGCCTGAAGACGGCACCGGCCTGATCTGCCCGCCTCGATAAGGACAAGCCGCAACGTACCGCCGCCGGCGGCCGCTCGGCAAGTGCCCGGCGCCTCAGCCCTGCAGCCCCGCCACGTGCTCATTCACGATCGCAATGAACGCCCGCAACCGGTTCAGCCGCCGCAGGTCGCGGTGGTAGCCCATCCAGATCTCCCGCGCGGGCGGCTCTTCCGGCAGTTGCAGCCGGCGCAGGCCGCCCACCTGGTTGCCCACCACCTGCGGCAGCACGGCGATGCCGATGCCGTGGCTGCTCATGCGGGCCTGCACGTTGCGGTTGTTCGATGCCAGCAGCGGCCGGGCGTTGGGAAAGCGGGTCTTCAGCCACGCGATGTCCGGGAACTGGCCGGTCGAGGTGTCGTGCGTGATGAGCCGAAAACCCGCGCCGTCGCCGAACACCGGGTCGGGTGAGGCCGTGGCGATGTAGACGCCGTAGGGCAGGCGCACCAGCTTTCGCTGCACCACGTCGGGCGCGTTGAAGGGGACGATGCGGAACGCGATGTCGGCCTCCCGCTGCGCCAGGTTGAACAGGCGCGTGCCGGTCAGCACTTCGAGATCGACGCGCGGGTACGACCGGGCGTAGTCCGCAATGATCGGCGGCAGGACGAAGGCGCCGAACCAGTCGGCCGACGAGATCCGCAGGCTGCCCTGCAGCTTCTCTTCCCCGCCTGCCAGGCGCCGCTGCATGGCGAGCGCGCCCTCCTCCATCTGCTCGGCCAGCGCCACGATGCCGGCGCCCTCGTCCGTGGGCACAAAGCCGTCCGCGGTGCGCTGGAACAGCGTGTGGCCCACGGCCTGCTCCAGCGCCCGGAGCCGGCGCCCGATGGTCGGATGGCTCAGCTGCAAGGCGCGTGCGGCACCGCCCAGGGTGCCCGCGCGCACCACGGCCAGGAAGATGCGGACATCGCTCCACTCCACGGCACGACCCCTTTCAGAAATGAACGGGCAGCGTACAGCACTGTCAGTTGTCGAACAGATTCAGATCGCTAGATTCCTTCCATGCCGGCGCCTCGGCCGGCTCACCGCATCGAAAGGAAAAGCATGCAGAAGAAGACCTGGTTGATCACCGGCTGCTCGGCGGGCCTGGGCCGCGCCCTGGCCGAGGCGGTGGCCGCGCGCGGCGACCGGCTGGTGGTCACCGCACGGTCCGTCGCCGCGCTGGAAGACCTGCGCCAGCGCTACCCGCAGACCGTGCAGGTGGTCGCGCTCGACGTCACCCGCCCCGGCGATGCCGCGCAGGCCGTGGCGCTGGCCGAGCGCACCTTCGGCGGCCTGGACGTTCTGGTCAACAACGCGGGCGTCGGCTTCATCGGGGCCATCGAGGAAGGCGAGCCGCACGAGTACCGGCCGGTCTTCGAGATCAATGTGTTCGGCCTGATCGAGACCACCCGCGCCGCGCTGCCGGCGCTGCGCCGGCGTCATGGGGCGCGCATCGTCAACCTGTCGTCCGGCGCCGGCATCGCGGGCTCGGCCGGCTCGGGCTTCTACAACGCGACCAAGTTCGCGGTGGAAGGGCTCTCCGAAGCGCTGGCCGAGGAACTCGCGCCCCTGGGCGTGAAGGTGATCATCGTGGAGCCCGGGCCCTTCCGCACCGAGTTCCTGGGGCGCTCGATGGCTACGGCGGCCCGCCGGATCGACGCCTACGCGCAGACGGCCCATGCCCGG
Organism: Pseudacidovorax sp. DMC4; assembly: GCF_056314265.1. Taxonomy (NCBI): domain Bacteria; kingdom Pseudomonadati; phylum Pseudomonadota; class Betaproteobacteria; order Burkholderiales; family Comamonadaceae; genus Pseudacidovorax; species Pseudacidovorax sp. DMC4. Next base: position 90,423 of record NZ_JBQUYR010000017.1, on the reverse strand, counting down.
CGCGACTACCGCGAACGCAACGATGGCAGGCAGGCCGGCGATCCGGCCAAGGCCGTCGCCGTCATGCTGCAGGCCGTCGACGCCGGCAACCCGCCGCTGCACCTGCCCCTGGGGCCGGCGGCGCACCGGACGGCCGCGCGCAAGCTGGAGGCCTTCCGCGCGGACATCGCTGCCTGGCGCGACCTGTCCATCGCGACCGACTTCACGCCGCAAGACTGAGGGCCGGGTCATGACAGTCACAAAGGCTCGGTCCTCATGAAGGCGGCCATGAACCTTTCGACGTCCGGGCAGCAAGGCAGCGGCGCCGATGCCCGCCGCTGGCTGGCCCTGTGCGTGCTGCTGGCCGGCACGCTGCTGCCGCCGCTGGACTTCTTCATCGTCAACGTGGCGCTGCCCGCCATCCAGTCCGACCTGCAGGCGACGCCTTCGCTGGCCCAGCTGGTCGTGTCGGTGTATGCGGCCGCCTATGCCGTGACGCTGATCCTCGGCGGGCGGCTGGGCGACCTGTATGGGCGCAAGCGCATGTTCATCGCCGGGATGCTGGGCTTCGGCGTGGCGTCGGCGCTGTGCGGCTGCGCGCCCTCGCCGGGCGTGCTGGTCGCGGGCCGGCTGCTGCAGGGCATCACTGCGGCGGTGATGGCGCCGCAGTCGCTGGCGTCCATCCATGCCATCTTTCCGGCCGGGGAGAAGTCGCGTGCCCTCGGCATGTACGGCGCCACCTTCGGCGCGGCCTCGGTGGCCGGCCAGTTGCTGGGCGGCCTGCTGGTGTCGGCCGACCTCTTCGGTCTAGGGTGGCGCACGGTCTTCCTGATCAACCTGCCCGTCATCGCGCTGGCCATTCCGGCGGCCGTCGCCTGGGTGCGCGACAGCCGCTCCGAGCAGGCGGCGCGCCTGGACATCGTGGGCGCGCTGCTGCTGGCCGCCGGCCTGCTGGCGCTGGTGGTACCGCTCATCGAAGGGCGCGAGCGAGGCTGGCCCGCGTGGTGTATCGGCGTTCTCGCGCTCACGCCGCCGCTCCTGCTTGTGTTCTGGCGTTGGGAACAGCGGCAGGAGCGGGGCAGCGGCACGCCGCTGGTGCCGCCCGCTGCGCTGGCCTCGCCGGGCCTGCGGCGCAGCCTGGCCGCCGCGTTCTTCTTCTACACGCTGGCGCCCTTCTTTCTGGTGTTCGCCGTCTACGAACAGAGGGGGCTGGGCCACGACCCGTTGACCGCGGGTCTGGCCGTGCTGCCACTGGGCGTCGGCTTCCTGCTCGGTCCTTTCGGCGGTGCGACCCTGGCGCGACGGCTGGGCGCTGACACCGCGGCATTCGGCATGGGCCTGGAGGTGGTGGGCGTGCTGGCTGCCGCGGGCCTGGCCTGGGTCGATGCGCCAGGATGGCTGCCGGGGCCGCTGTTCCTTATCGGACTCGGCCAGGGCATCGCGCTGCCCGCGCTGGTGCGGCTGAACGTGGACCAGGTGGATGCACGCTGGGCCGGGCTGGCGGCCGGCATGGTCAATGCCACGCTGCAGATCAGCGCGGCGGTGTCGACCGCCGTCATCGGGGGGCTGTTCTTTGCGCTGTCCTCGCACGGCGCCGGGCCGGCGGCGGTGAAGGCGGCCTTTCCTGTTGCGCTGCTGGTGATCGCTGCGGGACTGGCGCTGGCGGTGGTCTTGAGCCGGAAGACCCGGGCGATGCCTTGAGGTCAGGCCGGGCGCCCGCTCATCAACGGCACAGGCCCGGGCGTCGCCCGGATCACGGCAGGCGCCCCACCCGCGGCTCCATCAGCACGCCCAGCGTCTCGCGCAGGCGGCGGATGCGCCGCTCGTTCTTCAGCGTCCTGCGCCCCCGCCCATAGATGGAGGCCTTGAGCACCAGCCGCAGTTGCTCGCGCTGCAGCCGGCGCTTGAGCCGCCGCGCGCGGCGGCCGTAGTCGCGGCCGATGGCCCGCCGGGCGCGCAGGCGCTCCAGCGGGTCGCCCAGGCGCTCTCGCTCGTCGTCGCCCAGCAGGTCGCGCTCGGGCACCAGCGCCTCGGCCTGGGCATGCAGGTAGGCGCCGGTCTCGCGCGTGGCGGCGCGCCAGATCAGGACCGCGGCCAGCAGCAGGGGCAGGCCCTTGGTCACCATCAGCAGGCTGACGCCCAGGTTGCTGTTGGGAAACCAGCTTTCCAGCCAGGGCGAATTCCAGACGAAGTGCATGGCCCAGGCCAGCCCGAAGCAGGCCACGGCCACGCCCACGCGCACCGGCCGGCTGCGCTCGGTGTGCCGCAGGTACCAGGCCACGCCATAGGCCGCCACCGCGCTGAAGGCGGCATGGGTCCACGGGCCCGACAGCACGCCGCGGCTCAGCAGGTTCCACAACACCGGATAGACCTGGTTCTCCAGCGGGAAGTTGATGGCCGCGCGCACGGTGTACGCCAGGTTCTCCACCACCTGGAAACCCAGCCCGGCCATGGCGCCGACGATGAGCACCGACAGCTCGGTGCGGAACTGCCGGCGCGCCATCTGCACCAGCAGCAGCACGCCCGCGAGCTTGAGGAATTCCTCGGTGATGGGGCCGGCCAGGGCCGGGCCCCAGGTGGCGGCGAATTCGGGCGAGACCTGCTTGGCCGCCAGGCTCTGGATGGCGCGATTGGCCGGCGCCGCCAGCGTGGGCGCGGCCAGGCCGCCCCAGGCGAAAGCGAGGCCATAGGCCGCGGGCCGGTGCTGCGCCAGCAGGTCCATGGCGCCGAAGGCGGCCATGAACAGGCGCGCGTACAGCGCCCAGGCCAGCGTGGCCAGCAGCGCCGCCACCGGCACCACGCGCAGGCCCGACAGGTAGAGCTGACCCATGGACCAGAGCCCGAGCAGCAGCAGCGCCACCATCAGCCAGAAGGCGGCCCGCCGCGGCTGGAAGAAGGGCTCCTCGGCCTCGAAGGCGTGCAGGCGCGCCAGAGCCTTGGGCTCATGGTCGGATGCGGGTGAAGGCGCCGCCGGCACGACAAGCGGTCTCATGCGGCGCCCAGGTCCATCGAGGCCAGCATGTCCTGCGCCTCGGTCAGCGCCTGCGCGCCGGCGTCGGTGTCTTGGTTGGGGCCGTAGAAGTCGACGGTGACGACGGTGGCGCGCGCCTCGTCCATCACCAGCCACAGCCGACCGCTCGTGCGCGCCCCGTAGTAGGCGAAGGTGGTGCCCTGCAGGCCCCAGTCGGTGAAGAAGCCCGAGGGCTCGCCTTCCACGCGCAGGCGGTAGCCGCGCTCCAGCAGCCGCTGTTCGCGCCGCAGCAGGCCGTCGGCGTCGCCATGCCAGGCGGCGGTCTGCACCGAAAAACTGTGGCCGCTCTTGACCAGCACCAACGACTGGCCGGGCCGCGAGCGGGCCACGTCCATCTGCCAGCCGGGCGCCGGCACGAAGCGGGCCGGGCCGATGGTGAGCGGCTGCCCCTGGGCCACGGCCCGCGCGCTCGGCGTGAGCTGGTCCCACAGCTGCAGCCCGCCCACGTACAGCACCATGGCGGCCGCCAGGGCGAGCGTGGCGGGCCAGGTGGACTGGCCAGGACGAGGAGTGGCAGGCATGCCGGCGATGCTGCCATGGCCGGACTGCACGGCGCTGACACGGGATGGCGAGGTCATGGGGACAGGCGTGCAACGCGCATGCCAGCGGCCGGGCGGGCGAGCATTCGGACGCCTTCGGCTTCGCCTGCGGTGCGAGCGCCCTTCGGAGTGGCCGGGCGGGCGCTCATTCCTTCTCGGTCTCCAGGTGCGCGTCGCAGCCCTGGCCCGCGGCGATGTAGCGCCGGGCCAGGCGCGCCAGCAGCGGGGCGGCGCGCCGCAGTGGGCGCGGCAGCCAGCGCTCGGGTTGCACGATCAGCCCGCAGCGGTAGACCTGCGCCTCGGCCTGCCAGACCAGCGCGGCGCAGGCGCCCTGCGTGCGACGGCTGGCCACGATGCCCAGCGGACAGGGCGCATGCGCACAGCACACGCCGCAGCCGTTGCACGGGGCGCCGTAGGGCGGCTTCTCCGGCGCTTCGGGCTGCAGGTGGATGACGCGGTGGGATCGGGGGGCGCCCATGGTGGCAGGGGCAAGGCGGCGAGGGCGGCGGCGCGACGGACGCAGGGCAGAGGCCGGGCTCAGCGCCCGGTCCACGCGGCCAGCAGAGCGGGCAGCCGAGCCATGTCCTCGAACGTGGTCGCCGCGCCGACCGACAGCAAGGCCTGGCTGCCGCTGTGGCCCGGCCCGCCCGGGCTGTAGCCGAAGACAGTCGCGCCCGCGGCCACGCCGGCCGTGGCGCCGGTGACGGTGTCTTCCACCACGGCGCAGCGCCCGGCCGGCACGCCCAGGGCGGCGGCGGCGGCCAGGTACACGTCGGGATGCGGCTTGCTGCGCGGCGTCTCATGGCCGCTGAAGATGCGGCCTTCGAACAGCTCCAGCAGTCCCACCTTGGCCAGCTGCAGCTCGACCTTGCGCCGATCGGCGCCCGAGGCGCAGGCGATGCGGCCGTCCAGCCGCTGGTGCAGGTCACGCACGGCCTCCACCGCACCGGGAATGGCGACCAGCTCGCGCTCCAGCGCCTCGTTGCGACGGGCCCAGAAGCGGTCGAGCCAGGCGCGATCGATGCGCACGCCGGTCTCCTGGAAGATGCGCTCGGCCTCGTCCTTCACGGCCTTGCCGATGAAGACCTGCATCGCCTCTTCCTCGGTGATGGCCCAGCCCAGCTCGTGGAGCATCGTCACCAGCACGCGGTGGGTGATCGGCTCGGAATCGACCAGAACGCCGTCGCAGTCGAAGAGCACGGCGTCGAAGGGGAACGGGGAGGCGGCAGAGGACATGCGGGCTGGGGAAAAGGAAGACGACGGAAAGCCGACGAGCATAGCCGCCGGCCTCCGTCACCGCCCTGCCCCGCGCCGCCGACCCCGGCGCTGGCGCGACCACGGCGCGTCGACGGACCGACTGCCGCACATGCCGGCCCGTCGACGCGCCAGCCTCAGCGCTGCGCCGGCACCTCGCGCGGCGGCGGCCCGTCGTAGGTGGGCTGGTACTGCCGCGGGATGGGGCCCTTGATGCGCACGTCCTGCGCGGTCTGCTCCCACGCATGCGCCAGCACGCCCACCGAGCGCGACAGGCAGAACAGCCCGCGCGCCAGCGGCGCCGCAAAGCCCAGCTCGGCATAGATGACGGCCGTGGCGCCGTCGATGTTCATGGGAATGGGCCTGCCCTTGGCGGCCGCCAGGCGCGCCTCGACCGCGCGGCCGATGCGGGCGAAGCGCCCGCCCACCTCGCCGGCCGCCGCGGCCTCGTCCACCAGCGCCAGCAGCGGCGCCGAGCGCGGATCCACCGGATGGAAACGGTGGCCGAAGCCCGCCACCACCTTGCCGCGCGCGGCGATGAAGGCGTCCAGGCCGTCCTGCACGGCGCGGTCCTCGTCGGCGCCGGCGTCGATGCGGGCGGCGATGTCCTCGTACAACTCCACCGCCTGCTCGCCCGCGCCGCCGTGCACGTCGCCCAGCACGTTCACGGCCGAGGCCATGGCGCTGTTCAGGCCCACGCCGCAGGTGGCGGCCATGCGGGCGATGGCGATGCTGGGCGCCTGCGGGCCGTGGTCCACGGCGGCCATCAGCGCGGCCTCCAGCAGCGCGGCCTGGCCGGGCGTGGGCAGGTCGCCGCGGGTCATCAGCCAGATCATCTGGGCCAGGCTCACCCGCTCGCGGATCAGGTTCTGGATCGGGTAGCCGCGGTAGCGGATCACGCCCGGCGACATGTCGATGATCGAGGTGCGCCACCAGTCCTCGGTGGTGCGGCGGGCATCGGGGGCAGGCTTGGCGCCGCCGGCGGAAGCACCAGCCGGCAGGGATGCGGGATCGGTCATATGGCTTGTTCGTCTTGCAGTTGTGCGATCTCCCCGGCCGAGTAGCCGAGGCTGGCCAGGATCTCCGTGGAATGCTGGCCCAGCGTGGGCGGCGGCGTGTCGACACGCGGCGCCTGGCCGTCGATCTTGAAGCCGGTGCGCACCACGCGGATGTCGCGGCCCACGCCCGGCACGTCGTCGAAGCGGCCGATCATGCCGCGGCCGGCCACCTGCGGATGCGCCAGCGCCTCGCCCACGGTGTAGACCGGCCCGGCCGGCACGCCGGCCTGGTTGAGCAGCGGCCACCAGGCTTCGGTGGTGCGCGCGGCCAGCGCCGCTTCGAGCTGGGCCTTGAGTTCGGCGCGGTGCTGCAGGCGGCCCTGGCGCTCACGGAAGCGCGGGTCCTGCGGCAGGTCGGGCCGCTCCACCACGCGGCACAGGGCCTCGAACTGCTCCTGCTTGTTGGCGGCGATGTTGAGCAGCCCGTCCGCCGTGCGGAAGGTGCCCGAGGGGCTGGCCGTGAAGTTGTCGTTGCCCATGGGCTGCGGCGCGCGGCCGGCGATCAGGTGGTTGGAGACCACCCAGCCCATGGTCGCCATCACCGCCTCGAGCATGGAGACGTCGATGAAGGTGCCGCCGGTGCGCTGCCGGTCGGCCAGTGCCGCGGCGATGGCGAAGGCCGCCGTCATGCCGCCGATGGTGTCGGCCATGGGGTAGCCCACGCGGTAGGGCGCGTTGTCGGGCGCACCGGTGATGCTCATGGTGCCCGACATGCCCTGGATGATCTGGTCATAGGCCGGCAGGTCGCGCAGCGGGCCGTCCTGGCCGAAGCCGGAGATGGCGCAGTAGACGAGCCGCGGGTTGTCGGCCAGCAGCTCGTCGTAGCCCAGGCCCAGGCGCTGCATCACGCCGGGGCGGAAGTTCTCCACCAGCACATCGGTCGTGCGCACCAGGCGGCGCAGCACCTCCTTGCCCTCGGGCTTCTTGAGGTCGACGGTGATGGAACGCTTGCCCGCGTTCTGCGCCAGGAAGGACACGCCCATGTGGCGGCGGTTGAGTTCGGCATCGGCACCCAGTTGCCGGGCCAGGTCGCCGCCCTGGCGGCTCTCCACCTTGATGACGTCGGCGCCCATGTGGGCCAGCTGGTGGCAGGCGAAGGGCCCGGCCAGCACATTGGTGAGATCGAGGACGCGGATGCCCTCCAACGAAGCACCCATCCTTCAATCCACCCGCGCGCCGGACTCGCGAACGGCCGTGCCCCAACGCGCCTGCTCGCTCTTCATGAAGGCACCCAGCTCGGCCGCCGTGCCGCCGCGGGCCGCGCTGCCTTCGTCGCGCAGGCGGGCGACCACGTCGGGGCGCTTGAGCGCGGCATTGGCCACGGCATTGAGCGCATCCACCGCCTCGGCCGGCGTGCCGGCGGGCGCCACCAGGGCCTTCCAGTCCTCGGCGACGAAGCCGGGGTAGCCGGACTCGACCACCGTCGGCACGTCGGGCAGCACCTCGATGCGCTGGCCCGAGGTCACGGCCACGGCGCGCAGCTTGCCGGCCTTGACCATCGAGATGACGCTGGGCGGCGTGGCGAAGTAGATGTCGGTCTGGCCGCCCAGCATGTCGGTGATGGCCGGGCCGGCGCCCTTGTACGGCACATGCATCACCTGGATGCCGGCGCGGCGCGCGAACATTTCGCCGGCCACATGGCCCACCGTGCCGGTGCCGGCGGAGGCCATGGTCAGCTGGCGGGTCTTGGATTGGGTCTTGAGGTCGGCCAGCGTGTGGATGGCCGAATCGGCCCGCACCACCAGCACCACCGGCTGCGAAGCGAGCAGCACCACCGGCGCGAAGTCCTTGGCCGCATCGAAAGGCATGCGGCTGTAGAGCGCGGGGTTGATGGCCAGGTTGGCCGTCTGGCCGGCGCCGAAGGTGTAGCCGTCCTTGCGGGCCTTGGCCACCGCGTCCAGGCCGATGTTGCCGCCGGCGCCCGGCTTGTTGTCGATGACGAAGTTCCAGCGCGTGTCCTTGGCCGTGATCTCGTTGACCACGAGCCGCGTGAGCACGTCCGTGCCGCCGGCCGGCGGGAAGGGCACCACGATCTTGATGGGCTGGGTGGGAAAGCCGGCCTGCGCGGCGGCCAGGGCGCCGTGCAGGGCGAGCGTGGCGCACAGCGCCAGACGGTGGAAGGTCTTCACAGGGGTCTCCTTTGTTTCATGCAGTTCTATTAGATAGAACGTCAATCTGTTGGATAGAACTGTAGGCCGGCCGCAGCGCCAAGGCGCACCGGGTTAACCCTGGCATTCCCGGCGCGTCGGGCGCGCAGTTCGGCCATGTCACACTGCGGCCGCTCCCGCGAACCGACCCTCCTCCCGCCGCCGCCATGACCGACGCCGCCCCCTCGCCTGCCGATCCCGCCGCCGACACCGCTGCCTCCGACTCCAGCGGCGTGGCCGTGCTCGACCGGGCCTTCGCGCTGCTGGCCGCCTTCGACGCCGACAGCGCGCGGCTCACGCTGTCGGAGCTGTCGCGCCGCACGGGCCTGTACAAGAGCACGGTGCTGCGGCTGCTGGGCGCGCTGGAGCACGGCGGCTTCGTGCGGCGACTGCCCGACGGGCAGTACGCCATCGGGCCGCAGCCGCTGCGGCTGGCGGCGGTGTACCAGCGCTCCTTCCAGGTAGGGCATGTGATCGAGCCGCTGCTGGAGCAGCTGAGCGCCGCCAGCGGCGAGACGGCCTCCTTCTACGTGCGGCATGGCCTGCAGCGGGTGGCGCTGTTCCGCGTGGAGCCCGCGCGCTCGGTGCGCGCCTCGGTGCAGGTCGGCCAGGGCTATGCCATCGGCCAGGGCGCCTCGGGCAAGGTGCTGATGGCCTTCGGCCTGCAAGGCGAGCCCGACCTTCCCGAGCTGCCGGAAGCCGACGCCATCCGCGCCCAGTTCTGGGCCACTTCCTGGGGCGAGCGCGACCCCGAGACGGCCTCCGCCGCCGCGCCGGTGTTCGGCGTGGGCGGCGCGCTGCAGGGCGTGCTGGCCATCTCCGGCCCGCGCCAGCGGCTCGAACAGGGCGACACCATGCGCACCGCCTGCCGCCAGGTGCTGGAGGCCGCGCGCAACGCCACCGCGGCGCTGGGCGGCAACGTGAGTGGCTTTACCGCCAGCCTGGCTGCGCTGGCCGTGACTGGAGACACCGCCCACCTTTTGCGCAACCCAACCAATGCACAACACCTTCTCGGCGCTATCGAACAACTCGACGGCGGACGTGCCAAGCGTCTCTCACCGAAGGAGTGAGGTGGGTCCGGACCCATACGGCCGTCCGGCACTGAACGGAACGCCGCGCGGGCGCCTGCCTCAGGGCGGGCTGACCGGCGCCCGCGAGGCCGCCATGTCGGGCGCCACATGCAGCCCGCGCATCATCTCGGTCATCCAGGTCACCAGCAGCGCGCCGTAGGCCTTGCGCCAGGCTTCCTTCGACAACGCATGGTCCGCGCCCGACAGCACCCGGTAGGTGACCGAGCGCACGGCGCGGAAGGAGCCCAGGTAGTTGGCGATGACCGGATGCGGCACGGTGCTGTCGTGCTCCGACTCCACCACCAGCACGTCGCCACGGAAGGCCTCGCAGGCGCCCAGCGCGCGGTTGGCCTCCGGCGCGATGGAGGTCAGGCGATAGGCGGCCAGATCGCTGCGGCTGAGTTGGCCCTTGGGCACTTCCCAGTCCTCGTCGCGGTAGAGCGCGGGCGCGCGCATGGCCAGCCAGCGCACCGGCCGCAGGCCCGTGACCAGCGCCGCCAGGTAGCCGCCGTAGCTGCTGCCGACGATGGCGATGGCGGTGGGGTCGACGGCGGGGTGGCCGGCCAGCGTGTCGTAGGCGGCCAGCACGTCGCGCAGGTTGTCCTCGCGCGTCACGTCCAGCCGCTGCGCCGCATGGCGCGCGTGGCCGCGCAGGTCGAAGGTCAGGCACACGCAGCCGAGTGCGGCGATCTCGCGGGCCCGGGCCAGGTACTGCGCCTGGCTGCCGTCCCAGCCATGCACCAGGAGCACGCCGGGCACCTTGGCCGCGGCCACCAGGGTGCCGTCGATCTTCTGGTCGTCGACGGCGATCTGCAGGGTCTCAAGCTGGGTCTGCATCGGGAAGGATCAGCGCATAGCGGGTGATGAGGCCCACGCTCGGGTCCACATCGCGGTAGTAGATCTGCGCGCCCTCGGGCGGTTGCTCCTCGCCATAGCACTCGCCGCTGGCGGCGCGCAGCCGCTGCAGGGTGGGGTCGGCATGGAAGCGCTCCAGCGCGGCGATCTCGGCGCTGGTAGCGCCGCCCAGGCGCCAGGACTGCTCCAGCACGCCCGATCGCCACTGGCCGTGCACGTCCATGCCCTGCGCCACGTCGTAGTTGATGCGCGAAGCGAAGAAGCCGGCATAGCTGCGCTCCACCGCCGCGTGGTAGCTGCGCGCCTGGGCCACGGCCAGGCGCAGCGCGTCGGGCAGGAAGGGCTCGGCCATCAGCACGTCCAGGCCGCCGCGCACCAGCGTGAGCTGCGAGCCGCCATACACCGCCTCGCCCTGGTTGTCGTAGGTCAGCCGCTGATGGCCGTGGTAGCTGAGCACCAGGCTGCCGACGATCACCTGGCCCACGCTCACGGTATCGGGATGGCGCAGGTTCTCTTCCAGCACCACGCCATCGGCGGCGAGGGCGGGCTCGCCCAGCGCCTCCAGCTGGCGGTCCAGCGATTCGGTGTCGCGGGCCACGCTCTGGCCCCGGCCGGCGGTGCCGCGCACGGCCTTCACGCGCACGGGCCCGCGGGCCAGCAACATCCGGCCAGCTCGCTGTGCCTCCGCCAGGCTGAAGGCGGTGTAGCCGTGCAGCACCGCATCGGCCGACTGCGCGGCAAAGTCGGTCGACCAGCCTTCGGGCCGCGCCGCATCCGCATCGACCAGCGGATGGGTGATGGCCTTGGTGGCGACGAAGGAATGGGGAACGACGCCGCCGAACAGGTCGTGCGGGCCTTGGATGCCGGCGACGCGCGCGTCAGCAGCGGTGAGGGTGTCGTTGGGCACCACGTACTGGGGTGCACCGGCGGGCCGCTGCGGATCGAAGTCGCCGGCAAAGCGGTGGCCCTTGAGGGCCGCCAGCCGCTGGGCGAAGTCGGTACGGGCGGCACGCTCGTGGGCGCTGTCGTAGCCTCGGCCGGCCACATGCCAGAGCCAGGTTTCACCCGGCGGGGTGCCCGGCGCGGGCATCAGCGGAGGGGCCAGGCCCTCCTCGAAATCCAGTGGGGGCATCGGTGCTCTCCAGTGTCCGGTGGCCATGGAGCGATGCTGCGAAGGCGGCCGGGCGGCCGCGTAGGTGCTTTCAGGCAGTGAGCGTCGGCCACGGCGCGGCGGCGGGCGGCCGGGCGCCCCAGCCGTCGCGCATGAGGCGGCGCACGGCGCCGGGCGAATCGCCCACGCGCTCCACGGCCAGGCGCAGCAGCGATTCGGTGACGCCGAATTCGCCCATCCAATAGCTCACGTCGTCCCGGCAGTCGAGGTGGATGCGCTCGGGGTGCTGGAGCACGCTGCCGGGGAACACGGCACTTTGCAGGGTAGTCATGGCTGTCTCCGTCGGACCTGGATGTGGAGCACCATGATGAGGCGCGACGCCTCCAAAAGCAGCAGGCATCGGCCGGCCGCCATGAAGGACGCCGCCTACACCGCGTGTTCCGCGGGCACCAGCACCGCGCAGGGCAGTGTCTGCAGCAGCGCGTCGACGGCCACCCAACCGCCCTCGACATGGCGTCCGCTGAGCACGTCGCGCCAGCCGCCCGGGCGCTGCGGCAGCGCCAGCGTGGTCGCCGCCCAGGCCTGCGCGTCCCAGCCCTCAGGCGGCGGCGCGTCGCGCCGGTCGTCATCCTGCTCGGCAAAAAACCGGCCCGCGACGAAGACGAGCGCATCGTCCCCGACCTGCCGGGTGAAGGCGACGACGGCCTCGTCGGCCGGCCCATTGGCGTAAAGGGGCTGGTGGTCGCCGTCGCGCACCAGGGCGGCATGCTCGCGGCGCATTTGCAGCAGGCGCCAGGCCGTCCACAGCTTGGCTTCGCCCAGGCGCGCGGGCGTCATGCGCTCAGCCAGGCCCTCGGCCATGCGCTCCGGACGGGCGGCCAGGGCCTCCAGGCCGGCCAGCAGCTCGCTGCGCGCCGCGTAGTCGACCGGGCGGCGGTTGTCGGGATCGACCAGGCTGAAGTCTAGGCACTCGGTGCCCTGGTAGGTGTCGGGCACGCCAGCCGAGCAGAACTTGAGCGCCGTGAACACCAGCGAATTGAGGCCGCCCCACCAGGCCAGCCGCGCGGCCAGCGGCTCGAAGTCGGCGCGGAACTCCTCGCTGTCCACCACGCCGCGCACGAACTGCGCCAGCGCGCCTTCGTAGGCCTCGTCGGGCATCACCCAGCTGGTGTGGCGCTTGCCCTCGCGCGCGGCCTTGTGCATGTAGCGCACCAGCCGCTCGGCCAGCTCCTCGCGGGCCTCTTCGTCGGCGCCTCCGGCGGGCCAGATGCCCAGCATGGTCTGGTAGAGCAGGTATTCGTCGGCGCGCGACGGCGTCACGCCGTGGTCGAGCAGCGCGACCTGCGCCTCCGGCTCGGCCAGCGCATGCCAGCGGCGCAGCGCCAGGCGCCAGGTGGCCGGCATCTCCGAGAGCACATGCAGGCGCATGCGCACGTCCTCGGCGCGCTTGTTGTCGTGGGTGGAGCTGGCCAGCAGCGTGTGCGGCCAGCGGCGGGCGCGGTCGGCGCTGGCCTCGTGGAACTGCTCCAGCGTGAAGCCGAAGGTGGCCGGATCGCCCCCCACCTCGTTGAGCGAGGCGAGCGGATACCAGCGGTAGAAGGCCGTGTCCTCCACGCCCTTGGCGGCCACCGGCGCACTGAACTGCTGGAAGCGCGCCGCCAGCCGCAGCACCTGCGGATGCAGCACCGGGTCGCCCGCATGCAGCTCGCCGCGCAGCGCCTGGCCGACGAAGTCGTAGATGCTGTCGTCGGCCAGCTCGCCCCGCTCGCGCGCGGCGGCGATGGCATCGTCGATGTAGCGCTGGTCCTGCGCGGAAAGGCCGCGGTCGGTCACGTAGCTGCGGTAGACGCGCATGCAGGTGGCCACCTCGGCCAGCGCGCGGCGCAGGTTGTTGAGCGTGTAGTCGCGCGTGCGGCGGTCGGCGCGGGCGATGCGCAGCGCGGCCGTGGCGATCATGGTCAGGTCCGAGGCCAGCGCATTGCGGGTGACGGCCCGCTTGCCCAGGTACTCGACCTCGTGGAAGGGCGCGTCCTCGCCCGTGAAGCCACGCCAGATGCGATCGAAGGCGGCGTCCGATTCGGTCTGCACCAGCACGCCCGCGGCCACATTGGCGAAGCGGTAGCCGGTGGTGCCGTGGATGGCCCAGGCCTCGGGCACCTCCTCGTGGCCGGCGGCGATCTTCTCGGCGACCACGTAGAGCGGCCGCTCGGGTCGGCCGCTGCCGTCATCGGCCGCCAGGCGCCGGCCGGTGCGCCGCGCAAAGCCCTGCTGCAGCCGGTCGAAGTACGCCGCCGGGTCGTGCAGGCCGTCGGGATGGTCGATGCGCAGGCCGTCCACCAGGCCGCGCGCAGCCAGGTCCAGCGGCAGGGCATGCGTGGCCTCGAAGACCTCGGGCCGCTCCATGCGCAGCGCGGCCAGCTCGTTGACGTCGAAGAAGCGGCGGTAGTTGATCTCGTCCGAGGCCACGCGCCAGAAGGCCAGGCGGTAGTGCTGCGCCTCCAGCAGCTGGTGCAGCGCCTCGCGGTGGCGCGGATGGTTCCAGCGCGCCACGGCCGCCTGCACGGCGCTGCCGAAGGCAACCGATTCGCCGATCAGCGCGGCCAGGCGGGCCTGGGCGGCGGTCTTGTCGCGGGCGCGCCGCGCGGCGTCGTCCGCGCCGGCGGGCAGCGACTCGAAGGCCTGCGCCACGCCGGCCAGGGCGGCCGCGTCCTCGGGACCGGCCATCAGCGGCTCGGCCGAGCGAAGCACGGGCGCATAGCTTTCGGGCGCGACCGGGAAGCAATGGTCGTGGTAGTGGATGGCCAGCCGGCCGCCCGTGGCGTCCAGGCCCAGCTTCAGCTCGCCGTCGTCCAGCACCTGTCCGTAGGCGCCGCCCAGGACGGCCAGCAGCACCTTGCCGGCCAGCTCCGGGTCGGCGGGCTGCCATTCGATGTCGAAGTGGTTGGCGTAGAGGGAGGCGGGGCCGTTTTCCAGCACGTCTTCCCACCAGGGGTTGTCGCCGCCGAGCACGCCCATGTGGTTGGGCACCAGGTCCAGGATCTGGCCCATGCCGTGGCGCTGCAGCGCGGCGCAGAAGCGCATGAAGCCGGCCTCGCCGCCCAGCTCGGGGTTGATCTGGTCATGCGCCACCACGTCGTAGCCGTGGGTGCTGCCCGGGCGCGCACGCTGCAGCGGCGAGCAATAGACATGGCTGATGCCCAGCCGCTGCAGGTAGGGCAGGATGGCGATGGCATCGTCGAAGGTGAAGCCGGCATGGAACTGCAGCCGGTAGGTGGCCCGCGGCAGGCGCAGCGGATGGCGCACCGGACCCTCGGCCGCAGCCGCACCGCCCACGGCCGGCCGTTCGGCGGCCACAGCGGCGGCGATGGCGGCCACGCGCGGCGCCTGCGCCCACTGTTCCACAGGCAGCGCCAGCCGCCGGCGCCAGTTGGGATGCTCGTTCACCGTGCCCGGCAGGTTGGCCTGGCCGCGCTCGCCCAGCAGGTCCTCGGCCTGCACCATCAGCAGCCGCGACGGCGCCTGGGCCAGCCAGCCGTGCACGGCGGCCGCGGCCTCGGTGCCGAAGTCGCCGCTGCCCAGCAGGCGCGCACCCGCCTCGGCATCGAGCCGGCCGGCATCCTCCAGCGCGAAGGCCAGTTGCACGCGGTCGGCCGCGCGTTCCGCCAGTTGCTGGCGCGCCATCTCGTCGCTGGGGTAGAGCTGCAGGCGGATGCGCTCGCCCAGGTCGGCCCCCGACCACCAGCCTTCCAGCGTGGCCAGGTCGTGCGTGCTCACCGCCGCCAGCGCCTGGGCCGGGTAGGCCGCGGGGCGCTTGAAGGCGGCGCCTTCGCGCTCGAACACCATCAGCCGGTACGACAGCAGGCCGTAGCGCTGCATGAGCGCCCGCGTAGCGTCGGTGACGGTGCCCAGGTCCTCGCCGATGACGACGCAGCGCTGGCGCCGGCTTTCGAGGGCGACGATGGCCATCATCTCCTCGGCCGGATAGGCCACGTAGGCGCCGCTGGCGGCCTTCTCGCCGGGCGGAATCCAGAACAGGCGGGTCAGTCCCATCACATGGTCGATGCGCACCGCGCCGGCGTTGCGCATGCTGGCGCGCAGCGCCTCGATGAACAGGCCGTAGCCGCTGGCGCGCAGGGCCGCGGGCCGCATGGGCGGCAGGCCCCAGTCCTGGCCCAGCAGGTTGAGTGCATCGGGCGGCGCACCCACGCTGGCGCCGGGCGCGAAGACGTCGCCGCCGGCCCAAGCGTCGGCGCCGTGACGGTCCACCGAGACGGCCAGGTCCAGGTACAGGCCGATGGCCATGCCGCGGCTGCGGCACTGGCGTGCGGCGGCCTCGAGCTGGCTGGCGGCCAGCCACTGCAGCCAGGCCTGGAACTCGACCTGCGCCGCATGCTGCTGCGCGAAGGCCTTCACCTCGGCCGAGCCCGGATCGCGGTAGGCCGCAGGCCAGCAGGGCGGGCCCCAGCAGTCGGGATCGCGGGCACGCAGGTGACGGCGCAGGGCCTCGAAGGTGGCATGGCGCTGCAGCGCCTCGCCACGCTGCTGGCAGAAGGCCCGGAAGGCGTCATCGCGCTGGCGCGCGACCAGGCCGGGCTCGGGCACTTGGCGCCGGGCCTGCACATGCGCGTGCAGCAACGCCAGCACTTCCTGCTTGGCGGCGGCCACGCCTTCGTGGTCCACCAGCGACTGGGCGCGCAGGTGGCCCAGCCGGGCCTGGAACTCGTCGGACTCCACCAGCCGCCGCGCCTCCAGGCAGTCGGCATATTCGGGCAGGGCCTCGACGGCGATGTACAGCGGATTGAGGAAGAGCCGCGAGGACGGGCTGTACGGGCTGCACTGGCCGGGATCGTCCGGGAACAGCGCATGCAAGGGATTGAGGCCCACGGCCTGCGCCCCCAGGCCGGCGGCCTGTTCGACCAGGCGGCCCAGGTCGGCGAAGTCGCCGATGCCCCATTGCGTGTCCGAGCGCAGGCCATAGAGCTGCGCGGCCACACCCCAGTGCCGCACGCCCTCGGCATCGCCGGGTGGCGGCTGGCACGAGGCCGGCGCGGCGATCACCAGCAACTCGGCCGCGCCGACGCGCAGGCGGTGGTAGCCCATGGGCAGGGCGTCGGGCAGCTCCAGCACGGCATGGCGCTCGACGACCATGCGCCCGTCGACCTGCCGGCGCGCGCCCTCGCCCTGGCCGAAGTCGATCAGGCCCTCGTGGGCGCCGCCCTGCTCCAGTTGGAGGGTCCAGGGCGGCGCGGACTCGCCCTCGGGCCAGCGCAGGCTGAGGGGCACGCGCAGGCTGTCGGCCTGGGCCAGCAGCACCGGCGGCAATGCCGTGCGCCATTCGGCCTCGTCCATGCGTTCGATCTCGGCCTGCCACGCGGCCTCGTCCTGCGGGTCATGGCGCCCCAGGCCCAGCTCGTGCAACAGGCTGGCCAGGTGCCGCGGCTCCACCGCCACCTCGCGGCCCCAGACATCGTGGTAACGGGGGGACAGGCCGCAGCGGGCGCAGGCGCGATAGAGGGCTTCGGACATGGCGGGACAGTCGCAGGAGAAAAAGGAAAAGGCTCACCCAGTGTGGACCAATCCGCCGTGGCTGGGTGGATTGCCTGGGCATGGGCGGCACCGGCGCAACGCGCAACCCGGGGCCGGGCACGCCCACGCAGTACCGGGGAATGGGCCGGGGCACGGCAGGGCGGGCACGGCGGCGGTGGTCACACCTCGTCAGGGCGCCTCGAACACGGACAGGGTGTCGTCGTCCTCGTCGAAGACCGGCAACTGCAGCAGGGCCGCACATCCGCCGCCCGGCGACAGCGCCAGCAGGGGCAGGCGCGGGCTCGGCCCGGCTGCCAGGTGGCAGCCCCAGCTGTGGAACACGCGGCCGGTGGGTGCGGCGCCCAATTGCTCGGTATCGCCCAGGTTGATGACCATCTGCAGCCAGCATAGACCGTCCGGCAGCGACGGCGTCATTTCCCACTGCAGGAAGAGCAGGTCGCCAGACAGTTGCCAGCGGCCGCTGCCCGGCCTGGCCGGCAGGTGCGGCACCACGCGGCGCTTGCGCACCGCCAGCAGCGTGCGCACCTCGTGCACGCGCTCGCGATGGCCGGGCTGCTCGCGCTCGGCCCAGTCGAGCCGGCTGGCGGTGAAGGTGCTTTCGGCATTCGGGTCGGGGATGCGGGCCCGCGCCTCGGCACTGGTGAAACCTTCGAAACGGCCGAACTCGCGCCGGCGGCCATCGGTCACCGCCTGGGCCAGCTCAGGCCCGAAGTCGCAGAAGTACAGGAAGGGCGCGGTGGCCGCCCATTCCTCCCCCATGAACATCAGCGGCACATGGGGCGACAGCAGCAGCGCCGCGCGCAGCGCCCGCAGCCGGTGGGCCGGCGCCAGTGCCTCGATGCGCTCGCCGAAGGCGCGGTTGCCGACCTGATCGTGGTTCTGCAGGAAGGAGACGAAGGCCGTGGGCGGCAGCGTGTCGGTGGGCTCGCCGCGCGGGTCGCCGTCGCGCATCACCGAGGGCTGGCCGGTGTAGATGAAGCCGCCCGCCAGCGCCCGGCCGACCAGGGCCTTGGGCTCGCTCGCGTAATCGAGGTAGTAGCCGTCGATCTCGCCCGTGGCCTGCACATGCGCGGCATGGTGGAAGTCGTCGTTCCACTGCGCCGTGGCGTCGTGTGGGCGGCCCTCGGCGTCGCGTGTGAGCAGGTGGACGTGGTTGTGCTCGTTCTCCAGCACCACGTGGATGGCACGCTCGCGGCCGGGGCCCTTGCGCAGCGCCTCGGTGATCTCGCGCACGATGTGCAGCTCGGAGTCATCGCGGATGGCATGCACCGCGTCCATGCGCAGGCCGTCGAAGCGGAATTCCTCGATCCAGTAGAGCGCGTTGTGCACGAAGAAGTCGCGCACCGGCCGCGAGTGGTCGCCGTCGTAGTTGATGGCCGCGCCCCAGGGCGTCTGATGCGCAGGGTTGAAGAACTGCGGGCAGTAGGCGTGCAGGTAGTTGCCTTCGGGACCGAAGTGGTTGTAGACCACGTCCAGCAGCACCATCAGCCCCAGGCCGTGGGCCGTGTCGACGAAGGCCTTGAGCGCCTCGGGCCGGCCGTAGCTGGCCTCGGGCGCGAACTGCAGCACGCCGTCGTAGCCCCAGCCGCGGGTGCCGGGGAAATCGGCCACCGGCATCATCTCGATGGCCGTGACGCCCAGCGCCGCAAGTTCGGGCAGCTTCTTGCGGGCGGCGTCGAAGGTGCCCTCGGGCGTGAAGCTGCCGATGTGCAGCTCATAGACCACCGCTTCGCGCCAGGGGCGGCCCTGCCAGTCATCGTCGTGCCATTCGTAGGCGGCCGGGGCCACCACGCGGCTCGGGCCGTGCACGTCGTCGGGGTTGTGGCGCGAAGCCGGGTCGGGCACCTTCAGGCCATCGGGGAGCACGAACCGGTAGTCGTCGCCGGCGGCGGCCATGGGCACGTCGCAGCCGAACCAGCCCTCGTCGCCGACCGCCTTCATGGGGTGCGTGGCCCAGCCGGTGCCCCGCGCACGCCGCTCCAGCACCACGTCCGCCACGCCGGGCGCCCACAGGCGAAAACGAACGCCCCCGCCCTCCAGCACCGTGGCGCCGAAGGGCATCTTGTGCTCACGTCTCATCGTTCGCTTTCAGCTTTCCATGTCAAAGAGGGGGCGGCGGATCGACCGGCCGGCGCGGGATCAGCGGATCGTCCGCGCCGCGGGCCGAGGCCGGGCGAGGCAGCGTCTCGCCATCGACCTGGGGCGCGGGCGGCGTGGCCGTGGCCGGCACCTCGGGCAGCGGGTCGAGCACCGTGGTGGGTGCAGCGGCATCGGCCGCGTTCGCCTGGGCCGCCGCGGCCGCTGGCGAGGCCACGGCAGGCCCCGCAGCGCTGCCCGTGCGGGGCACACCCTCGGTCTCCGGCGGCAGCCATTGCTGGATGTGGCGCGACGCCCAATCCTTGCCGGCCAGCCCGAAAGCCAGTGCCAGCGCAAAGACGAAGCCGGCCAGGATCACCAGGAAGCTCTCGCGCACGATGTCGCCGCCGATGCGCAGGTGGTCCAGCGCGATCAGGATGACGAACACCAGGATGGCGTACTGCGCAATGCGCGAGAAGAAGGTCGCATCGGGCATGCCCACGTTGCGCCCGTAGGTGCGCACGGCATCGCCCACGAAGCGCGCGAAGTAGGCGCCGAAGGCCAGCACCAGCAGCGCCACGAACACATTGGGCACGAACCAGATCACGCGCCCCAGCAGGTCGGTGATGTAGGTCAGCCCCAGGCCGTTGAAGGCGATGATCAGCGCCGCCAGGATGACGGCCCAGTAGGCCAGCAGGCCCACGAGCCCCGTGGTGTCCACCCGCACCCCGCCCTGGCGCAAAAAGCCGTCCAGCCCCGCCCTTTCGGTCAGCACCGGGAAGTTGACGGCCCGCAGCGCCTTGGTGACGGCGAAGCGCACCACCTTGGCGACGAGCCAGCCGCCCACCAGCACCAGTGCCGCGAACAGCAGCCGCGGCAGGAAGGCCGCGATCTGGTACAGGAAGGCCCGCAGGGGCAACAGCTGCATGCTGAAGTCGTTCATGGATGCTCACCTCCTCGTGATGCCTCGGACACCCCCGGCGCGCGTGCCAGGGCCAGCAGCCCCTGAAGCGGCACCTGGGCCCAGTCGATGCGGTTGTTGAGTTCGTAGCGCAGCTCGTACAAGGCCTTGTCGATCTCGAAGAGCGACATCAGCGCCTCGTCCGGTGCCCCGGCGCCGGCATGGGCCAGCGTGTCGCGGTAGCCACCCAGGTAGGCGGCGCGCACGGCCGCCTCCCAGTCGGCGGCCACGGCGTTCAGGCGGGCCAGCTCGTCCACGTTCTGCGCCACCCGCTTGAGGGCCGACCAGCGCGCGTAGTTGAAGGAGCGCAGCATGCCCGCCACGTCGCGCAGGGCCGGGCCCTTGGCGCGGCGCTCGTCGATGCTGCGCGCCGGCTCGCCCTCGAAGTCGATGAGGATGAAGTCGTTGCGCGAGACCAGCACCTGGCCCAGGTGGTAGTCGCCATGCAGGCGCGTCTTGATGCCGCCGGTGCCCACGCCGTCGAAGGCGGCAATGCGCTCCAGCAGCTGCGCCTGGCGTTCGATGAGCTGCCGCGCATCGCCCTGCGCGCCCTCGCCCAGCGTGGGCAGGCGCTCGGCCAGCAGGCTCATCGTGGCACGCGCATCGTCGTGGGCGCGAAGGCGCAGGGCCTCGCGGTCTTCCGACGTGAGCGGCTCGGGCGCGAAGGCCGGGTCGTCCGCCGGTGCCGACGCGAAGGCCAGGTGCATCTCGGCCGTGCGCTGGCCCAGCAGGCGCATCAGCGTGAGGAAGGCGCCGTGGTCCACCTGCGCGGCCTCGGGCGCGGCCTGGTGCTCGGCCAGGGCGCGCTCCAGGTAGGCCAGCGTGTAGTCCCAGGCATCGCCCTGGTTGGGCACGAAGGCCTGCAGCAGGCCCAGCGTCATGACGGTGCCGTCGTTGCCGTGGTACTCGATCGCACCGGCCACCGGCACGCAGTTGGCAAAGCGCACCGTCTCCGTGAGGAAGCGGCCGATCTCCAGCTCGGGGTTGATGCCCGGCTGCACGCGGCGGTAGCACTTGAAGAAGAGCTGGTCGCCGAAGGTGAGGGCGGTGTTGCTGCTCGCCACGCTGGGCCGGCTCACGGCCAGGGCCTCGATGGCCGCGGCGTCCACGCCGGCCAGGTCGCGGCTGCCGGTGAAGCGGATCTCGCCGCCGGTGGCCGGCAGCACCAGCCCCTGTGCCATGGCCACCGCCACCGCATGGGCGAAGGCGGGGTCGAACATGGCGTCGCCCATCACGCCCACCTGGGCCTGCTGGCGCACCTTGGCGACAACGGCGGGGGCGTACTGCTTGATGGTCTCTTCGTCCAGGTCTTCCCAGGCGATGCCCAGCGGCATGAAGTAGCGGCCGCTGCCGCTGCCCGCCTGCACATCCAGCAGCGGCAGCACATAGGCGCGCTCGCCGCGGTCCCAGGTCGCATGGTCGGCGATGCCCACGCGCTGGATCGGCTCGCCCTTGGCGCCATACCAGCGCTGCACCTCCAGGTGGCGCGGCATGACGTCGACCTCGAACTGCTCGCGCAGCCGGTCGGCCATGCCGATGCGCCAGGGCATCACGCGCTCGCGGAACAGACTGGACCAGCCGTCGAACAGCACCAGCACCGGCCGGTCGCGCAGTTGCAGGCCTTCCTGGTGCCAGCTGGGCACGTCCACGTCGGTGGCCAGGCGGAACCAGAAGAAGCCGTACGAGGGCATCGTCAGCATGTACGGCAGCTCGCCGATGGGCGGGAAGGTGGTGCGGCCCAGCATCTCCACCGGCACGCGGCCCTTGAAGGCGCCCAGGTCCAGCTCCACCGGCTGGGCCGCGCGCGAGAGGTTGAAGACGGTGAGGATGACCTCGCCCTCGTACTCGCTCAGGTAGGCGAGCACCTTGCGGTTGCCGGGCTTGAGGAAGGTCTTGCGGCCGCGCCCGAACGCGCGGCTGGTCTTGCGCACGGCCAGCATGCGGCGCGTCCAGTGCAGCAGCGAGCTCTGGTCGCGCAGCTGCGACTCGACGTTCACGGCCTCGTAGCCGTAGATCGGGTCCATGATGGGCTGCAGGTACAGCCGCTGCGGGTCGGCGCGCGAGAAGCCGGCGTTGCGCTCGTTGCTCCACTGCATGGGGGTGCGCACGCCATTGCGATCGCCGACGAACACGTTGTCGCCCATGCCGATCTCGTCACCGTAGTAGATGATGGGCGAGCCGGGCATGGACAGCAGCATGCCGTTCATGAGCTTGATGCGGTCCTTGTCGTTGCCCATCAGCGGCGCCAGCCGGCGGCGGATGCCGAGGTTGATGCGCGCCTGCTTGTCCGCCGCGTATGTGCTGTACATGTAGTCGCGTTCGCGGTTGGTGACCATCTCCAGCGTCAGCTCGTCGTGGTTGCGCAGGAAGATGGCCCACTGGCAGCCCTCGGGGATGTCGGGCGTCTGCTGCAGGATCTCGACGATGGGGTCGCGGTCTTCCTGCGCGATGGCCATGTACATGCGCGGCATCAGCGGGAAGTGATAGCACATGTGGCATTCGTCGCCGGTGCCGAAGTACTCGCGCACGTCCTCGGGCCACATGTTGGCCTCGGCCAGCAGGAAGCGGTTGGTGTAGTTGGCGTCGATGGCGGCGCGCAGCTTCTTGATGACGTCGTGCGTCTCGGGCAGGTTCTCGTTGCTGGTGCCGTCGCGCTCGATCAGGTAGGGGATGGCGTCCAGGCGAAAACCGTCCACGCCCATGTCGAGCCAGAAGCGCATGATGCCGAACACCGCCTCCAGCACGTCGGGGTTGTCGAAATTGAGGTCGGGCTGGTGGCTGAAGAAGCGGTGCCAGTAGTACTGCTTGGCCACCGGGTCCCAGGCCCAGTTGCTGGTCTCGGTGTCGGTGAAGATGATCCGCGTGCCCTGGTAGATCTGGTCGGTGTCGCTCCAGACATAGAAGTTGCGCTCGGGCGAGCCGGCCGGGGCCTGGCGCGCACGCTGGAACCAGGGATGGTCGCTGGAGGTGTGGTTGATGACCAGCTCGGTGATCACGCGCAGGCCGCGGGCATGGGCCGCGTCCAGCATTTCCTTGAAGTCCTCCAGCGTGCCGTACTGCGGATTCACGGCGCAGTACTCGCTGATGTCGTAGCCGTCGTCGCGCAGCGGCGACGGGTAGAAGGGCATCAGCCAGATGGTGTTGACGCCCAGCTCCTTCACATAGTCCAGGCGTTCGGTCACGCCCTTGAAGTCGCCGATGCCGTCACCGTTGGTGTCGTTGAAGGCCTTGACGTTGAGCTGGTAGATGACCGCGTCGCGGTACCAGGTGGGATCCTCGGAGCTGTCGATCTCGACGTTCTCCAGGGCCAGGCGGGGTGCGGTCTGCGTCATGCGGCGCGCCTCCTCAGAAGTGACTTGTTGCTGTTATTGGTAGTAGTCGAAGTCGCGCTCGCTGCGCGTCTTGCGCAGCAGATGCATGACATGGGCCACGCTGACGGCCGGGTCGAGCCGGATGAAGTGGCGCGCGCCCTGGCACATGAAGCGCTCGCCGCCGAGCAGGTCGTGCATCTGGAAGGTCTGGCCGGGCTCCACACCGAAGCCCATGGCCGCCGGGTCGAACTGCAGCCAGCCCCACTGGGCATGGTGCGGGTCCAGGTTGACCACGGTGACGATCACGTCCTGACCATCGGGCGACTGCTTGGCCCAGGCGATGAGCTGGTCGTTGTCGATGGGCAGGAAGACCAGGCCATCGTTGCGCTGCAGCGCGGGGTGGGCGCGGCGGATGGCATTGAGGTGCGCGATGTAGGGCGCCAGGCTGTCGGCGCGGTCGCGGTCCCAGTGGCGCAGCTGGTATTTCTCGGAGTCGAGGTATTCCTCGCTGCCCTCGTGCCGCGGCAGGTGCTCCTTGAGCTCGTAGGCCGGGCCGTAGATGCCGTAGCTGGCGCTGAGCATGGCGGCCAGCACCAGGCGCAGGCGGAACATGGCGTCCGAGCCGGTCTGCAGTTGCGCATGCAGGATGTCGGGCGTGTTGGGCCAGACATTGGGGCGGAAGTAGTCCAGCCCGGGCCGGCTGGACAGCTCGGTGAAGTACGCCACCAACTCTTCCTTGGTGTTGCGCCAGGTGAAGTAGGTGTACGACTGCGAGAAGCCCAGCTTGGCCAGCCGGTGCATCACCTTCGGCCGGGTGAAGGCCTCGGCCAGGAAGATGACCTGTGAATGGCTGCGCTTGACCTCGCCGATGGCCCACTCCCAGAACGGGAAGGCCTTGGTGTGCGGGTTGTCGACGCGGAACACCGTCACGCCCTGCGCGATCCAGTGGTCGAGCACGCCCTTGAGGGCGAGCCACATGCCTTCCCAGTCCTCGCTCTCGAAGTTGAAGGGATAGATGTCCTGGTACTTCTTGGGCGGGTTCTCGGCGTACTGCACGGTGCCGTCGGGCCGCCACTTGAACCAGGCCGGATGTTCCTTGACCCAGGGATGGTCGGGCGCGCACTGGAAGGCGATGTCCAGCGCGATCTCCAGACCATGCCCACGCGCGGCCTTGACCAGCGCGCGGAAGTCCTCGTGCGAGCCCAGCGCGGGCAGGATCGCGTCATGGCCGCCCTCCTCCGCGCCGATGGCCCAGGGGCTTCCGACGTCACCGTCTTCCGTCACCAGCGCGTTGTTGCGGCCCTTGCGCTGCATCCGCCCCACCGGATGGATGGGCGGGAAGTACAGCACGTCGAAGCCCATCTTCGCAATGCCGGGCAGCAGGGCCTGCACATCGGCGAAGGTGCCGTGCCGGCCCGGCTCGGGCGAGGCGGAGCGCGGAAAGAGTTCGTACCAGGTCGAGTAGCGCGCCAGCGGCCGGTCGACCACCAGCGGAAAGCCGGGCTTGAGCGCCGTGGCATGGCGCCGGTCGGGATAGCGGCGCACGATGGCCGACAGGCCCTCGTCCAGCGCCTGGGCCTTGAGCAGGGCGGCGTCCTCGCCGGCATCGGCGGCGCGGGCCTCCAGCGCAATGGCCCAGCCCTGCAGGCGGGTCGCGTCCTGGGCCTGGCCGGCATCGCGTGCCCGGCCGGCGGCGGCCAGGATCTCGGCCGCGCCCACCCGGGCGGCGATGCGGATGTCGGCCGCATCCACGCGACGCTCCAGCTCGTGGTGCCAAGACTCGAAGGCGTCCACCCAGGCCTCGACGGTGTAGCGATAGCGCCCGGGAACCGGCGGCACGAACTGGGCATGCCATTCGTCGTTCCACTTCAACGCCATCTCGACCTCGGTCCAGGTGGCCTCGCCCTCGTGCTGCCAGTGCAGCATGACGCGCAGCATGTCATGGCCCTCGGCGAAGCAATGGGCCTCGACCGCGAAGGACTCGCCGGCCACGCACTTGGCGGCGAAGCGGCCGTTGTCCACGCAGGGCAGCACGGCATCGATGACGGCACGCTGCCGGCCATCGGCCAGGCCGATCGGGCGCACCAGCGGCTGGGCACTGAGCAGGGAGGCCGGAGCGCTCATCGGAGGAGACCTTTCTCGGATTCGGTGTCGGGCGAAAGCGGTGCGCGCAGGTAGAGCGTGGACAGCGGCGGCACCGCCAGCACCAGCGACTGCGCCTGGCGGTGGGCCGGCACCGGCACGGTGTCCACGCCGCCCAGGTTGCCCCAGCCGCTGCCGTCGAACTCCTGCGCATCGCTGTTGAGCAGCTCCGTCCAGGTGCCGGCCACCGGAACGCCCACGCGCAGGCCGGGGCGCGGCACCGGTGTCATGTTGCACACGACCAGCACAGGCGCGCCGCCTTCCTTGGGCTTGCGCAGGAAGATGTAGAGACTGCGCTCGGCATCGTCGGCGTCCAGCCACTGGAAGCCGGCCGGGTCGAAGTCGATCTGGTGCAGCGCCGGCTCCTCGCGCAGCAGCCGGTTGAGCTGGCGCACGAAGCGCTGCACGCCGCGGTGGCCCCACTGGTCGCTGACCCACCATTCCAGCTCGCCTTCGTGCGTCCATTCGCGGCGCTGGCCGAACTCGCCGCCCATGAAGAGCAGCTTCTTGCCCGGATGGGCCCACATGTAGCCGAACAGCGCGCGCAGATTGGCGAACTGCTGCCACTCGTCGCCGGGCATCTTGCCGATCAGCGAGCCCTTGCCGTAGACCACTTCGTCGTGCGAGAACGGCAGCACGAAGTTCTCGGTGAAGGCATAGACCAGCGAGAAGGTCAGCCGGTGGTGGTGGTAGCGGCGGTGGATCGGGTCGTCGTGCACGTAGTCGAGCGTGTCGTGCATCCAGCCCATGTTCCACTTCATGCCGAAGCCCAGCCCGCCCATCTCGATGGGGCGGGACACGCGCGGCCAGGCGGTCGATTCCTCGGCCACCGTGAAGGTGTCGGGATGCTCGCGGTAGACGGCGCGGTTGAGGTCCTGCAGGAAGGAGACCGCCTCCAGGTTCTCGCGGCCGCCGTGCACGTTGGGCACCCACTCGCCGGGCTGGCGCGCGTAGTCCAGGTAGAGCATCGAAGCCACGGCGTCGACACGGATGCCGTCGATGTGGAAGCGGTCGAGCCAAAAGAGCGCCGACGAGATCAGGAAGGCCCGCACTTCGTTGCGGCCGTAGTTGAAGATGGCCGAGTTCCATTCGGGATGGAAGCCCTGCCGCGCATCCGCGTGCTCGTACAGGTGCGTGCCGTCGAACTCGGCCAGGCCGTGCGCGTCGGTGGGGAAGTGCGAGGGAACCCAGTCCAGGATGACGCCGATGCCCTGCTGGTGCAGGTGGTCGACGAAGTACATGAAGTCTTCCGGCGAGCCGTAGCGCGACGTGGGCGCGAAGTAGCCGGTGGTCTGGTAACCCCAGGAGCCGTAGAAGGGATGCTCGGTGACCGGCATCAGCTCCACATGCGTGAAGCCCATCCAGCCGATGTATTCGGCCAGGGCGTGCGCCAGTTCGCGGTAGCCCATGAATTGCCCGTCGCGGCGGCGCCAGGAGCCCATGTGCAGCTCGTAGGTGCTCATGGGGGCGTCGAGGGCGTTGCGCGCGGCGCGGCTGGCCATCCATGCCGAGTCGCCCCATTCGTGCGTGCCGGCCCAGATGCGCGAGCCCGTAGCGGGCGGCAGTTCGGCGCTGAAGGCGAAGGGGTCGGCCTTCTCGCCCACGTAGCGGCCGTCCGGGCCCCAGATGCGGTACTTGTAGGCCTGCCCAGGCTGCGCCGGGATGCCCTCGCCCTCCCACACGCCGCTGCCGTCGGGCCGGGGCTGAAGGGGGTCGGCCTCGTCGTTCCAGCCGTTCCAGTCGCCGATCACCGCGACGCGGCTGGCATTGGGCGCCCAGACGGCGAAGTGGAAGGTGACGTCATCGTCGGGATGCGCGCCCAGCCGTTCATACAGGCGGGCGTGGCTTCCCTCGCGCAGCAGGTGCACATCCAGGGGACCGAATCGGGACGACGGAGCAGGGAGTTGGGACATGGGACCGGCGGGCTTGATGGGCAGCGTATGTTGTACCCCGCTGCCCCGGCAGCGCCCGGACGGCAAAGCCGCGGTGCCTTGTCGGACGGATGCCCACGTCCTTCGCGAGCGACGGGCATGGTCCCACTCCCACCCCGTCTTGAGCCCCTCTCCTGCGAGGGGAGAGGGAGCAGGGGCGCGCATGCCAGCCTCCCATCCTGGCCAGTGCGCCAGGTTCCATAAAAGGCAGGTGGCCCGCCGCGCCCCGCGGGGCTTACATCGCCGGCTTGTAGAAGATGTAGTCCGCCTGGTAGTTGACGACCTGCTTCTGGCCCAGGCTGGCCTGACCGCAGGGCAGCATGGGGGCGACGCCACCCTTGGTGGCCACGCGCTGGATGTAGCTCACGCCCTGCATGGCGCCCATGCCCATGGCCGGGTTGGCCTTGACCAGCTGCAGCGGGATGTTGCCGGCGCCGCCCGGCGCGACCGCGACCTGGGTGGCGGTGACCTTGGAGCCGTCCATGCTCTCCCAGGTGGCCGGCGGGCCGTAATAGCGGCCGATGGCCTTGCCGCTGCGGTCCATCAGGCGCGCATCGGGGCCGACGAAGAACCACTCGTACTGGCCTGCCATGTCGGCCTTGGCGCGGCATTCGTAGGTGATGGTGCCGGCGCCCACGGTCTCGAGCGCGACGCGCTGGCCGGCGGGCACCTGGACGGGGGCGGGCAGGCCGGCCTGCGAGTACGGGGCCGGCATGGGCGCGGTGGCACAGGCGGACAACAGGACGGCGGCGGCCACGGTGGCCAGGGGGGCGGTCATGCGCATGGAATGCTCCTTTCGATGGGCAACAACGGGTTTGAGGTTGACGGGGCGGCAGTCGGCGGCCGCCCTCCGCGACCTGTCCTTGCTGCCTGCCCCGTTCGACTTACGGCCCCGTTCATGGACCGGATGCATACCCGGCGAAAGTTGAAGGACTTGTGAATTCATCGCCGCCCACCGCGCGCATCCGGCAGCCGGGAACGCGCGTACCCACCAGATGGCCGCCGCTCCCGCACAATGTCCAGATGCCTTCCGCCACGACGCCCGACGACGAGCTGCTGGGTCTGCTCGATCGTGTCGCCCGCCGCGACGCCTCTGCCCTCCAGGTGCTGTACGAACGCACCTCGTCCCGGCTCTTCGGCCTGGCGATGCGCGTGGTGCGGCAACACGAATGGGCGGAGGACGTGCTGCAGGAGGCCTTCCTCACCATCTGGCGCTCGGCGCCCGATTACCGCGCGACGCTGAGCCCGCCGATGGCCTGGATGTCGCTGATCGTGCGCAGCCGCGCCCTCGACCTGCTGCGCCGCCAGACCAGCCAGGGCGCCGACGTGACGCAGGAATTCAGCGAGACACTGGCCGACACCCTGCCCGCGTCAGGGCCCGGCCCGCAGGAGCTGGCCGATGCCAGCGAGCAGGCCTGGCTGCTGCACCAGTGCCTGCAGCAGCTGCCCAACGCGCAGCGCGAGGCGCTGTCGCTGGCCTACCTGCGCGACCTGAGCCACAGCGAGCTGGCCGCGCGCCTGGCGCAGCCGCTGGGCACCATCAAGACCTGGATCCGGCGCGGGCTGGACAAGCTGCGCGGCTGCATGGAGCAGGCGGCATGACGCGGCCCCGTCCTTCCGCCGCCACCGGCCCGAGGAGACTCGCATGAACATCGCCGCCAATGCCCGCCTGCTGGCCCTGCTGTCGGCCGCCCATGCCCTGGGCACCCTGCGGGGCGGCGCCCGCCGGCGCTTCGAGGCTCTGGCACGCGAGCAGCCCGCGGTGCGCGCGAGCGCGCTGCTGTGGCGCGAGCGGCTGACCGGTTTCGTCGAACTCGCGCCTGCGGTGAACCCGCCGGCCGCGGTGTGGACGCGCATCCGCAACCTGGTGGACGCCGACCTGCAGGAGGCCCGCCTGGCCCAGCAGAAGGCGGCGCCGTCCACCATGCCGCCGACACGCACAACGGGCTGGTGGGGCAGCCTGGCGCTGTGGCGCGGGGCCTCGGCCGCCGGCGTGGCGGCCACGGTGCTGGCCGGGGTGATCGGCCTGCAGTTCTGGCAGCAGGCACGCGAGGCGCAGCAGGTCAAGTACGTGGCGGTGCTGAACGACGACCGTTCGGCCGCATCGATGCTGGTGACCTTCGATGCGAAGCATCGCCAGCTCACGCTGCAGCGGGTGGGCGACTTCAACGTGGCGCCCGACCGCTCGCTGCAGCTGTGGGCCTTGCCGCCCGGTCGCACGCCGCAGTCGCTGGGGGTGGTGGATTCGCCCGCAGGCATGCGTCTCGCGGCCAGCGCGCAGGTGCTGCAGCAGGCACCCGCGCTCGCCGTCAGCCTGGAACCCAAGGGCGGCGTGCCGGGCGACCGCGGGCCCACGGGGCCGGTGCTGTTCCATGGGGCGTTGATCGAGAAGACGCTGTGATGGGTCTGCCCTGCATGTGCGTTCACAGCTGACAAAGGACGCACGAGGGCTGGACCGCTAACCCGGCAGAGGACGCCGGCATGCGCCTCGACGCTGTGCGCGAACCCATCCCTTTCCGCGCAGTGGGGTCTTGGGCTCGGCGCCACACAGGGGAGCCGACCCTGGACCATTCGGGCCGAGCCAACCGACTACCGTTCGGGCTGAGCCTGTCGAAGCCCCGCCCCACGGGGGTGGTGATGTATCGATCGGGGAAACATCGGGCATTCGCGAAGCGCGCCGTTCCGCCCTTCGACAGGATCAGAACGAACGGATTCGGAAGCCCTGAGCGCCAAACCCGGCCATTCGGACACACCGTCGAGGTGGAGGGCGCCGGTGTGCGTGCGGAGGTGCCATTCGCGGCGCCGTGCAGTGCGCAAGGCACGTCGGTGGAGGGCGAGCACATCACGGGTGCAACAAGCCGGTCAGCGCGAGCGTGCACCGGGAGCGCGCATGCCGGCGCCCTCTGCCGGTTAGCGGCGCAGCACTTGTGCCCCATCAACCCACGCAAGCGCAAGCCCACTCCAGAGCACCCAACCGCACAGCACAGCACGCACAGCACCTGCGAACGCCAACGTGCACCCGCAGTGCGCGCGCATCTACGCAAAAGAACGCGTGCCGGATGCATTCCCCGACGCCGCGCAGGCCGATGCCATCCAGCCTAGCCACAGGCCCGTATCTGAAGAGCCTGCCGCATATCCGGCGGTACAACAGCCCAAGGAGCCTTGCATGACTTTCTCGAAGAAGACCACCCGCATCCTCGCCGCCACCCTCACCGTCTTCGCACTCGGCGGTGCAGCCATCGGCGCATCGGCCCAGGTGACCGTGGGCGGCGCACCGATGTACGCCACCAAGGACATCATCGACAACGCCGTCAACTCCAAGGACCACACCACGCTGGTCGCCGCCGTCAAGGCCGCCGGCCTGGTCGACACCCTCAAGGGCCCGGGCCCCTTCACCGTCTTCGCGCCCACCAACGCAGCCTTCGCGGCACTGCCCGCCGGCACCGTCGACACGCTGCTCAAGCCCGAGAACAAGGGCCAGCTGACGACCATCCTGACCTACCACGTCGTGCCCGGCAAGGTCGACTCGGCAGCCCTCGTGAAGATGATCGACGACGGCAAGGGCCAGGCCATGCTCAAGACCGTGGCGGGCGGCAACCTCAAGGCCACGCGCAGCGGCAGCACCGTGAAGATCACCGACGAGAAGGGCGGCTCGGCCGATGTGACCATCGCCGACGTCTACCAGTCCAACGGCGTGATCCACGTCGTCGACAAGGTCCTGCTGCCCAAGTAACGAAGGCCGCGAACGGTCCGTTACCTTTGCGTGCGGACCGTCAGGTGCCACTCAGGGCACCGCTACATACTTCGTTCTCGGCAGTCCGATCTTCTCCGACTCTTGCTTCCCCTCCACACCCGGACTGTCTTGGGGCCCGCTTTACGGCGGGCCCTTTTTCTTTTCAGGGCCCGCATCTTCAGGCCAGCATGTGCCACCGGCCTTCCGCCAGACGCTGCAAGGCCTGCCCCTCGAAGCGCCACAGGTGCAGCCAGCCGTTGACCAGCAGGTCGCGAACCACGGCATGCTCGGTGATCACCGCCTCGATGGCCGCCTGCGGTGCGTCGATGACCACGGTGAGCCGCAGCGGCTCATGCACCCAGCGTTGGCCATCGTGCAGCGACTGACGCGCGAGGCCGATGCGCAGGTCGCCGCCATTGCCCTCGAACACCCCCAGCGTGCCGCCCACCACGTTGTGCAGCAGCTTGTTGCCACTGCCCATCCGCACGGGGTCGCAGGTGGAGGCGTGGTACTGCCAGTTGATCCAGTGCGTGACCAGCATGGGCGCGGTCATCAACTGGGTCAGCAACTGGCCTTGCGGGTCCAGCGCGGCGTCGTAGTCGTGCAGGAAGACGCGCCCGCCCAGGTCCACGTTCTGGCTGCGATGGCGTGGCGCGATCAGGAAGGCGGCATTGCCCGCGAGACCCCATTCCGGACGCGTCTGCGCCCCGTCGTTGGCGCGGCGGCGCAGCTGGCGATGCAGCACCTCCGCCGGCGCCCTCGGATCCAGGCCCAGGCGCGGCGCGCGCTCGCGGCGCACCTGGTCCGCGGCGGCCTCGATGACGGGCTGCAGCCGGTCCCAGCGGGTGCGGGCGTCGGGTGAGAGCCGGTCGAGGTCGAAGCCCTCGATCTCGTCGGTCGAGGTGTTGTGCAGCGCGGCCACGAACACCGTGGACGCGGGCACGTCGATGCCCTGCGCCTTCAGGCCTTCGCGCACCGCAGCATCGTTGAGCAGCTGCGCCAGGCTGCGCGCATTGACTTCGCCCGTCTGGCCGCAGCACGCGCCGCAGTCGAGCGCCGCCGCATGCGCGTTGTTGGCCGACTGGCTGCCGTGGCCCACCAGCAGCACCAGCGGCGCGAGCCCCCGCACGAGGCCCATGGACTGCAGCACGCGCGCCGCCAGCGTCACGCGCGCCTCGTCATCCAGGCCGAGCAGCTGCGGCCGGCACACCGACCGGTAGCGCGCGGGCAGGCCGTCCAGATCGTCGCGCGCGCGGTCCTGCACGCCAGGGCGCAGCCAGCGGCCCAGCCGGCCCAGGTAGCCCAGGCCGGCGGCCTCGACGAAGGAGAAGGCCGCGCCCGGCCAGCGGCTGGCGGCATGCCACTGGTCGCCCAGCGCGAAGCGATGCTGGCGGGCCCGCACGGCCTGCCGCTGCAGCTGCGCCGCTGCGGCAGCGTCGCGGGCATCGGCCGGCACCAGGACATCGCCCACCGTCACGGCGGGCGCCAGGAGCCCGGGCAGCTGCGGCCGCTGCGCGGCGGTGCCCAGCGGCGTGTACGCGAGCGGCAGGCCGAAGAAGCCGGCCACGCCCAGGGTCTGCATACTGGGGCAGGCCGCTTCCAGCGCGCGGCGCAGGGGCTCGCTGCGCACGTCGATGCAGAAGGCGGCCTGTACCTCGGGCGTCGGCACCGCAGGCGACAACGTACGGCCGGCCAGCGACGCCGCAAGGCCACGCTGGTAACCGGCCTCCAGGGCCACCTGCCAGACCTCGTCCACACGCAGCGCCTGCTCGGCCTGCGCCAGCACCTCCGGCGCACGGCCCCACTCGCGCTGCACGGTCGCGAAGGCCTGCCGGGCGGCGAGGTCGTCCTTGCAATCCAGCAGCAGCGCGCCCCAGGCCAGGCGGATGGCCAGCAGCTCGCGCAGGTGCGGGTCCTCTCGGCCCACCAGCCGGGCCTGCCAGCCCAGGTAGGCGCACCACGACGCCCAGCCATTGACGGTGAGCAGCACCGACTCCAGGTAGTCGGCCCACACGGCCGGCGGCAGGCCCAGGCGCTCGATCACCCAGTGCTCGGCCTCGCGGGCCGTGGGTGGCAGGGCGTCGATGCTGCGGCCGATCTGCGGCAGGCCCATGAGCAGGCCGATGCCGTGGTCGTGCAGCAGCGTCTCGCGCCAGAAGGCATAGAGGTCTTGCGCGCGCGCCGGCTGCCAGTCGGCCTGGTGCCGGTCGAACCACGCGGCGCAGGTCTGGCTGACCTGGTGGGTGATGGCCTGCCGCCAAGCCAGGCGCGTGTGCCGCTGCGGGTCGTTGTCGAGCACGTCGATCAGCAGCGGCAGCGGCTGCACCGGCAGGGGCCGCGCCAACGCGGCCACGCAGGCCTCGGGCGTGAGTGCGGTCTCATGCTGCTGCTGCAGGGCCTGCTGCAGGTCGGCGGCCGTGATGCGGCCTTCGGTCCAGGCCTGCGCCTGCCGCTCGCGCGGCGGGAAGACCTGAATGCCGCCCAGCACGGCCATGCGCGCCGCCACCCGGCGCACCGGCATGCCGATGCGCGACCAGTGCGGGTTGACGGCAATGGCGCTGTCCAGTGGCCACGCGGGCGCGATCGCCTCGCAGGCGCGGCGGCAGGCGGCGTCGATCCGGTCGGCCTGCAGGCCGCCGGGTGGGGGCCGCGTCGCGGCATCGATGGATGCCGCGGCAGAGGCAGCGCGTGGAGGATTCAGGACATCCGTCATGGTGTTCTCCGTGTGAGGGATGGGATCGGGCGCACTCAGGCGGCGGGCACCGACAGCTGGCCGGCCTGCGCAGTACGACGCGCCTCGGGCGTCCACCTGGCCGGCCACAGCCGCAGGGCGAGGCGGGTGTAAACCTCATCGACATAGAAGCCGGCATAGCTCCAGCGCCGCGCGCGTGCCAGGGCCTGGGGCCGCCATTGCAGCGTGGCGAGGCCCAGGTAGAGCAGGACCATGCCCAGCAGCGCCACGGGGCCGGCCAGCGCCTGCGGCGCATCCTGCAGCCCCAGCGGCAGCGCATGCATCAGGCGCGCGGCCAGGGCCAGGCCGCCGACCATCAGCAGGCCCCAGAGCAGGGCCCGCACACGGGCACCGACCGCCGCCGGCGCGGCCGGCAGCCACAGCATCGGCGCCCAGGCCAGGCCCAGCAGCGCGCTCCACCACAGCGGCCAGGCCGGGCCGCCCACCGCGGCCAGCACCACCAGCACCGTACCGATGCCCAGCACCGGCGCCATCAGCAGGCTGAGCGATGTCGGCGTGACCGGCGCATGCAGTGCCTGCCGCCGCGTGTCGCGCACCACGCCCGAGGCCGACAGGAAGGCATGGGCCTTGTAGAGCGAGTGGCCGATCAGGTGCAGCGCCGCCAGCGTGTACAGGCCCACCGCGCACTCCAGCAGCATGAAGCCCATCTGCGCCACGGTGGACCAGGCCAGCCGCACCTTGATGCTGATGCGCGTGAGCATGACAAGGCCTGCCAGCACCGCCGTGGCCAGGCCGAAGCCCAGCAACAGCCAGCGCGCCGGCGCCGCCGCATCCAGCAGCGGCTCAAAACGGATCAACACGAAGCCGCCGAGGTTGACCACGCCCGCATGCAGCAGGGCCGACACCGGCGTCGGCGCCTCCATCACCTGGATGAGCCAGCCATGCACCGGCAGCAGCGCCGTGCGCAACACCACCGCCAGGATCAGCGCCACGGCAGCCCACTGCAAAGGCATGGACAGGCCGTGCTGCGCGACATGCGCCCACAGCGCCGACAGCGAGCCGCTGCCCACCTCGCGCCAGGCCAGGCCCGCGGCCAGAAGCAGCAGCCCGTCGGCGACCCGGTCGGCGATGCGCTTCTTATGCGCGGCCAGCAGCGCGAAGGGACGGTCCGGGTAGAAGCACAGCAGCGACTGCATGGCGACGCCGACGGCGGCCCAGGCGGCGATCAGCACCAGCCAGTGGTCGGCCATCAGCAGCAGGTGCACGGCCGCCAGCACGCCGCCCAGCGCGGCGGCATAGCGGCGCTGGCCGGCCTCGCCTTCCAGGTAGCGCGCCGAGAAGCCGGCGATCACGGTGCCCAGGCCCTGCACCAGCAGCGCCAGCACGAGGCCGAGCACCGTGGGCTGCAGGCCGGGTAAGCCCTGCAGCCGCACCGGGCCGGCCAGCAGCGCCAGCGCCGCAGCCGCCAGCGCCAGGCCGCACAGCGCCTGGAAGCCGCGCCAGCTGGCCGCCAAGGCCAGCCGGCCGGACAGGGCGAGCGCTGCGGCCAGCGCCATGGCGAGGGACGGCAGCAGCGACAGCGCCGGCCCCGGGATGTGTGCGAAGTCCATCGCGAACCCTCCGAAGAAAAACTGGGCGCGATGATGCTTGGCGGCTTTCGTTCTGTAAATTACATTGATACGAACCAATCAATCTTCAAAAAAGAACAATGCAGCTGGAGCAGCTCAACTTCCACCACCTGTTCTATTTCTGGCGCGTGGCCACCCTGGGCCACCTGACGCGGGCGGCGGAGGAACTGCACACCTCCCAGTCGGCCGTATCGGCGCAGATCCGGCAGCTGGAGGACCGGCTGGGCGAGGCGCTGTTCACGCGCGAGGGCCGGCGGCTGGTGCTCACCGACACCGGCCAGCTGGTGCTGGCCTATGCCGAGAACATCTTCGGCCTGGGCCAGGAGATGCTCGGCCGGCTGCAGGGCCGCAGCGCCGGCGTCACGCGCCTGCGTGTCGGCGCCGTGGCCACGCTGTCGCGCAACTACCAGGAGAACTGGCTGCGCCCGCTGCTGGCCGATCCGGCGGTGGTGCTCACGCTGGAGTCCGGCCTGCTCGAAGGGCTGGTCGAACGCCTGGTGCAGCATCAGCTCGACGTGGTGCTGGCCACCGAGACCGTGCCTGCCGACCCTGACCGGCCGCTGCACTGCCGGCTGCTGGGCAGCCAGTCGATCTCGCTGGTGGGCCCGGCCAGCCGCTGGCAGGGCCGGCCGCTGCGCATCCCGGAGGACCTCGATGGGCTGGAGATCGCCCTGCCCGGCCCACGCCACGCGCTGCGTGGGCAGTTCGACGGCCTGTGCGCCTCGGCCGGCGTGACGCCCCGGCTGCGCGCCGAGGTGGACGACATGGCCATGCTGCGACTGATCGCGCGCGACAGCGGCTGGCTCACGGTGCTGCCCGAGGTGGTGGTACAGGACGAGTTGCGCAACGGCACGCTGGCGATCGTGGGCCGCTCGGATGCGCTGCAGGAGCGCTTCTACGCCATCACCACGCCGCACCGCCACCGCATCGAGGTGCTGGAGCGGCTGATGACGCAGGCGCCGGCGCAGCGCGGACCCGGCGCTGCATAGGTTTGGTCGGACGAGGCGGCGTCAAACGCCGGCCAGCGGCCACTCCTGTCCGTCGGCCGTCACGAGCACGCCGAGGGTTGACTCGCTCTGCGCCAGCGGCACGCC
The DNA here is from genome assembly GCF_056314265.1 of Pseudacidovorax sp. DMC4. NCBI lineage: Bacteria > Pseudomonadati > Pseudomonadota > Betaproteobacteria > Burkholderiales > Comamonadaceae > Pseudacidovorax > Pseudacidovorax sp. DMC4. Next base: position 54,264 of record NZ_JBQUYR010000017.1, on the reverse strand, counting down.
CATGAAGCGTTCCTTGTCCAGCCCTTCGTCGCCCATGTTGATAGCGATGCGGCCATTGCGCCGGGCCTGGATCAGCGCGTCGTACTGGGCCGGCGTGAGCAGCAGCTTCTGCGGGTAAGCGTTGTCGTGCTCGGCCCAGTGCTTGCGGATGGCGTGGAGGGCGAGGTCGTAGAGAGTGGCCATGGCGGGATCATAGAAAACATGGGCACCGGGCCCTGCGGGCCCAAAGAAAAAGGCGGCCCGCAGGCCGCCTCGATGGACAGGGCCGCACGCGCGGCCCTCCCGCCATCACTTCCGCAGCTTGGCCAGCTCGGCCATCATGGCCTGCACGGTGCCCTCGCCCACGCTGGCCGAGTTCTTGTCGATCACGGGCTTCATCTTCTCGCGCAGCTTGGTCACCTCGGCGGCGGACAACTCGTTCACTTCCATGCCGGCCTTCTTCAGGTCTTCCAGGCCGCTTTGCAGAATGGCGCGCGACTGGGTGCGCTCGTACTGGGCCGACTCGACCGCGGCCTCCTTCAGGATCTTCTGGTCGGCCGGCGGCAGCTGGTCCCAGAACTTCTTGCTGATCACCACCGACTGCGGGTTGTACTGGTGGTTGGTGATCGTCATGTACTTCTGCACTTCGTAGAGTTTGGCGGCCTTGATGGTGGCCACCGGGTTCTCCTGGCCGTCCACCGCCTTCTGCTCCAGCGCGGCATACACCTCCGGGAAGGGCAGCGGGGTGGGGTTGGCACCCAGCGCCTTGACCCAGTCCACATTGATCGGACTGGGGATCACGCGCAGCTTGAGGCCCGCAATGTCTTCCACCTTCTGGATCGGGCGCTTGCTGTTGGTGATCTGGCGGAAGCCCAGCTCGTAATAGGCCAGGCCGACCAGGCCCTTGTCTTCCAGCTTCTTGTGCAGGTTCTGGCCGAAGGGGCCGTCCACCACCGCATCGGCCTCGCGCGCGTTGCCGAAGAGGAAGGGGAAGTCGTAGATCGCGAAGTCCTTCACCAGGCTGGAGAAGATGCCCGAGTTCATCGACGCCATCTCGAGCGTGCCGCCCTGCAGGGCCGACACGTTGGCCTGGTCGCTGCCCAGCACGCCGCCGGGGAAGACCTGCACCTTCAGGCGGCCGGCGGACTTCTTGTCCACCAGTTCGGCGAACTTCTCCATGCCCAGCACGATGGGATGGCCCTTGGCGTTCTGGTTGGCGAACTTGATGGTGCGCGTCTGCGCGGGCGCCATGCCGGCGGCGGCGAGGGCCACGGCGGCCACGATGGTCTTGAGGAAGAGTCGCTTCATGTCGGGGGTCTCCTGGGTCGCGAGAAGAAAAACGGAAAGAAGAAAGGAGCGGTCGCTCAGCCGTGGAACCAGCGCGCAGGCACGATCACCAGGGCGGGAAAGAACACCATCAGGAACATCACGCCGAACTGCGCCACCATGAAGGGCCACACGCCCTTGGTGACCTCGTCCATGCTGACCTTGCCCACGCCGGCCACGGTGCTGAGCACCGTGCCCACCGGCGGCGTGATCAGCCCGATGGCGTTGTTGATGATGAACAGCACGCCGAAGTACACCGGGTCGATGCCGGCGGCCTTGATGATGGGCATGAACACCGGCGTGAGGATCAGGATGGTGGGCGTCATGTCCATGGCCGTGCCCACCAGCATGGTGATGACCATGATCACGAACATCAGCAGGATCGGGCGGTCGAGCAGGGGCTGCAGCACGGCCACCAGTTCGGCCGGCAGGTTGGCCACGGTGATCATCCAGGCCGACACCATCGCTGCGGCCACCAGGAACATGATCACCGCCGTGGTGCGCGCCGCGGCCTCGAACAGGCCATAGAGCTGCGAGAGCTTGAGCTCCTTGTAGACCACGGTGGACACGAAGAGCGCGTACACCGCGGCCACCACGGCGGCCTCGGTGGGCGTGAAGACGCCGAACTTCAGGCCCACGATCACGATCACCGGCAGCACCAGCGCGAAGGTGGCGTCCTTGAGGGCGGTGAGCACTTCGGCGCGGCTGGCACGCGGTGCGGGCTGGATGTTCTCCTTGCGCACCAGCCACCACCAGGTGAGCCACAGCGCCGCGCCCAGCATGACGCCCGGCGCAATGCCGGCCATGAAGAGCTTGGAGATCGACACGTTGGCCGCCACGCCGAAGACCACGAAGCCGATGGAGGGCGGGATGATGGGCGCAATGATCGAGGCCGCCGACAGCAGGCCCGCCGAGCGCGCCTTGTCGTAGCCGGCGCGGTTCATCATGGGCAGCAGCAGCGCCGCCAGCGCGGCGGCATCGGCCACGGCCGAGCCCGACAGCGAGGCCATGATGATGGCCGCCATGATGCCCACGTAGCCCAGGCCGCCGCGCACATGGCCCACCAGCGTCATCGCGAAGTTGACGATGCGCCGAGACAGGCCGCCGGCATTCATGATCTCGCCGGCCAGCATGAAGAAGGGCACGGCCAGCAGCGGGAAGCTGTTGGCGCCCTCCAGCGTGTTCTGCGCCAGGATCTGCGGATCGAACATGTCCATGTGCCACATCAGCGCCGCGCCGCAGGCCAGCAGCGAGAAGGCGATGGGCACGCCCAGGGCCATGGCGCCGAGCAGGGCGCCGAGGAAGATCGCGATGGTCATGGCCGTCCTTTCAGCGCGAGGGTTGGGAGGCGGCCTCGTGCGGCGCGTCCTCGGATTCGGTCACGCCGATCAGCTCGGACTCGGCGAGCCGGCCCGCCAGCAGCGCCACGAACTCGGTGGCGATGAAGACCATGGCGATGGCCGAGAAGAACACGCCCGCGCCGTAGAACCAGGCCATGGAGACCTCCATGACGGCGCTGGTGCTCTCGCGGTTGATCTGCATCTGCACCCACGAGCCCTGCAGCATGAAGAAGCACAGCATCAGCATCAGCAGGTGGCTGGCGCCCAGGCACAGCTTCTTGCCCACGCGCGGCAGGCGCGACACCAGCGTGTCTGTGCCCAGGTGCTGGTGCGAGCGCAGCGCCACCAGCGCGCCCAGGAAGGTCATCCACACGAAGAGCCAGCGCGACAGCTCCTCGGAGATCAGCAGGCCGTCGTTGAAGCCATAGCGCAGCACGACGTTGCCGAACACCATGACCACCATCAGCGCCAGGCAGACGACCATGGCGAAGGAGAAAAACCGGCACAGCCGATCGAGACAGTTCCCCCACATACACGCTCCTTGAAGAAGGGCGGAGTTTGTACGAACTGGTTAGTTTTGCGCTCCCGGAGAAACCCGAGGCCGGGGGGCGGCGGTCAGGGCGCGCTGACGAAGCGCACCACCATGTCGATCACGCTTTCCCGGCGGTGCGCCATGTAGGCGGCGGAGGTGGTGTCGAGCTTGAACAGCGCCCCGAATGTATGCCGGTTCGAGACGTTGAAGAAGCTCAGCGCCGAAATAGAGGCATGGATGTCCACCGCGTCGAGCCCGGGCCGGAAGACGCCGCTGGCGAGGCCCCTCGCATACAGCCGCTCGATGGCCGCAATGGCCGGCACGTTCAGCTCCTGGATGCGCTGCGAGGCGGCGATGTACTGGCCGCGGTGGATGTTCTCGCTCATCACCAGGCGAATGAAGCGTTCGTGCTGCAGGTGGTGGTCGAAGGTGAAGGCCACCAGGCGGCGCAGTGCGGTCTCGGGCTCCAGGTCCTCCAGGCGCAGGTCGGCCTCGATCTCGCGGACCTGCCGGTACGACTCTTCCAGCACGGCAAGGTACAGGCCCTCCTTGCTGCCGAAGTAGTAGTAGATCATCCGCTTGCTCGTCTGCGTCAGCGCGGCGATCTCGTCGATGCGGGCCCCGGCCAGGCCCTTTTCAGCAAACTCCTCGGCCGCCACTTCAAGGATGTTGGCGCGCGTGCGCTCCGGATCGTTGGTGCGGCTGGCGGCAGGCTTCGCGGCGGCACTGCGGCGCACGCGCGAATGGACGAGTTCGTTCATTTTTTCAGTATAGGGCGCGGCCCTGCCTCGGCGAGCGAACGTAGACTGGGCCAGGAACACCATGGCCAGCGACGCCCCTCCCGCTTCATCGCGCGACAGCCGCCACCGCCCCGGCTGGCTGCCCCTGGTCGACGCCGCGCGCTGCACCGGCTGCGGCTGGTGCGTGGCGGCCTGCCCACCGCATGTGCTCAGTCTCGAAAGCCGCGACTGGAAGAAGCAGGCGGTGTTGCATGACGCCCCCGCCTGCACCGGCTGCAGCGACTGCGCGGTGGTGTGTCCTTTCCATGCCATCGCCATGCGGCGGGTGGCTGCGGCGGGCCCACGGGTGGACGCGCCGATCGAGGCAGATCAGCGCAGGTCGCCGTCCACGTAGTACCAGCGGCCGTCTTCGCGCACGAAGCGGCTGCGCTCGTGCAGGCGCGAAGCCCGGCCGGAGGCATCGCGCGAACGGGCGACGAATTCCACCTCGGCCCGGTCTGCGCCCAGCGGCAGGTGCGCCCGCACATCCAGGCCCAGCCATTGCACCGAGGGCGACTCGGACAACTGCAGCATGGCGGGCCGCGTTCGCGGATGCCAGGTGGCCAGCAGGTAGGCCTCATCGCCCAGGCCATAGGCGGTGTAGCGCGAACGCATGAGCGTCTCCGCATCGGACACGCGCGCGGCACGCTCGTCGGCAGGCGTCTGCGCATCGGCCAGGAAGCGACCGCAGCAGTCGGCGAAGGCGATTGAACGGCCTCGCGCCTTGCGGCCGCAGGGGCAGGGTTGCGAGGACGCGGGCAGCGTCGCGGGTGCGGGCATGGGAAGAGGCATCAGGAAAAGACAGGGCCGGCGGCGGCACCACCGGCCTCCAGGCAGGGGCCGACGGCGCGCACGATGGCGGCCCGCAGCGCAGCCGACGACACGGGCTTGTACAGCAGCTGGAAGCCGGCCGCCTCGACCTGGGCCCGGTCGGCCTGCGCGGTCTCGCCGGTCACCACGACCACCTCGCGCACCTTGCCCAGGCCATGGAGCGTGCGTGCCGCGGCCAGGCCCGACAGGCCTTCACCCAGGCGAAGGTCGCTCAGCAGCAGGTCGAAGCGACCGGGCAGCGCCAACGCCTCGCTGGGCGAGGCGGCGACCACCACGTCGTGGCCCCAGCCGCCCAGCAGCGCACGCATGCCCTCGCGCACCGGCGCCTCGTCGTCCAGAACCAGGATGCGTGCCGGTGCACAGGGCGGCAGCGCTTCGGCGGCCGGCGCCTCAGGCAGCGGCGCGGCGGCAGCGAGCCACAGCGAGAAGGTGCTGCCCCGCCCGGGCGCGCTGCGCAGTGCGATGCGGCTGCCCAGCGTGTGCGCCATGCTGGCCACCAGCGCCAGACCGAGCCCAAGGCCGCGCGAACGGTCGCGGCCCGGGTTGTCGACCTGGAAGAACTCCTCGAAGACCTGCTCCCGGTGCTCCGGCGCAATGCCGATGCCGCTGTCGCGCACCTCGATGCGCCAGCCTGCCTCGCCGTCCTGTGTGGACGCACGCGCCGCCATCAGCACGCTGCCCTGGGCGGTGTACTTGAGCGCGTTGTCCACCAGGTTGGCGAGCAGGCGGGAGAGCATCTGCCCATCCGCATTCACGCGGGCCGCGGTGGGGCGCGCCCGCAGCCGCAGCCCCTTGGCCGCTGCCGCCGTCGCGAAGCGTCCATGAAGGGCGTCGAACAATTCGCCCAGGTCCACCGGCGCCAGCTGCACGGCCACAGCACCGCGGTCCAGTTGCGCGATGTCGAGCAGCGCATCGACCGAGCCGCGCAGGGCCTCGATGCTGCCCTGCATATGGCGCACGGCGGCCGGTGCGGCGGGACGGCCGCCTTCCAGCGCATCGATGAAGACGGCCAGGGCATGCATGGGCTGGCGCAGGTCGTGGTTGGCTGCGGCAAAGATGCGCGCGCGCTGCGCCGCCAGCTGGGCCACGCGGTCGAGCTCGGTCTGCAGCGCCTCGGCGAGGCGCGCGTTCTCCAGGCCGGACTCGATGGCGCCGACGATCAGCAGGTTCTGCTTGCGGGCGTAGTGCAGAGTGGCCATCAGCTGCGACAGTGCGAGCACACCCATCAACATGGCCGGGCCGCCCTCGCCGGCCGTCATCAGCCGAATGGCAATGCTCAGGTACAACGGCACGCCGAAGCACAGCGTGGCCAGCCACCACTGCGCCAGCGCGGCGATGGAGACGCTCGCCACGCCACTGATGAAGAAGTACTGCAGCAGGATCAGCGCCAGGTCGCCGCGCGGGAAGAACAGCCACGGCGCCGCGGCCCAGACCAGCCCCGGCAGCAGCATGCGCCACTCCAGCCGGCGGCGCCAGCGTGCCGCGTCCGCGGTCTGGAAGGTGGCCGGGTCCACGCCGTGCAGGTGGCGGTACATGTGCCACTGCATGCCGTGGACCATCGCGGCCCACACGAAGACCCCGGTCTGACGGGTGAGCACGGCGAATGTGATCCAGAAGACGGCCGCCGTGAGCGCCGCCACGAAGGGCGTGTCGCGGGTGTCGAGGATGTAGGCCCGCGCCAGCGTGAGGTCCACGCGCGCATCGGCATGGGGCGCATCGCCCCACCATCGCCGAAGCCGTTGAAGCCTGTCGCCCGTCATCCGGGCAGGATAGCAGCGGCCCGTGACGGCTCAGGCCAGCGCGCGCTGGATCAGCAGCTTCTGGATGTCCGAGGTGCCTTCGTAGATCTGGCACACGCGCACGTCGCGGTAGATGCGCTCCAGCGGAAAGTCCTTCACGTAGCCGTAGCCGCCCAGCGTCTGGATGGCGGCGCTGCATACGCGCTCGGCCATTTCGCTGGCGAAGAGCTTGGCCATGGCGGCCTCCTTGAGGCAGGGCTGGCCGGCATCGCGCAGGCTGGCCGCGTGCCAGATGAGCTGGCGCGCCGCCTCGATCTGCGTGGCGCAGTCGGCCAGGCGAAAGCCCACGGCCTGCTGGTCGAAGATCGGGCCGCCGAAGGCCGTGCGGTCCTTGGCGTACTGCAGCGCGAATTCGAAGGCGCTGCGGGCCATGCCCACGCTCTGCGCGGCGATGCCGATGCGCCCGCCCTCCAGCGCGCCCAGGGCGATCCTGTAGCCCTCGCCTTCGGCGCCGATCAGGTTCCCGGCCGGGATGCGGCAACCGTCGAACTGGATCAGTGCCGTGTCGCTGCTGTGCTGGCCCAGCTTGTCCTCCAGCCGGGCCACCGTGTAGCCGGGCGTGTCGGTGGGCACGAGGAAGGCGCTCATGCCGCGCTTGCCGGCAGCCTTGTCGGTCATGGCGATGACGATGGCCACCTGGCCGTTCTTGCCGCTGGTGATGAACTGCTTGGTGCCGTCGATCACCCAACCTTCACCATCCTTCCTGGCCGTGGTACGCAGGCTGCTGGCATCGCTGCCCGCCTGCGGTTCTGTCAGGCAGAAGGCGCCCAGCATGCGGCCCTGGGCCAGGGGCTCCAGCCATTGCCTCTTCTGCTGCGCACTGCCGTAGCGCATCAGGATGGCGTTGACCGGGCAGTTGGTGACGCTGATGGCGGTGCTGGTGCCGCCGTCACCGGCGGCGATCTCTTCCAGCACCAGCGCGAGCGTGAGGTAGTCCAGGCCGGCGCCGCCGTGTTCCTCCGGCACGCAGATGCCATAGGCGCCCAGTTGCGCCAGGCCCTGGTGCACGTCCTTGGGGAAGTGGTGGTCGCGGTCCCACTGCGCGGCGTGCGGCCACAACTCGGCCTGGGCGAACTCGCGCACCGCGTCGCGGATGGCTTCCTGGTCGGGGGTGAGCAGCATGGATCGTGTCTCCTGTCGTTGTCGTGGGCGCAGGGCCCGGTGCCTGGCGGGTCAGGGGCCGGGTCGGCCTTCCTCGTCGAGCTGCGTGCGGTAGCGGGCCAGCATCTGCTCCTGCGACTCGGCCGCGGTCGCATTGCCCATCTGGTCGTGGATCATCTGGTTGAGCGTGGGCAGGGCCGAGCGCGGTCCCCAGGTGGTCGCATCCCACAGCTGCGAGCGCATGAAGGCCTTCGGGCAGTGCAGGTAGGCCTCGTGCACCTGCACCTCGACCACCAGCCTGGGTCTCTGGCGCTCGCCCTCGAACTGGCCGGTGAACGCCGGCTCGTCGCGAAGCCGGGCACGGCCGTTGACGCGCAGCGTCTCGTCCACGCCGGGCACCAGGAAGATCAGCGCGATGCGCGGATCGGCCAGCAGGTTCTCGAAGGTGTCGAGCCGGTTGTTGCCGCCGGAATCGGGCAGCAGCAGCGTGCGGCCGTCCTCGCTGGCCTTGACGAAACCGGGCGCACCGCCGCGCGGCGAGGCATCGAGCAGCGCGCCATGCACGCCGCCGCTCGCCACCACGCAGAAGGGCGACAAGGCCACGAAGCGCCGGCCGTGCACGTCAAGGTGGTCGAGTTGCTTGCGCAGCGCGCGCTCGCCGGGGGCGGCATAGAGCGCGCGGAGTTGTTCGGCGTTCTGGATCATGGTGGCGTGCGCTTCAGCGGCCTGCGCCAAGGTCCATGATGAGCCGGGTCGCCATGTACAGGCGGCGCGGGATCGCGTCGATCTGCACATACTCGGCCTTGTCGCTGTGATAGTTGAAGCCCGGCAGGCCCAGGCTCTCGATCACCGGTTTGCCGGCCAGCGCGGCGTAGGCCGCATCGGTACCGCCGCCGGAGCGTTCCTCGATCACCAGGCTGCCGCCGGCCTCGGTGTAGTAGCCCACGGCCTTGTCGATCAACACCTTGCCCGCCTCGCCGGCGTTGAAGGCCGGCCGGCCACGGGTGACCAGCACCTGCACCTCGGCATTGGGCAGCTTCTTCTTCTGCGCGCGGGCCTCCAGCTCCTTCATGGCTGCTTCGAAGTCCTCGTTGCGGGCATAGCGCACGTCGGCATTGAGCGTGGCGCTGTCGGGAATGATGTTGGACACGGCGCCGGCCTTGGCAATGGTCCAGTTGAAGCGCAGGCCGCGGGCCTTGTCGTCGATGTCCATGGTGCGCAGCACCAGGTCCGAGGCCTCCACCAGCGCATTGACGCCCAGCTCGGGCGCGGCGCCGGCATGCGAGGCCTTGCCCTTGATGTTGACCTGCACATAGGCAATGCCCGAGGTGCCCAGCGTGAAGCCTTCCTTGATGGCCGACGAGGGCTCGAAGGACAGCACATAGTCGGCCTTGGCCGCCTCCTGCTGGATCAGGTCGCGCGAGCCGAAGGAGCCCTTCTCCTCGTCGGTGTTGAACAGCACCGTGATGCTGCCGAAGTCCTGGAAGCCGCGCGCCTTGAGCAGTTGCAGCGCATGCAGGATGACGGCGTTGCCGCCCTTGTCGTCGGCGATGCCGGGACCATAGGCCTTGTCGCCTTCGATCTTGAACGGCGATTTGGCCAGCGTGCCCTTGGGATACACGGTATCCATGTGCGAGATCAGCAGCAGTCGCTTGCCGCCCTTGCCCTTGAGCGTGCCGACGATGTTGTCACCCACCACCGGGCCGGCCGCCGCGCTGCGCGTCACCGTGAAGCCCAGGGCCTTGAGGCGCTCTTCCAGGTAGGCACCGGCCGCCGCCATGCCGTCGGCATTGCCGGTGCCGGTCTCGATGTTGACGAGCTGCTCCAGCGTCTTGACCACCGCCGGCTGCTCGGCCGTTGCGGCCTGGAGCAGCGCCTCGTCACGGGCATGGGCCGGCGCGGCGGCGAGGAAGGAGGCAGCCATCAGGCCGGCGAGCAGGGGACGGAGCTTGAAGGAAGACGAAGTCACAGGGAGTCGATAAAAGAAAAGGAACGAGTGGGTCATCCTGCATCCGCGCACATCGAGGGGCCGCGGAGCAGGCCATGTCAAGGCACCCGAGGAACTGGCTTTGCCAGGCCTCCGGGTGCGCCCCCCTCCAAGCCGAAGGCGCAAGAGAGGGGCTGAGGGCCGCGGCTCCGAGCCTGCCTGCGCAGCTTGGACGTGCCCGAAGAGCAGCCGCCTCTGGCGGCCGCCTGGAGCCGCGAAGCGGCTTGGGGGGTGTCATAGCAGTTCAATGGCGACCGCGGTGCCTTCGCCGCCGCCGATGCACAGCGTCGCCACGCCGCGCTTCCTGCCGCGCTGCTGCAGCGCGTGGATCAGCGTGACCATGATGCGCGCGCCGCTGGCGCCGATGGGGTGGCCCAGCGCGCAGGCGCCGCCGTGGACGTTGACGATGTCGTGCGACACGCCCAGCTCGTGCATCAGCGCCATGGGCACCACGGCGAAGGCCTCGTTGACCTCCCACAGGTCCACGTCCTTGACCGTCCAGCCGGTCTTGGCGAAGAGCTTCTGCACGGCCCCCACCGGTGCGGTGGAGAACCACTCGGGCTGCTGCGCATGCGTGGCATGGGCCACCAGGCGGGCGATGGGCCTGGCGCCGATCTTCTTCGCATGCGACTCGGTGCTCATCACCAGCGCCGCAGCGCCGTCGTTGATCGAGGAACTGGAGGCGGCGGTGATGGTGCCGCCATCCTTCTTGAAGGCGGGCTTGAGCGTGGGGATCTTGTCGAGCTTGACCTTTCCCGGGCCTTCGTCCAGCGCGATCACGGTCTCGCCGGCGCGGCCCCTGACGGTGACGGGCGCGATCTCGGCCTGGAACAGGCCGTCGCGGCTCGCATGCTGGGCGCGCTGCACGCTGGCGATGGCGAAGGCGTCCTGCTGCTCGCGGGTGAAGTGGTACTTGGCGGCGCAGTCCTCGCCGAAGGTGCCCATGCTGCGGCCGGGCTGGTAGGCGTCCTCGAGGCCGTCGAGCATCATGTGGTCGAAGATGCGGTCATGGCCCATGCGGTAGCCGCCGCGGCCCTTGAGCATCAGGTAGGGCGCATTGGTCATGCTCTCCATGCCGCCGGCCACCATCACCTCGTGGGTGCCGGCCAGCAGCAGGTCGTGCGCCAGCATGGCGGCCTTCATGGCCGAGCCGCACATCTTGCTGAGCGTGACGGCACCTGCGCTGTCGGGCAGGCCGCCCTTGTAGGCCGCCTGGCGGGCCGGCGCCTGGCCCTGGCCGGCCATCAGGCAGTTGCCGAACAGCACCTCGCCCACGGCATCGGGTGCGATGCCGGCGCGTTCGACGGCCGCCTTGATGGCAACACCGCCCAGGTCGTGCGCGGCGAGCGAGGCGAAATCGCCCTGGAAGGCACCCATGGGCGTGCGGGCGGCGCCGAGGATGACGATGGAGTCGGACATGGCGGGGGTCTCCTTGTGCAAGTGGGTGGAAAGGATCAGGGCGTTGCGGCGGCAGCCCGGGCGTTCGGTACCGGGGCCGGACCGGCAGCAGCAGCGGCGGGCATCTCGGCGGCGTCGTCGGCATCGCTCGCACCGACGCTCTCGCCGCGCTGGGCACGACTGAAGCGCCGCCGCTCGTCGTAGGGAAACACGTCCAGCATGTGGCCGGCCAGGATGCGTTCCTTGTGGCGCTGCCAGAAGGCGGCGTCGAGCAGGTCGGCGTGGTGCGCCATGAAGGCGGCGCGCACATGGTCGTTGGCCAGCAGGAAGGGCTCGAAGGTCTCGGGGAACACGTCGCGCGGGCCCACGCTGTACCAGGGCTCGCCGCTCAGCTCGTCCTCCTCGCAGCGAGGCGGCGGCACGCGGCGGAACTGGCAGTCGGTGAGGTATTCGATCTCGTCGTAGTCGTAGAACACCACCTTGCCGCCGCGCGTGAGGCCGAAGTTCTTCCACAGCATGTCGCCGGGGAAGATGTTGGCGGCCACCATGTCCTTGATGGCATGGCCGTACTCCACCACGGCCTGCGTCAGCTGCTGCTGCGCCCGCTCGGCCGCGGCCGGCGACTCGGGCTGCGCGATCTGCTCCAGGCATTCGGCCAGCAGGATGTTCAACGGGATCATGCGCCGCTCGATGTAGACATGCTTGATGACGAGCTCCATCTCGCCGTTGCCGTCGCGGTCGCCGATCTCGACCTGGCTCGGCGCGAAGCGTTGCAGCTCATCCACCAGTGCGGGCTCGAAGCGGTCGAGCGGGAAGCCGACCCCGCTGTACTCGAGCGTGTCGGCCATGCGCCCCACGCGGTCATGCTGCTTGACCAGCTGGTACTTGCGCTTGACCTGCTCGCGCGTGGTGTCCTTGGGCGGCGGGTAGAAGTCCTTGATGACCTTGAAGACGTACGGAAAGGACGGCAGGTCGAACACCAGCATCACCATGCCCGGAATGCCCGGCGCCAGGCGGAATCGGTCGCTGCTGTAGTTCAGGTGCGAGAGGAAGTCGCGGTAGAACAGCGTCTTGCCCTGCTTGGCCAGGCCCAGGGCGCTGTAGAGCTCGGCCCGCGGCTTGTGCGGCATGAGCGCGCGCAGGAAGCGCACCCAGGCGCTGGGCACTTCCATGTCGACCATGAAGTAGGCCCGCGCGAAGGAGAACAGCATCTGCAGCTCGTCCTCGCCGAACAGGGCCGCGTCGATCACCAGGCGCCCGTTCGCGTCATGCAGGATGGGCAGGGCGAAGGGCAGCTCGGTGAAGCCGTTCTGCACGCGGCCCACCACGTAGGCGCCCTTGTTGCGGAAGAACAGCCCCGACAGCACCTGCAGCTGGAAGTTGGCCCGTAGCCGCACCGGCCCCAGCGCGCCCAGCACGGCCTGCGCCACCTGCTGCGCGTCGCCCGCCAGATCGGCGAAGGGCACGATCAGGCCGAACCCGTTCACCAACTGCATCACGCTGCCAGCCAGCGAACCATCCCGCGGGTAGTAGGCGCGGTAGGTGGGCGCGCCCTGCGGCTCGATGTACTCGGTGCTGATGGCCGGCCGCACGAAGATGAAGTCGTTCTGGAAGTAGGCCCGGTGCAGGATCTTGATGGTGACCGAGTTGAAGAAGCTCTCGGCCAGCTCGGGCTGGTGATGGTCCACCAGCAGGCCGATGTAGTGCAGCTTGACCTGCTGCCACACATCCATGGGCTGGGTGCCCGCGCTGAACTCCTTTTCGAGCCGGGCGACGGCCTCGGCGACGCGCAGGGCGTAGAACTCGATGCGCTCGCGCTGCGCGCGCTGCTGGCCGGCCCAGTCGGCGGTCTCGAAGCGGTGCTTGGCGCGGGCCGACTCGGCGCGGAACAGCCGGTAATGCCGGTTGAAGCCGTCGATCAGCGCCTTGGCGATGCCATAGGCGAGCGGCGAATCCAGGCGCTGGGGAAACATGACGGCCGCGCCCTTCCTGCCCCTGCGCCCGGCCTCACTGGCCCTGGATGACCGCCTGTGCGCGCGGCTGCGGCGTGGCGGCGGCGGGCGCACTCCACTTGGCACGGATTCGCTGAACCGCCGCCTTGTAGATGCCGTCGAGCGGCTTGCCGCCGTCGACGCTGATGCCCAGGTCCTGCAGCAGGCCGTCGTGCACACCGAAGGCCCAGCCGTGGATGGTGACCTTCTGGCCGCGGCTCCAGGCGTCGACCATGACGGTGCTCACCGCCACGTTGACCACCTGTTCGGCCACGTTCAGCTCGCATAGCGCATCGTCGCGCACGGCCTCGGGCAGGCTCTCCAGCATGACATGGTGTCGATCGCGCACGTCCTGGATGTGGCGGATCCAGTTGTCGGCCAGGCCCACGCGGGTGCCGTTCATCGCCGCCTTGACGCCGGCGCAGCCGTAGTGGCCGACCACCATGATGTGCTCCACCTTGAGCAGGTCGACCGCGAACTGGATGGTGGACAGCGCATTGAGGTCGGAATGGACCACCACGTTGGCCACGTTGCGGTGCACGAACACCTCGCCCGGCTCCAGGCCGGTGATCTGGTTCGCGGGCACGCGGCTGTCGGAGCAGCCGATCCACATGAACTTGGGCGTCTGCTGCTTGACCAGGCTGGTGAAGAAGCCGGGGCGGTCGCGCTCCATCTGGGCAGACCAGGCGCGGTTGTGGGCGAACAGTTCTTGGATCGGGTCGGTCATGGCGGGCATTGTGTCAGCGGGCGGCGTGCCGTCCTACGCGGTGGCCTTGGTGGCGGCCTTGCGGGCGCGGGCCAGCGCCGAGCGGCTGGCAGTCTCCTGCGCGCGCACCTCGGCCAGGTTGGCCTGCAACTCGGCCATCTGGGCCTCCAGCCGCTCGCGGTGGGCGCCCAGCACGCGCAGAAAGGCCTCGAGCTGGGGCACGGTGTCGCGCGGGCTGTCGTACATGTCGAGCACGTCGCGCGCCTCGGTCAGGCTCAGGCCGAGCCGCTTGGCGCGCAGCGTGAGCAGCAGCCGCGCCCGGTCGCGCGCGGTGTAGACGCGGTTGCGGCCCTGGCGCTCCGGCGTGAGCAGACCCATGTCCTCGTAGAAGCGGATGGCCCGCGTCGTGAGGTCGAATTCCTTGGCCAGTTCGCCGATGGTGTAGGTGGTGTTGGACATGCCAGAGGGATCGCCGCGCCCGGCGAAGGGTCGCGCACCGGTGACAGCGCCATCTGAAGGCGCTGCCTACAATGAGCGCAACTCTTACGTTGACGTAAACGTCAATACTAGCCGAGCCGGCCGCCACCGGCAATGCCGCATGAACCTCCTCGAACGCGAACTCCACTACCCCCTGGGCGACGCCCTGCCCGAGCCCGGCAAGACCATCGAGGTCGCGCCCGGCGTGCGCTGGATCCGCATGCGCCTGCCCTTCGCGCTGGACCACATCAACCTCTGGCTGCTGCGCGACTGCATCGACGGCCGCGAGGGCTGGAGCGTGGTGGACTGCTGCATCGCCCGCGACGAGGCGCGCCAGCAGTGGGAACAGGTGTTCGAGACCGAACTGCAAGGCCTGCCGATCCTGCGCGTGATCGTCACCCACATGCACCCGGACCACATCGGCCTCGCGCACTGGTTGTGCGAGCGCTGGGACGCGCCGCTGTGGATCAGCTCCACCGACTATCACGTGGCCCGCGTGCTCAGCACCGCCGGCGACACGCTGGCCGGCGGCGAGGCCGCCGCGGCCTTCTTCGCGTCTCATGGCATGAACGACCCCGAGGCGCTGGCCAAGCTGCGGGCGCGCACGAGCTACTACAGCAACATGGTGCCCGCCGTGCCGGACCGCTTCGTGCGCATGATGGACGGCGACGTCATCCGCATCGGCGACCATAACTGGCGCTGCATCGCCGGCTACGGCCACGCGCCCGAGCACATCTCGCTGTTCTGCGAATCGCTGCAATGGCAGGACGAGACCGGCCGCCACGCCGGCGTTCTGCTGGGAGGCGACATGATGCTGCCGCGCATCTCCACCAACGTGAGCGTGCATGCGGGCGAGCCCGAGGCCAATTCGCTGCGACTCTTCCTCGACAGCATCGAACGCTTCAACGCCCTGCCTGCCGAGACTCTGGGGCTGCCGGCCCACGGCAAGCCCTTCCGCGGCATCCACCGCCGCGTGGAGCAGCTGCAGGAGCACCACCGCGACCGTCTGGCCGAACTGCAGGCTGCCTGCGCGCAGAAGCCGCACACGGCGGCCGAGGCCCTGCCCATCCTGTTCAAGCGCGAGCTGGACCTGCACCAGATGACCTTCGCCCTGGGCGAGACCATCGCCCACCTGCACTGCCTCTGGTTCGCAGGCCAGTTGCGGCGCGAGCGAGGCGAGGACGGCATCTACCGCTTCCGTCTGGCCTGAGGCGCGGCCCGAACGAAACCCTCGCGCCCGACCTGAGGCGCGGCACGGATGAGGCCCCCTCCCCTCGCGGGAGAGGGAGCCACCCCCTCCCGCCTAAACTGCCACGATGACCGACGACCTGCGACGGCTGCGCGCCGGCGAACTGACTGGCGCGAGTCGGCTGCGCATCGCGGCCGACCTCGACACCTTCCCGCGCGAGGTCTTCGATCTGGCCGACACGCTGGAGGTGCTGGACCTGTCCGGCAACTGCCTGAACACGCTGCCCGACGACCTGCACCGGCTGCACCGGCTGCGCGTCCTCTTCGCCTCATCCAACCGCTTCACTGAACTGCCCACCGCGCTGGGCACCTGCCCGCAGCTGGAGATGGTGGGCTTCAAGGGCAACCGCATCGCCCATGTGCCCGCCGAGGCGTTGCCCACGCGGTTGCGCTGGTTGATCCTGACCGACAACGACCTCGCCGAACTGCCTGCCGAACTGGGCCGGCGCCCGCGGCTGCAGAAGCTGATGCTGGCCGGCAACCGGCTCGCGGCCCTGCCCGACCTGCGACAGTGCCAGGCGCTGGAACTGCTGCGCCTTGCGGCCAATCGCTTCGGTGCGCTGCCGGGCTGGCTGGCCGAGCTGCCGGCCCTGTCGTGGCTGGCCGTGGGCGGCAACGCCTTCAACGCAGCGGTCGAGGACGCGGCACGCCATGGCCTGGCCTCGGACGCCATCGACTGGTCGGCGCTGCACATGGGCGAACTGCTCGGCGAAGGCGCCTCGGGCCGCATCCATGCCGGCATGCTGGGCGAAGGCGCGGCGGCACGGCCAGTGGCGATCAAGCTCTTCAAGGGCGAGGTCACCAGCGACGGTTGGCCACTGACCGAGATGGCGGCCAGCCTGGCGGCGGGTACGCATCCCCGGCTCATTCCGGTGCTGGGGCGGCTGCAGGGCCATCCCGAGGCTA
Source organism: Pseudacidovorax sp. DMC4 (assembly GCF_056314265.1). Lineage (NCBI taxonomy): Bacteria > Pseudomonadati > Pseudomonadota > Betaproteobacteria > Burkholderiales > Comamonadaceae > Pseudacidovorax > Pseudacidovorax sp. DMC4. Next base: position 37,864 of record NZ_JBQUYR010000017.1, on the reverse strand, counting down.
CGCAGGGCCTGGTGATGGCGCGCATCGCCCCGCACTACCGCACGCTGGCCGGCCCGCCCAGCTTCGACAGCTGCACGCGCGACGTGTATCCGGCCGATCTTCAGCTGACTGTCGATGTGGCCCTGCGCATCGCGGCCGACGTGGCCTCGGCGTTGGCCCACCTGCATGCGCGCGGCCTGGTGCACGGCGACCTGTATGCCCACAACCTGCTGTGGCGCCCCGATGCGCCGGCCGGTGAAGCGACCGCGCTGCTCGGCGACTTCGGCGCCGCCGCCTTCGCGCCGGAAGGCGCGCTGAGCGAGGCCCTGCGTCACATGGACGTGCGCGCCTTCGGCGTGCTGCTGTCGGAGCTGTGCGCGCTTGCCGAAGGCCCCGCGCCGGACGACGCGGCAGCCCTGGCCGAACGCTGCATGCAGCCCCACCCCGCGCAGCGGCCGGGCGCGCCGGCGCTCGCCGCCGCGACGGCCGCCTGGGCCTCTCGCTGACCCACCGCGAGGACCACAAAGACTGCTTGCAGCACGGGACGGGGCCGCGGGTCAGTACAGGTCGTGGCGCACAGCGTGCGTGTAGTGCGCGTCCACCTGCGCCACCTGCCCCTCGTCCAGCCCCATCACCGCCGCCTTCATGCGGCCGATGGACGGCAGCACCGCGCGGTCCAGCTGCGACTCGGGCGCCCACAGCCGGGCCCGGTTGATCGCCTTGCCGCAGTGGAACAGCGTCTCGTCGATGTCGACCACGACCCCGAGCTTCGGTGTCTTGCCGCTTTCCGCGAGGCGCGCCAGCAACTCCGACGCGCGGGACAGGCGCGCCCGGCCGTTGATGCGCAGGAACACCTCCAGGCCCGGAAAAAGGAAGAGCAGGGCCACCCGCGCGTCTTCCTCCAGGTTGCGCAACGAGGCCAGCCGGTTGTTGCCGGGCCAGTCGGCGAAGGCGACGGTCCGCGCGTCGAGTACCTGTACGAAGCCCGGTGGCCCGCCGCGCGGCGAAGCGTCCAGGCCGCCGCTGCTGCCCGTGGCCAGGCAGAAGAACGTGGCCGCGCGCAGGTAGTCGGCATGGAAGTCGGTCAGCTCCGGCAGCACGCCCTTGAGGATGGATTCGGCGGGCGGAGCATAGAGCCGGTCGAGGTCGATGGCCTCGGTGCCGTGCGGCGCGCCGGCCTGAGAAGGGTTGTGTGAAGTCATGCGGCCCATGCTAGGGCGCGCCAAACGCCGGTGCTAAGCTCGCCGCGCCATTCGATAGCGCGATCACGCCATGCTCCACCACGGCCCCTGGCTCGACCTGCACGACGACGACGGCGGCCCCCTGGTGGTGGGCCGCGCCGGGACCGAAGCGGACCATGACACCGCCCCGCATCGCCATGTACGCGGCCAGTTGATCGGCTGCGGCCGAGGCGTGCTCAGCGTGGGCACCGACGCCGGCAACTGGGTGGTGCCGGCGCGCCATGCCGTGTGGATACCGCCGCGCGAGCAACATGCCGCCCGCATGCATGGCGCCTTCACCGGCTGGTCGCTGTACGTGGCGAGTCCGGCCTGCGATGGGCTGCCGGCCGTTCCGTGCACGCTGTCCGTCACACCGCTGCTGTGGGAAGCTGCACTGCGCTGCGCCGGACGCACGAGCGCCGGACCCGATGCCGCGCAGGACCGCTTGGCCGTGGTGATCGTGGACGAGATCCGGGGCCTGACACTGCAGCCACTGGGCCTGCCGATGCCGCGCGATGCAAGGCTGCTGCGCATCGCCCGCGCCCTGCTGGCCGCGCCCGGCGAACGCCGTTCCCTGGTGGACTGGGCGGCCTGGGCCGGACTGTCGGACCGCAGCCTCAGCCGCCGCTTCGTCGCCGAGACCAGCCTGAGCTTCACTGCCTGGGTGCAGCGTGCACGTGTGCTGCGCTCGCTGGAATGGCTGGCCGAGGGCAGGCCTGTCACGCAGGTGGCGCTGGACCTGGGCTACGACAGCGTCAGTGCCTTCATCGCGCTGTTCAAGCGGCAACTGGGCCGCACGCCGGCAACGTACTTCGACCGCAACGCCTGAAGCGCGTCGCCGCGCCTGGCCCGGCGACCTCGCCGCCCGCTCAACCCGGCTGCAGCTGGTACAGCCAGGTCTCCGTCAGCGTGACGCCGCCGTTGCGCAGGTACAGGCGCATGTCCACCGGCTCGTTGTTGCCGGGCGCGGGCGTGAAGTCGAACTGCGCACGCCAGTGGCCCGGCACGCCGTTGGGCACGGCCTCGGTGAAGACGTACGAGAAGCTGCCGCTCGACGCCGTGAGCACCGCCTCGGGCTTGACGCCGAAGGGAATGTCCTTGAGCGTGCCGCCCACGAACTCCACCATGAACTTGCGCACGCCCTGCGGACGCGGCTGACCCGGCTGGCCGCCGCGTCCGATGCGCGTGGCCACGCAGCGTGCCAGCGGGCCGGGGAAGGGCTCATCGGCCTGCCAGTACAGGCGGTAGCGCAGGCTGTAGCTGCTGCCCTTGGTGGCGGGCGCGGCCGGCACCCAGAAGGCGACGATGTTGTCGTGGATCTCGTCGTCGGTCGGGATCTCGATCAATTGCACCGAGCCATCGCCCCAATCGCCGAGCGGCTCCACCCACAGGCTCGGACGCTTGTCGTACATCACGCCGTCCTGGTAATGGTCGAAGGCGCGGTCGCGCTGCAGCAGGCCGAAGCCCTTGGGCGCGCGGTCGTTGAACTGCGAGGCGCGCGTGACGGCCGGGTTGTTGAGCGGGCGCCAGATGCGCTCGCCACCGCCCGTCCACAGCGCCAGGCCGTCGGAGTCGTGCACCTCGGGCCGCCAGTCGATGCCGCGGGCGCCCAGCGTCTCGGAGTACCAGTACATCGAGGTCAGCGGCACCAGGCCCAGGCGGCCCACATCGCGGCGCAGGAAGAGGCGCTGCTCGATGTCCATGATGACCGCCGCCTTGCGCTGCATGACGAAGCGGAAGGCGCCGGTGACGCTCGGGCCTTCCAGCAGCGCATAGACCACGACCGTGGTGTCGTCCTTGGGCGGCTCGAACCAGAAGCGGGTGAAGTTGGGGAATTCCTCCGGCCGGTCGGCCAGGGCCACATCCAGCGCGATACCGCGGGCCGAGAGGCCGTACTGGTAGAGCTCGCCGATGGCGCGGAAGTACGAAGCGCCCAGGAAGGCCACCCAGTCGTTCTTGCGCCAGTCCAGCTTGGCCTGGTCGCCCAGGCGGCTTTCCTGGAAGCGGAAGCCGGCAAAACCTGCGCCGTCGGGCAACTGCTTGGCCGGGCTGTCGGCGGGCATGTCGAAGTAGGCGCTGTCGTAGACGATCTCGCGCGAGAAGACATCGCCGCCCGCGTTCTCCAGCACATGCATGTGCACCGGCACCTGGAAGAAGCGGCCCAGGTGGAAGAAGGTGACCGGGAAGGCGCCGGGCCCGTCCTTGAACAGCGCGTAGTCGGTGTCGAAGCGAATCTTGCCGTGGGCGTCGTAGTCGATGCGCTCCAGCACGTCCTTCGGCAGGCGGTTCTCCTGTGCATAGGGCCGGCCGGCCAGGGCCTGGGCGTCGGCCACGAGGCCGTCCCACGAGAAGGGCCGCGGCTGGCTCAGCTGCAGGGCCTTGGCGTTCTGTGCGGAGGCAGGCCGGCCCAGAAGACCCAGGGCGAAGGCGGCGGCGCCGGAAGAGACGAAGGAGCGTCGGTCGAGCATAGGCAGAGGCAGGCGTTGTTCTTGTGAAGGCCGCAACCATACCGCGCTCCGGGATTCCCCTCATGTCGGAAATCCGCTTCGATGCATCCCGTTGCGTTTGGCGCCTTGGCGACGGCCCCGCGCGGCAGGCGCTCTTAAGCTGCCGCACCGAAGGAGACAGACACGCACCATGGACACCTCGAACCTCTTCTCGCTCAAGGGCCGCACGGCCCTCGTCACCGGCGGCTCGCGCGGCATCGGCCGCATGATCGCCGAGGGCTACCTGGCGCAGGGCGCCCGGGTCTACATCTCGGCCCGCAAGGCCGACGCGTGCGACCAGACGGCGAAGGAGCTGTCGGCGCTGGGCCACTGCGTCTCGCTGCCGGCGGACGTGTCGACGATGGAAGGCGTACAGGCGCTGGTCGCCGCCTATGCCAAGCACGAGGACTCGCTCGACATTCTGGTCAACAACGCCGGCGCGGCGTGGGGCGCGCCCTATGAAGAGTTTCCCGAGAGCGGCTGGGACAAGGTGGTGGACCTCAACATGAAGTCGCCCTTCTTCCTGACGCAGGCGCTGACGCCCATGCTCAAGAAGGCGGCCACCGACCACCTGGCGAAGGTGATCCACATCGCCTCCATCGACGGCATCTCGGTCAACCCCTGGGAAACGTATTCGTACGCCGCCAGCAAGGCCGGCCTGATCCACCTGACCAAGCGCATGGCGCTGCACCTGGCACCGCAGCGCATCGTGGTCAGCGCCATCGCGCCGGGCCCCTTCGCCTCCAGCATGAACAAGGAGGCCCGCGACCACGCCGAGGAGGTGGCCGACCGCGTGCCGCTGCGCCGTGTGGGCACACCGGAGGACATGGCCGGCGCCGCCATCTACCTGGCCTCGCGCGCGGGCGACTACGTGGTCGGCTCCACGCTGGTGGTGGACGGCGGCTGCGCCTGGGGGCGCTGAGGCCGCTCACGGCGCGGCAACCCGGCCCACGCCGCGGCACCGGCGATGAGCAGGCCGCCGAGCCAGCCCGCCGCATCCAGCCGCTCGCCCAGCAGGGCGACGGCGATCAGCGCGCCGAACAGCGGCTCGCTGCCCATCAGCAGCGCAGCCCGGCTGGGCGGCATGCGCTGCACCGCATGGTTCTGCGCGAAGAAGGCGAACACGGTGCAGCCCAGCACCAGGAAGGCCATCGCGGCCCAGAAAGCCACGGACGCGGGCGGCGGCATCCAGCCGCCTGACCCCGGCCGCAGCGCCAGCACCGAGGCCCCCAGCGCCACCACGCCGCACTGCACGGCCGTGAGCGACAGCGCCGGCAACGCGTGGCGCGGGGCCAAGCGCCGTGTCAGGCACACCATGCACGCCCGCAGCAGCGCCGCCGCCAGCATCAGCGCCGCGCCCGTGGCATGGCCCGCCGGCGCCTGGCCATCGAGCGCCAGCAAAGCGGTGCCCGCCACGCACAGGCCGGTGGCCGCAAAGAGCCGCAGCGCCGGCCGGTGGCCGGACAACGCCCAGTCCACCCAGGGCGTGAAAGCCACGCACAGGCTGATCAGGAAGGCGGCCTGACCGGCCGGCGTGCGCCGCAGGCCCTCGGTCTCGCAGACGAAGATGGCCAGCAGCAACAGCCCCAGCACCCCGCCCACCGCCAGCCCGGCCGCCCCGCCCGGGCGCCGCAGCGGTCGCAACGCGGGCGCCAGTACCGCGAAGGTGAGCGCAAAGCGCAGCGCCAGGAAGGCGGCCACGGGCATCTGGCCCAGCACCGGCTTGGTGACGGCATAGCTCGCGCCCCACACGGCGGCCACGGCGAGCAGCAGCAGTTCAGGTGCGGCCAGGGCACCGGTGACCCGGTGGGCGCGCAGGCGGGAAGAGAACGTGATCGGCATGGCGGTGATTCTTGGGCGCCATCTTTCCCACGACCAGCCGCTGCGCCGGAACAAAATCCCTTCCCCATGGGAATCAATGCGCCAATGCACCTGCTGTCCGAGATGGTGGCGTTCGCCCAGGTGGCGGAGCGCGGCAGCTTCTCGGCCGCCGCCCGCGCGCTGGGCATGACGCCCTCGGCCGTGAGCCGCCAAGTGGCGCGGCTGGAGGAGGCCCTGGGCGTGCGCCTGCTGGCCCGCACCACCCGCCAGCAGCGGCTGACCGAGGCAGGCCGCGAGGCCTTCGCCCATTGCGCCGAACTGGCGGCCGCAGCCCGGGCCACGCTGCAGGTCGGCCAGCGCTTCGCGGCGGCGCCGGCCGGCGTGGTGCGGCTGAGCGCGCCCAAGGCCCTGGCCCATCAGGTGCTGCATCCGCTGGTGCTGGAGCTGCTGGCCACGCAGCCCAACCTGGAGGTGCATCTGGTCGCCGACGACCGCGACATCGACCCGGTGCGCGAGGAGGTCGACCTGGTCGTGCGCATCACCCGCCAGCCCCCCGAAGGCCTGGCCGGCCGGCCGCTGATGCCGGTGCGCCACCTGCTGTGCGCCGCGCCCGCCTACCTGGCAGCGGCCGGCATGCCCGCGCATCCGCAGGACCTGCCCGGCCACAGCTGCCTGTGGCTGGGCGAGCATCCGCGCGACCACCACTGGCGCCTGCGCCGCGGCGACGAGCAGGCGGAGGTGGCGGTGCATGGCCGCTATGCCGTCAACCACAGCGGCGCGCGGCTGGCCGCGGCGCGCCGCGGCCTGGGCATCGCCTGCCTGCCCGATTTCAGTGCCCGCGCCGCCCTGGCCGCCGGCGAACTGCAGCAGGTGCTGGGCGACTGGGAGTTCCTCGGCCCCTACACCGGCCAGGCCTGGCTGCTGTATCCGCCGGACCGGCACCTGCCGCCCAAATGCCGCACCGTGATCGACCATCTCGCGGCCCGCCTCTCGCCCACGCCCGATCCGTGACCACCCCATGACCGCCGTCCGCATTCCGCCCATCCAGTCCCTCCTGGCCTTCGAGGCCGTCGCGCGCCTGCGCAGCGTGACGCAGGCGGCGGCCGAGCTGTCGGTCACGCCCAGCGCGGTGAGCCACCGCATCCGGCAATTGGAGACGCAGCTGGGGCTCAAGCTCTTCGCGGCGCGCGGCGAGTTCCTGCCTTCGGCCGAGGGCGCGGCCTATCTGCTGCGGGTGCGCGAAGCCATGGCCGCGCTGCAGGACGCACCGCGCCCGGCCCGGGCGGCGCCCGCCTCCACGCGGCTGCGCGTGGCCGTGACGCCCACCTTCTCGCGCCAGTTGCTGTTGCCGCGGCTGGCGCTGTTCCGCCATGCCTACCCGGACATCGAGCTGATGCTGCAGGTGGCCATCCCCATCCACAACGTGACGGCCGAGGAGGCCGACATCGAGCTGCGCTTCGGCGTCGGCCCCTTTCCGGACCGGGAGTCGATGCACCTGCTCTCCGACGAGGTCTGCCCTGTGTGCAGCCCCGAGTACCTGGGCGAGGCCGGCCCCTTCGAGGGCGACTTCGACACCGAGGCCGAGATCGGCCGCGCCCACCTGATCCGCTCGCCGCTGGAGCCCTGGCGTACCTGGTTCCGCGCCTGCGGCATCGGCCTGCCCGAGCCCGCCTCGGGCAACCAGTTCAACGACCTGGGCCTGGTGCTGGACGCCGCCGTCGCCGGCTTTGGCGTGGCGCTGATGCGCCTCCGGCTTGGACAGGGCTGGCTGGACAGCGGCCGGCTGGTGCGCCTGTCGCGGCGCAGCGTGCGCTCGCCGCACGACTACTTCCTGTGCTGGAAGCCCGGTACGCTGGAACGCTGGGAGTGCGCCGCCTTCGTCGACTGGATCCGGCAGGCGATGCGGGGCTGAGGGCGCGCTGCGCGCCGGCCGTCCGCGGGCACCTTCGCCGAGGCCCGCCGCCCCCCGTCCGGCCGGGGCAGCTTCGCCGACGCCTGCCGCACCCCAGACCGTTCGCGCTGAGCTTGTCGAAGCCCCGTCCCGCTCCTTGCCGGCCGGCCGTGAAAAAGATTCACGCCCGCCGCGCATCGTTTTCAGCCCCCTGGCCGCCGCCCGCTCCTAAAGTCGCGTCCCGTTGCGTGGCAGCCGCACGACAGGCAGCATGCCCGCACCGTCCACAACAACACGCAAGGAGACACGCCATGCCCTGGCAGCAGATCTACGACCCGTTCGGCAACATGTTCATCTCCACCGCCCTCGCGGCGATCCCGGTGGTGGTGATGCTGGCCGCCTTGGGCTTCTTCCACATCAAGGCGCACATCGCCGCCGGCATGGGCCTCGTCGCCGCGCTGCTGGTGGCCGTCTTCGCCTACGGCATGCCCGCCGACCTGGCCGGGCGCGCGGCGCTCTTCGGTGCCTTCACCGGCCTGCTGCCCATCGGCTGGATTGTGCTGAACATCATCTTCCTGCACCAGCTGACCGAGCAGAACGGCAGCTTCGCGGTGCTGCAGGATTCGCTCTCGGGCATCACCGAGGACCGGCGCATCCAGCTGCTGCTGATCGCCTTCTGCTTCGGCGCCTTCTTCGAGGGCGCGGCCGGCTTCGGCACGCCGGTGGCGGTGACGGCGGCGATCCTGATCGGGCTGGGCTTCTCGCCGCTGGCGGCCTCGGGCCTCTCGCTGATTGCCAACACGGCGCCGGTGGCCTTCGGCGCGCTGGGCACGCCGGTGATCACGCTGGCCAAGGTGCACGGCTACGACCTGATGGAGGTGACGGCCATGATCGGCCGGCAACTGCCCTTCTTCTCGCTGATGGTGCCCTTCTGGCTGATCTGGGCCTTCGCCGGCCGCAAGGCCATGATGGAGATCTGGCCCGCCATCCTGGTCACGGGCGTGAGCTTCGCGGTGCCGCAGTTCCTGGTCTCCAACTTCATCGGGCCGGAGCTGGTGGACATCATCGCGGCCGTCGTCTCGATGCTGAGCCTGGTGGCCTTCCTGCGCGTGTGGCAGCCCAAGCGCATCTGGACCTCGCCCTCGATGCGCGGCAACGACCCCAGCGCCGCCGAGGCCAAGCCGCCGCAGCCGGTGCGCCAGCACAGCCGCGCCGCGCTGGTGCGGGCCTGGATGCCGTGGCTCATCCTGTCGGTGTTCGTCTTCGTCTGGGGCCTGCCGGCGGTCAAGACCTGGCTCAACGGCCTGTTCGCGCCCAGCTTCCCGATGCCGGGCCTGCACAACATGATCGACAAGATGCCGCCCGTGGTGACCACGCCCCACAAGGAGGCCGCCGTCTACGTGCTGAACCTGCTGTCGGCCACCGGCAGCGGCATCCTGCTGGCGGCCGTGCTCAGCGCCCTGCTGATGAAGTACAGCCCGGTGGCCATCGTGGGTACCTTCTTCCGCACGCTGTGGATGGTGCGCTACTCGCTGCTGACCATCGTGCTGATGCTGGCGCTGGGCACGCTCACGCGCTTCTCGGGCACCGACACCACGCTGGGCCTGGCCTTCGCCAACACCGGCGTGCTGTATCCCTTCTTCGGCACGCTGATGGGCTGGATCGGTGTGGCGCTCACGGGTTCGGACACCGCCTCGAACGTGCTCTTCGGCGGCATGCAGAAGGTGGCGGCCGAGCAACTGGGCCTGTCGGCCAACCTGATGGGCGCGGCCAACAGCTCGGGCGGCGTGATGGGCAAGATGATCGACGCGCAGTCCATCGTCGTCGCCTCCACGGCAACACGCTGGTTCAATCACGAAGGCGATATCCTCCGTTACGTTTTCTTCCACTCGATCGCGCTCGCGGCACTGGTGGGCCTTTACGTCACGCTGCAGGCGTATGTCTGGCCCTTCACCCTGACCGTGGTCCATTGACTAGGCCGAAGGCCGGCGCGCCCGTCGCGCCGCGCCGGCCCTTCCGAAGCATCCATGACCGTCATCACCAACATCGAAGACCTGCGCGTGCTGGCGCAGAAGCGCGTGCCGCGCATGTTCTACGACTACGCCGACTCCGGCGCCTGGACCGAAGGCACCTACCGCGCCAACGAAGAGGACTTCCACAAGATCAAGCTGCGCCAGCGCGTGGCCGTCAACCTGGAGAACCGCAGCACCGCCACCACCATGGTGGGCGTGCCCGCGAAGATGCCGGTGGCCATCGCGCCGGTGGGCCTGACGGGCATGCAGCATGCCGACGGCGAGATCCATGCGGCGCGGGCGGCCGAGAAGTTCGGCATTCCGTTCACGCTGTCGACCATGAGCATCTGCTCCATCGAGGACATCGCGCAGAACACGACGGCACCCTTCTGGTTCCAGCTGTACATGATGCGCGACCGCGACGCCATGGCCCGCATGATCGACCGCTGCAAGGCGGCCAAGTGCAGCGCGCTGGTGCTCACGCTCGACCTGCAGGTGATCGGCCAGCGCCACAAGGACCTCAAGAACGGCCTGACGGCGCCGCCCCGGCCGACGCTCAAGAACATCCTCAACCTGGCGACGAAGCCGCGCTGGGTGCTGGGCATGGCGCAGACGAAGCGTCGCACCTTCCGCAACCTGGTGGGCCATGTGAAGGGCGTGAGCGACATGAGCTCTCTGGCCGCCTGGACCAACGAGCAGTTCGATCCGCGCCTGTCGTGGGCCGACATCGAATGGGTCAAGCAGCAATGGGGCGGCAAGCTGATCCTGAAGGGGATCATGGTCGAGGAAGACGCTCGCATGGCCGCCGATGCCGGTGCCGACGCCATCGTGGTGAGCAACCACGGCGGCCGCCAGCTCGACGGCGCGCCCAGCAGCATCTCGGCCCTGCCTGCCATCGTGGACGCGGTGGGCCACCGGCTGGAGGTGTGGATGGACGGCGGCATCCGCAGCGGCCAGGACGTGCTCAAGGCCTGGGCCCTGGGTGCCCGCGGCACGATGATCGGCCGCTCGATGGTCTACGGCCTGGGCGCGATGGGCGAGGCGGGCGTGTCGCGGGCGCTGCAGATCATCCACAAGGAGCTGGACACCACGATGGCCTTCTGCGGGCACACGCAGTTGCAGAACGTGGATCGGAGCATTCTGTTGCCGGGGACGTATCCCATCGCCTGATGGGTGGTTGCTCAGGGTCTTGGATGTGCCTGGGGCTTTGAGGCTTTGACACTTTGAGGTGCTGCTTCGGCAAGGGCCGGGAGGTTCCGCCGTTGTCGATGGTCCGGCCCTGGCGCCGGTGAGGGCGTGTCGGCGCTTCAAGTGGGGCGGTCGGCGCTGCGCGCCGACTTCCCTGCGGTGCTCGGGCAGACGGGCCGCGGCAGAACTCGCTACGCGCTTCGCGCTGCGCTCAAACAACTGCCGCGAGTCAGTTCACGAAGCGGGCCTGTCCTTCGGCAGGCCCGCAGCCCGTCCGTCCTGCGCTCCTCGGCGCCCCACAGGCGCGCCGCCACACCCTCACCGGCACCAGGGCCTGCGTGATGGTTGATCGGCTGGCATGAGCGCCCTGCCAGCCTCAGGAGGACGTTTGCTGGTCGAGCGCCCGTCTTGCACCGGCTCTCTTAGTGCACCCCGCGGTGTCACGCGCGGCGGGGTCGGGGCCTGGGGGCCGCGGGCGATTTCTGAAAAAGTATGAGCCCGCGGCCCCCAGGCCCCGGCCCCGGCGCGCGCCCCCTGGCGCCAACACCCCGGCGCCCAAACCCCGATCCGAGCACAACCGAACCGACCCCGGACTAGAACCAGTTCAGGCGGGCCTCAAACCCAGCCTCACCCCCAGCGCGGCGCCGGCTCGTCCTTCAGCACCTGCCGCCGCTGCGCGTAGTCCGGCAGCACGCGCCCCACCTCGTCCCAGAAGCGCGGACTGTGGTCCATCACCCGCAGATGCGCGAGTTCGTGCACCACCACGTAGTCGATGATCGGCAGCCGATAGTGGATCAGCCGCCAGTTGAGGCGGATCGAGCCGTCCGCGCTCGCGCTTCCCCAGCGGGTGGCGGCGTTGGACAGCGACAGTTTGGTCCACTGCACGCCCAGCTGCGGCGCGAAGTGCGCCAGCCGCTCGGTGAAGACGCGTCGCGCCTGCCGCGTCAGCCAGGCCTGCGCCGCGTCGCGGATGCGGGCCTCGCCCACGTCCGGCGAGAGTGCCAGCCGCAGCACCTGCGGCGCATCGGCGCTGCCGTCGCCCACGTCCAGCAGGCCGCCCGTGCCGGCCTGGCGGTCGGTGGAGTCCAGGCGCAAGGTGACCATGCGCCCCAGGAAAGGCAACTGCGCCCCCTCGCGCCAGTCGATGCGGCCAGCCTCCCGCTGCGACTCGCGCTGGCGGGCCTCCGACAGCTTTCGCAGGATCCAGCCTGCCTTCTCCTGCAGGGCCGCCTCCACGTCGCGGATGGCCGCCCAGCGCGGCGCGCGCACTGCCAGACCCTCGCCGCTCACCGAGAAGCCGATGGTGCGGCGATGGCCCCGGTCGAAGGCATAGGCGATGCGCACGTCGCCCAGCACGATCTCGCGCGAGGCGCGCGGATGGGTGAAGACGAGGGTGCGGCTGTCCGGCGCGCGAAGCGGCTGCGCCGGCGCAGCCACGCCCTGGGGGGTCGGCGCAACGCCGCGCGCCTTCGCAGGCGGGAGGGGCGGCTCGACCGCCGGCGCTGGCGCCGGCGAATCGCCGAACAGGTCCAGCGTCAGCTGCAACAGCCGGTGCATGCCTGCGCCCTGCTTGCCAGCCGCCTTCAGTGGTAGGCCTCCGGGTCCAGGCGACGCATCTCGGCCTCGATCCAGGCCTGCACCTCGACCATGAGTTCGTCCGCCTTGCGGCCCGCGCTCGGGATGGCCGGGCCGATGGACACATGCACCGTACCCGGCGTCTTGACGAAGGCCTTGCGCGGCCAGCAGCGGGCGGAGGTCACGGCGATGGGAACGACAGGCACACCAGTCTCGATAGCCAGCCGCGTGCCGCCCGTCTTGTACTGGCCCACCTCGCCGCGCGGGATGCGCGTGCCTTCGGGGAACATGATGATCCACACGCCCTTGGCCAGCAGCTTCTTGCCCTGCGCCACCACCTTCTGGAAGGCCTGCGTGCGCTGCTTGCGGTCGATGTGCACCATGTCCAGCCGCGACATGGCCCAGCCGAAGAAGGGCACGTACAGCAGCTCCTTCTTGAACACGTAGGCCAGCGGATGCGGCATGAGCGTGGGCATCAGGAAGGTTTCGTAGGTGGACTGGTGCTTGACCAGCAGCACGGCACCGGCCTCCTTGTCCTGCGGCAGGTTCTCCATGCCGATGACCACGGGCCGGATGCCGAGGATCCAGCGCGCGCCGCCGATGGCCACGCCCAGCCAGCCGGCGGCGATGCGGTAGAGCGGCTCGCCGCGCACGAAGAGCGAGGCCAGCAGCAGCACGATGGCGTAGGGGACGACGGTGACCGCCATCCACAACACGTGAAGGGTCGAACGGAGAAAGGCCATCGGAACGAGGAAGGAGGAGGAGAAGGGAGGAGGAAGCGCCGCGCCCGGCAAGTCGGACCGGATCAGGGACGGGGCCAGCCGCCGCGGCGGTTGGACAGGGTCGATGCCGGACGGATCATCAGCTGCGCGGCGCCGCGGGCGCGCCGGCCGGGGCCGGAGGCGCGGGTGCCGCATGGGCCTCGCGCGCCAGCAGGAAGCGGACGAAGTCGGCCAGGTCCTCGTGCACCTGGGTGCCGGGCGGAAACTCCGGCGGCAGCGGATGCACGCCCCGGCAGGCCGCGCCCATGCCGGTGAGCAGCAGGTGCGGCTCGCAGCCGGCGGCAGCGCCGGCCTGCAGGTCGCGCAGGCTGTCGCCCACCGTGGGCACGCCGCGCAGGTCGATGCCGAAGCGCTCGCCGATCTGCGTGAACAGGCCGGGCCTGGGTTTGCGGCAGTCGCAGTCGTCCTCGGGACTGTGCGGGCAGTAGAAGATGGCGTCGACGCGGCCGCCGAAGGTGGCCAGCATCTTCTGCATCTTGGCGTGCATGGCGTTGAGCGAGGCCACGTCGAACAGGCCGCGGCCCAGGCCCGACTGGTTGGAGGCGATCACCACATGCCAGCCGGCCTGGTTGAGCCGCGCGATGGCTTCGAGCGCGCCGGGCAGCGGCGTCCACTCGGTGTCGCTCTTGACGAAGTCGTCGCGGTGCTCGTTGATGCTGCCGTTGCGATCCAGGATCACCAGCTTGAGGGCCTGGCTGCGCTGCTGCTGGCGGGCGTTCTCGGGCATGGTGATGGACTCTCGCGGTGTGAAGGTGAAGAGCGTCGACGCTCAGGCCGCCAGGCGCTCCAGCAGCGCCACGCGGTTCATCGCCCGGTGCAGCGCGGCCAGCAGGCCCAGGCGGTTCAGGCGCAGGTCCGCCTCCTCGGCATTGACCATCACGCCGTCGAAGAAGGCGTCGACCGGCGCGCGCAGCGCAGCCAGGGTCTGCAGCGAGGCGGTGTAGTCGCCGGCGGCGAACTGCGCATCGGCCTGCGGCACCACCTGCTGCATGGCCTGGTAGAGCGCCTGCTCGGCCGGCTCGCGCAGAAGGCCTTCGGTGACATGGGCATCGGCCTCGGGCGACTTCTTGAGGATGTTGCCGATGCGCTTGTTGGCGGCCGCCAGGGCCGGCGCCTCGGGCAGGCGGGCGAAGGCGCGCACGGCAGCCAGCAGGCGCGGCACCTCGGCCAGGCGCGGCGGGCGCTGGCCCAGCACGGCATCGACTTCCTGGGCGCTGGCGCCCTGCTCGCGCAGGCTGCCGGCCAGGCGGTCCTGGATGAAGTCCAGCAGCTGGGCGCGGGCATTGGGCTCGGTGGCCAGCGCACCCATGGCGCCGAGGGCGATGTCGATCAGCGCGGGCAGTTCCAGCGGAAGGTCGCGCTCGATCAGCATGCGCACCACGCCCAGCGCATGGCGGCGCAGCGCGAAGGGGTCGCGGTCGCCGGTGGGCAGGTTGCCGATGCCGAACATGCCGGCCAGCGTCTCCAGCTTGTCGGCCAGCGCCACCGCCAGGCCGACCGTGCCGCGCGGCAGCTCGTCGCCGGCGAAGCGGGGCTTGTAGTGATCCTCGATGGCGTCGGCCACGGCCGCGGGCAGGCCGTCGTTGAGCGCGTAGTAGCGCCCCATGATGCCCTGCAGCTCGGGGAACTCGCCGACCATGTCGGTGACCAGGTCGGTCTTGGCCAGCCGGGCGGCCTGCTCGGCCTGGGCCGCCAGCGCGCCGTCGCCCAACTGGGCGGCGATGGCCTTGGCGATGGCCACGACGCGCTGCACGCGCTCGCCCTGGGTGCCAAGCTTGTTGTGATAGACCACCTTGTCCAGCAGCGGCAGGCGCGATTCGAGGCTCTTCTTGCGGTCCTGGTCGAAGAAGAACTTGGCGTCGGCCAGGCGCGGGCGCACCACGCGCTCGTTGCCGCCGGTGACGGCGCTGGCATCGTCGGGACGGATGTTGCTCACCACCAGGAAGCGGTGCGTGAGCCGGCCCTGCGCGTCCAGCAGCGGGAAGTACTTCTGGTTGGCCTTCATCGTCAGGATGAGGCATTCCTGCGGCACGCCCAGGAACTCCTGTTCGAAGCTGCAGGTGAGCACGTTGGGCCGCTCGACCAGGGCCGTGACCTCGTCCAGCAGCGCGTCGTCGCGGATCGGCTCGCAGCCGTTGCCCACAGCCACCGCGGCAGCGGCCAGCTGGCGGGCGATCTCGGCGCGGCGGGCCTCGAAGCCGGCGATGACCGCGCCCTCTTCCTCCAGCTGCAGCGCGTAGTGGTCGGCATCGCGCAGCACGACCGGGTCGACCGCGGCCTCGAAGCGGTGGCCGTGCGTGTCGCGGCCGGCCTCCAGGCCCAGGGCGGAGACGGGCACCACCTCGGTGCCATGCAGCGCCACCAGGCCGTGCGCCGGGCGCACGAAGCTCACGCTGCTCCAGCCGGGCAGCTCGCAGCGGGCTTCCAGCTGGTAGCTCATGACCTTGGGGATGGGCAGCTTGGCGATGGCCTCGGCCAACGCCTTCTGCAGGCCCTCGGCCAGGGTGGCGCCAGCCACGGTGCTGTCATGGAACAGGGCCTCGGCCTTGCCATCCGGCGCGCGGCGCAGGCCGGCAGCGGCGGAGGCATCCAGGCCCAGCGCGGCGAGCTTCTTGGCCAGCGCGGGCGTGGGTTGGCCGGCGGCGTCCAGGCCGACGCTCACCGGCATCAGCTTCTGCGACACCGCCTTGTCGGCGGCGCGCGGCGCCACGTTCGTGAGGTGCGCGGCCAGGCGGCGCGGCGAGGCATAGGCCGTGAGCACCGAGGCGCCACCGGCCAGGCCCTGGGCGACCAGCTGGTCGCGCAGCACGCCGGCGAAGGCGTCGCCGAGCTTCTTGAGCGCCTTGGGCGGCAGTTCCTCGACGAAGAGTTCGACGAGCAGGCTGGGATGCGAGGACGTGGCGTTCATGGCTCAGGCGGCGGCTTTCTCGCTGGCGGCGGTGGACTCGTTGTTCTTCTTGGGGATCTGCGCGACCCATTCGCGCGGCGCCAGCGGGAAGCCCAGGCGCTCGCGGCTGTCGTAGTAGCTCTGGGCCACGGCACGGGCCAGGTTGCGGATGCGGCCGATGTAGGCGGCGCGTTCGGTCACGCTGATGGCGCCGCGCGCATCCAGCAGGTTGAAGGTGTGGGCCGCCTTGAGCACCTGCTCGTAGGCCGGCAGCGCCAGCTGCTCCTGCATGAGGTGCCTGGCCTGCTTCTCGTGCGCACCGAAGGCGGTGAACAGGAAGTCGGCGTCGGAATGCTCGAAGTTGTAGGTGGACTGTTCCACCTCGTTCTGGTGGTAGATGTCGCCGTAGGTGACGCCCGGGGCGTACTCCAGGTCGAAGATGCTTTCCTTGCCCTGGATGTACATGGCCAGGCGCTCCAGCCCGTAGGTGATCTCGCCGGTGATCGGCCGGCAGTCGATGCCGCCCACCTGCTGGAAGTAGGTGAACTGCGTCACCTCCATGCCGTTGAGCCAGACCTCCCAGCCCAGGCCCCAGGCGCCGAGCGTGGGGTTCTCCCAGTCGTCCTCGACGAAGCGCACGTCGTTCTTCTTGAGGTCGAAGCCCAGGGCCTCCAGGCTGCCCAGGTAGAGCTCGAGGATGTTGGAGGGCGCGGGCTTGAGCACCACCTGGAACTGGTAGTAGTGCTGCAGGCGGTTGGGGTTCTCGCCGTAGCGGCCGTCCTTGGGTCGGCGGCTGGGCTGCACATAGGCGGCCTTCCATGGCTCGGGGCCCAGGGCACGCAGGAAGGTGGCGGTGTGGCTGGTGCCGGCGCCCACTTCCATGTCGTAGGGTTGCAGCAGGGCGCAGCCCTGGGCGTCCCAGTAGGCCTGGAGCTTGAGGATGATCTGTTGGAAGGTCAGCATGGTGCGGGAAGAAGGCAGGCCGGAGGCAGTCGCAGCGCCGGCGCAGGGAACCGCGCATTTTATGGGCGTGCCCGCCGTGCGGCGCCGCGGCGGGCATGCGAGGCCGGCGGACGACTACACGGGCTGGCGGCGCGCGGGCCTGGCGAAGTCGGCTTGCCATCAGCAGCATGTCGGCTTCGCCCGACACACCGCCTGCCCCCATGCCCGCAGCCCCTGCCCTTGCCCCTGCCGCACCGCTCTTCGTGGTACTCAACCGTGGATCGGGCCGAGGCAGCGCCGACGAGGCGCGCCAGGCCATCGAGGCCGCCTGCCGCGCCGCCGGTAGGGCGCTCTCGCTGCGCGTCGTCGGCCGGGGGCATCGCCTGCCCGACCTGGCGCGGGAGGCGGTCGAATCGGCCCTGGCCCAGGGCGGCATCGCCGTGGCGGCCGGCGGCGACGGCACCATCAATGCAGTGGCGCATGCGGCCCTGCGCGCCGGCTGCGCCTTCGGCGTGCTGCCGCAGGGCACCTTCAACTACTTCAGCCGGGTGCACGGCATCCCGGCGCCCATCGAGGAGTCGCTGCAGTCCCTGCTGACCGGCACGCCGCAGCCCGTGCAGGCCGGCGAGGTGAACGACCGCGCCTTCCTTGTCAATGCCAGCCTGGGCCTGTATGCCCGCATGCTGGAAGAGCGCGAGGACTTCAAGGCCCGCTTCGGTCGCCGACGCTGGGTGGCCTTCGGCGCCGCGCTGGCCACGCTGCTCAAGGGCTTTCGCACCTGGACGCTCCACGTGAGCGCGGGCGGCGGCACGCAGGTGCTGCGCACGCCCACGCTCTTCGTCGGCAACAACGCGCTGCAGTTCGAGCAGGTGGGCGTGGAGGAAGGCCAGGCCGTGGAAGAAGGCGGTGCCCTGGCCGCCATCGCGCTGGAGCCGCTGGGCCGGCTCGCCATGATCGGGCTGGTGCTGCGGGCGGCCATGGGCCGGCTGGGCAGCGCCTCCAAGGTGCGCAGCTTCACCTTCCGCGAGATCGAGGTGCAAGCGGCAACCGGCGCCTCCCCCGCGCGCCGACGCGTGCGCGTGGCCACCGACGGCGAGGTGCAGTGGATGGACATGCCGCTTCGCTTCCGCGTCTCGCCGCGGCCGCTGTGGCTGGTCAAGCGCCTGGATGCGAAGGCCGAGCGCGCATGAGGGATCGGCCCGCGCCCATGCCTCACGCCTTGCCACCCGGGAACCTGCCCGTCGAGCGTGACTGCGTGCTGCTGCACCTGTCGGACCCGCACTTCGGCACTGAGCAGCCCTCTGTCGTCGAGGCCCTAGTGCGCTGGGTACGCGCGCAGGCAGCCGACGCGGTGCTCGTGACCGGCGACATCACCCAGCGCGCCACGCGGGCGCAGTTCGCAGCGGCGCGCGCATTCCTGCAGCGCCTGGATGCGCCACGCGTGCTCGTCGTCCCCGGCAACCACGACATTCCGCTCTTCGACCTCGGCACGCGGCTGCTTGCGCCCTACCGCCGCTACCAGGCGGCGCTGGGGGACGACCTGGAGCCCACGCTGGACCTGCCGCACTGCCTGGTGCTGGGCGCCAAGACCACACGCCGCTGGCGCCACAGCGATGGCGAGATCAGCCCTGCGCAGATCGAGCGCATCGCCCGCCGGCTGGCAGACGCCGGACCGGCGCAGTTGCGCGTGGTGATGGTGCACCAGCCGGTGGCCGTCACCCGGCCGGAGGACCACGAGAACCTGCTGCACGGCCGCGAAGCCGCACTGGCCCGCTGGGCAGAGGCCGGCGTGGACCTGGTGCTGGGCGGCCACATCCACCTGCCCTTTGCCGTGCCGCTGCCCCAGGCCGGCGGCGCCTGGGCCGTGCAGGCGGGGACGGCCGTGTCCTCGCGGGTACGATCCGGCGCCCCGAACTCGGTCAACCTGCTGCGCTGGCCCGGGGCGGACGATGACGGACGGCGCTGCTGCACACTGGAGCGCTGGGACTTCGACGCCCGCCTCGAGGCCTTCGCGCTGGCACTGACCGACACCCTGGAACTCCCGGCCCGCGGTTGACACCACCGGGGCTGGACCTGCACCCGACCCCAAGGATCGATGACCCCTGACGACTGGAGCGCGCTCGGTGCGCGCATGGGCAGCCTGGCCTGGACGGCCTTTCCCTTCATCGTGCTCGCGGCCATGCTGCTGGCACTGCTCGCAGGCAGCCTGGGCCTGGCCTGGCGCCGCCGCACCCGGCCAGAACCCGATGCGCCGCCACAGCTGGGGCGCATCGTGCCCGGGCTCGTGATCGGCTTCCTGTTGATCGTCGGCCTGGCCAGCCTGTTCACCCTCTTCGCCCGACACCTGGGCGAGGGCCGCCCCATGGGCCGCATGGACGACGCCCTGAGCATGGCCGTGGGCACTCACACGCCCGACTGGGCGAGGCAGGCCTTCTCCGTCTTCACGCACATCGGCGACCCGCTGCCGGTCGCCACCTTCGTGCTGCTCTTCGCCCTGTTCCTGCGGCTGCGCGGCCACCCGGGCTTCGCCTGGGGCTGGCTGCTGGCGAACGCGGGGAATGCGGTCCTCAACTATTCCCTCAAGCAGATCTTCGAGCGCGTGCGGCCGGTGCACGACACGCTGCTGGTGAATGCGCCAGGCTTCAGCTTTCCCAGCGGCCACAGCTCGGCCGCGATCGTGCTGTGGGGCATGCTGGCCTACCTGTGCCTGCGCATCGGACCCAAGGGCCTGCGCCTGCCGATGCTGGCACTGGCTGCGGCGATGGCCGTGGCGATTCCGGCCAGCCGCGTGTTCCTGCAGGCGCACTTCCTGACGGACGTGGTCGCAGGCCTGTGCTCGGGCGCGGCCTGGCTGGCGATCAGCATCGTCAGTGCCGAATCGGCGCGTCACCGGCGGCGCGCGCGGCTATACGTGCGCACCGCCTGAGCCCAACGATGATGGCGCGCCCACAGCGGCTCTGCAGCCCAGCGGACCACCTTGGATTCTGTCGCTCACAGGCTACAATCCGGCATGCGCGTCGAGCAGACAGACGAGTACAGGGAGTGGATCGGTGACCTGAAGGATGTGGTCGGTCGTGCGCGAATCCTGATGCGCGTAGACCGGCTCATTCATGGCAATCCGGGCACGCATCGCCATCTGACGGGTGGCGTATCTGAACTGAAGATCGACGTCGGCCCTGGCTACCGCGTCTACTACTGCCAGCGCGGCGACCGTCTTCTGCTGCTTCTTGCAGGCGGCGCCGGCCTCCCAGAGCCGGGACATCGCCACCGCGCTCCAACTGGCGAAGGACTACGAAGGGTAAGCGCATGACCAATGCACACGCTGGCAAGACATCGAGGACCAGAACTTCCGCCTATGACGTGGCGGAGCACCTGCGTACGCCTGAGGAGATGGCGGCCTACCTCGACGCGTGGCTGGACGAAGCGCCCGACGATAGCGCCGGTATCGCACGCGCTTTGGGTGACATCGCGCGTGCCAAGGGCATGAGCCACGTCGCCAGGGAGGCGGGCCTCAGCCGCGAGAGCCTGTACCGCGCGCTGAGCGCAGACGGCAACCCCAGCTTCGCCACCGTGCTCAAGGTGGCCAAGGCCCTCGGCCTGCGGCTGCATGCCCAGCCGGCTTGAGACACAGGACTTGCATTCGCCCCTGCCCCGTCAGAGAGAACTGACCCCAGAGCAGCCCAGCGCCGGCCCGGCACACGCCGCCACTGATCGAAAGGCCGCGGAGCAGCCAAGCCAGCAGGCCGCGCGGAAACGGCTCCGCCGGGCCGCCGGAGCGTCTTGCAGACCGCGCTGCGCCAGTGGCGCAGCCCCTCGCCAGTCGCAAAAGGTCCACCGGACCTTTTGTGTACGGGCTCGGCCCCTTGAGGGGAGTGCGGGCCACACGCAGGGAGGCCCGCACACGGGGTGGGTGTCAATACTCCCAGAAGATCCGCTGCAGCTCCTTCGTGTCGCGCGTCTTGGTCAGCGCCACCATCGCCAGGATGCGGGCCTTCTGCGGGTTCAGGTCGTGCGCCACCACCCAGTCGTACTTGTCGTCGGGCTGCTCGGCATTGCGCAGCACGAAGCCGCCGGTATTCACGCGCGAGCTGCGGATGATCTGCACGCCTTCGCTGCGCAGCTTCTGCAGCGCGGGCACGGCGCGGTCGGCCACCGAGCCGTTGCCGGTACCGGCATGGACGAGCGCGGCCTTGCCCTTGCCGATGGCCTCGTACTGGTCGGCGGGCACGTTGCCGTAGCCGTAGGCGATGTCCACCGCAGGCAGCGCGGTGATCTGGTCGATGTCGAACTCCGACTGCATCGTGTGCTTCTTCACCGGCGCGCGGAACCAGTAGCTCTTGCCCTCGACGATCATGCCCAGCGGGCCCCACTGACTCTTGAAGGCCTCGGTCTTGATGTTGATGGCCTTGGCCACGTCGCGGCCCGACTGGATCTCGTCGTTCATCGTCACCAGCACGCCCTTGCCGGATGCGTCCTTGCTGGCGGCCACGTTGACGGCGTCGTACAGGTTTAGCGCGCCGTCGGCCGACAGCGCCGTGCCGGGGCGCATGGAACCGACCACCACGATGGGCTTGGCCGTGTGCACCGTCAGGTTGAGGAAGTACGCGGTCTCTTCCAGCGTGTCGGTGCCGTGGGTGACGACGATGCCGTCCACGTCGGCCTGCTTGGCCAGGGCCGAGACGCGCTTGGCCAGGGTCAGCAGGTTGTCGTTGGTGAAGCTTTCCGACGCGATCTGGAACACCTGCTCGCCACGCACGGTGGCCACCTTGGACAGCTCGGGCAGGCCGGCGATCAGCTTGTCCACCGGCACCTTGGCGGCGGCGTAGGTGGCGCTGTTGGCCGCCGAGGCGCCCGCGCCGGCGATGGTGCCGCCGGTGGCCAGGATCACCACATTGGGCAGGGCCTGCTGGGCCTGGGCGAGGGCAGCGCCGGCCATGAGCGCGGCGCCGGCAGCCAGGGCACGAAGACGGTAGGAAAGGTACATGCGGAAACTCCGTTATCGATATGTGGTCACACGGCCTGCACGGTCCTCAAGGAGGCTCTCGACCTTCCTGCAGGACCACCGATGCGGCCGCCCGCAACGCTAATCAGGATTTGTGCCGAGGCCCGCCGCGTTCGATGCCGAAGCGGCATCCGGCCATGCCCCGCAGTACCATCGCGCGACTCTCGACCGCCCTCGCGCTGCGCCTTGCCTCCCCATCTCTCCGATCCCGATATGCCTGCCGACGGCACCTCGCCCCCGCAGGAGATGCCCGCGCCCGACGGGCCTCTGTCGCGCGCACGCCCCGGGCGCGAGCGCATCCTGGCGGCCATCCGCGCGGCGGCCATCACCGAGTTCAGCCTCCACGGCCTCAAGGGCACCTCGACCCAGGCCATCGCCCAGCGCGCGGGCCTGACCAAGCCGCAATTGCACTACTACATCGCCGGCAAGGAAGAGCTCTACTCCGAGCTGCTGATGCAGGTGCTGCACGAGTGGAAGGTGGTCTTCTCCTTCGACGAGCATGCCAACGACCCGGCCCGGGTGCTGGCGGCCTACGTGCGGCAGAAGCTGGACCATGCCTTCGACAAGCCGGAGATGTCGCGCATCTTCACGCGCGAGGTGCTGGACGGCGGCCGCAACCTGGAGCGCTTCTGGCCCATGTCGCGCCAGTGGACGCAGAAGAAGATCGACATCATCGATGGCTGGATCGCCCGCGGCCTGATGCGCCCGCTCGATGGCCGGCTGCTGCTGCAGCACATCTGGGCCATGACCCAGTACCACGCCGACTACGCGCTGCAGGTGCGCTCGATGGGCGGCCTGCCCGAGGACGCGCACATCGACCGCGAGCCCATCGCGCGCGAGCTGATCGGCTTCGTACTCGCCGGCTGCGGCATGGCGGTACCGGCCGACGCCTGACGGCGGCCCGTCTCGCGCCCCCTCTTTCTCCTGCCTCCGACCTGCTTGCACCGCCCCGGTGCATCCGTCCTGGCACGCCACGTGCTTAATTTGACCGATTGCTCTGACTCATCGGTCAAACACCATGCGCGTGCTCGTCGTCTACTGCCATCCAGTCGAAACCAGCTTCGCTTCGGCCATGCACCAGGAGGTGCTGCGCAACCTGCGCGCCGCGGGCCACGAGGTGGACGACTGCGACCTCTATGCCGAGGGCTTCAACCCGGTGATGTCGCGCGAAGAGCGCCTGGGCTACCACGACGTGCCGGCCAACCGCGCGCCGCTGCAGTCCTATGTGGAGCGGCTGGAGCGGGCCGAGGCCATCGTGTTCTGCTTCCCGACCTGGTGCTTCGGCCTGCCCGCCATGCTCAAGGGCTGGTTCGACCGGCTGCTGATGCCCGGCGTGGCCTTCGACATCAGCGACCCGGCCAACGTCCGGCCGATGCTGCGCAACATCAAGCGCATCAGCGCCGTCGTGACCTACGGCCGGCCGCGCTGGATGGCCTGGTACATGGGCGATCCGCCGCGCAAGATCATCACACGCTACATGAAGCGGCTCACCGCGGCCCAGGCCCGGGTGGACTACCACGCGCATTACCACATGAACGTGGCGACCGAGGCGCAGCTGGGTCGCTTCAAGGCCCGCGTGGGCGCCGCCATGGCAGCCTTCCGCTGACCCCGAACCGGCCGACGCCATGCCTGCCTGTCTCGCCACCCGCCCCTCCGGCCCCGTGCGCCGTGCGCCGAAGGTCTGGCCATGACCACGCATTCCACCCCCGCCGTCCTGCGCCATGCCCGCCTGCCGGCCTGGCTGCTGGGCGACGCCTGGCCGCGCGCCGGCACCGCGCCGGCGCTCGCGCGCATCGAGCTGGCGCACGGCCGGGTGCAGGCCGTGGTGCCCGAAGATGGCAGTCCCATCGAGCCCGGCGCCTGGCAACTGCACGGCGCGCTGGTGCTGCCTGGCCTGGTCGATGCCCACGTGCACCTGGACAAGACCTTCACCCTGGCCCGCATCCCCGAGGTGCAACCCGGCCTGCTGGGTGCCATCGAGGCCTCGGTGGCCGACATGGCCCGCTGGACCCCTGAGGACATCCGCACCCGCGCCAGCCAGGGCCTGCAGTGGGCCTGGGAGGCCGGCACGACGCTGCTGCGCACCCACGTCAACTGGCCCGAGATCGGCCCGCTGCCCTGCGCCTGGCCAGTGCTCGACCGGCTGGCGCACGACTGGGCCGACCGCCTCACCCTGCAGTTGGTGAGCCTGACAAAGCTCGACAGCTTTGCCGACCCCGCCGCCGCGCGCACCGTGGCGGCGCAGGTCAAGGCCAGCGGCGCGCATGCGCTGATGGGCGGCTTCGTGCACTCCACCAACTGGAACGCACAGGCCATGCGCCACCTGCTGCAGGCGGCCCAGGCGCAGGACCTGGATGTCGACCTGCATGTGGACGAGGAGCTGCACCCGACGGCCGAAGGTCTGCTGGGCACGGCGCGCATCGCCCGCGAATTGGGCTTTGCCGGCCGCATCGTCTGCGGCCACGTCTGCGCCCTGGCGGCCATGCCCGAAGCCCGCGCGCTCTCCATCCTGGATGAGGTGGCACGCGCGCCCATCACGCTGGTCAGCCTGCCCATCACCAACCTGCTGCTGCAGGACGCCCGCACCGGCCGCACGCCGCGCCAGCGCGGCCTGACGCTGGTGAAGGAGGCGCGCGCCCGCGGCATTCCGCTGCTCTTCGCCAGCGACAACGTGCAGGACCCGTTCTGCCCCGTCGGCAGCTACGACCCGCTCGAAGGCATGGCCGCGGCGGTGCTGGCCGGCCAGCTCGATGCGCCCTTCGACCGCTGGTCCGACACGCTGTGCCGCACGGACTTCCTGGCCCGCGGCACGCCCAGCCTCGCGCGGCTGGAAGGCCGGCCGGCCGACCTGCTGATCTTTCCCCAGGCCGACGCCAGCGCCTGGCCCTCGCGCACCGGCACGCGCGTGGTGCTGCGCACCGGCGTGGCCCATGGCGCGGCACCGACGGCCTTCCTGCCGCCCAGGACCGCCGCCACCGCCTGACACGCCCCCACGAACAAGGACGCCCGACATGCTGCACGGCTACATCCCCCCGCACCGCTTCCTGCCCTACCTCAGCTGGACCGAAATCGACCAGTTGCCCGACCGCGAGAACACCGTCATCGTGCTGCCCTGCGGAGCCATCGAGCAGCATGGCCCTCATCTGCCCTGCTCGGTGGACAGCGTGATCGCCTCCGGCGTGATGGGCGAGGCGCTGCGCCGGCTGCCCGCCTCGGTGCGCGCCTTCGCGCTGCCGCCCATCACCTACGGCAAGTCGGAAGAGCACCTGCATTTTCCCGGCACCGTCACGCTCACCGGCACCACGCTGCTGTCCACCGTCACCGAGATCGGCGAGTCGGTCTACCGCGCGGGCTTCCGAAAGCTGCTGCTGGCCAACGGCCACGGCGGCCAGCCACAGGTGCTGGAGATGGCCGCGCGCGAGCTGCGGCTGCGCCACGGCGACTTCGTGGTCGTGCCGCACGGCGTGAGCCGGCTGCCCAGCGCCGCGAGCCGGCAGGTCAGCGAGCAGGAGAAGAGGCTCGCCATGCATGCCGGCCATTCCGAGACCGCGCTGATGCTGGCCCTGGCGCCCGAGACGGTGCACATGGAGCGGGCCGCCGCCAACTTTCCGCCGCCCTTCCCCATCAAGCTGCTCTCGCCCGACGGCCGCCCGGCCTGCGCCTGGACGGCACGCGACTTCGGCCCCAGCGGCGTCATCGGCGACCCCACCAGCGCCACGCGCGAGCAGGGCCAGGAGATCCTGGACACGCTGGCCGACAGCTGGGTGCAGGCGCTGACCGAGCTCTACCAGCTGCGCTGGCTGGTGCGCGAAGAAGCCACCTGGGAGCGCGGCCATTTCACCGGCCACATCGAAAGCGCCCGCTGAAATGAACCCACCCCGTTTGGACTTCCTCACTGCGTGTGGAAGTCCCATCCCCCTCAAGGGGCGCACCCGGCGGCCGGGCCGCGCCCGTTCCGCGGGTGCCCTGGCGCGGCCTGCTCCGCGGACTTTCGATCAGGAGGGTGGCGCCTGTGTCGTCGAAAACCGAAATGACTTTTCAAACGGTGCGGCTCTTGCTTGGGCAACGCACCGGCCCACGCCCCTTTTTCGTCCCCCGTCCCCGCACTGATTTGTCCGACCTTTCCAGGAGCCCTGCCTTGAACCACCGTTTCACCCGCCTCGCTTCGCAATCCGCCCTGGCCCTGGGCGCCGCCGTTTTGGGACTCGCCGCCACCGGCGCCCGGGCCGAGGAAAAGTTCACCTACATGACCAACTGGTATGCGCAGGCCGAACACGGCGGCTTCTATCAGGCGGTGGCCACGGGCATCTACAAGAAGTACGGCCTGGACGTGACCATCAAGATGGGCGGCCCGCAGGTCAACATCCTGCAGATCATGGGCGCCGGCCAGGCCGACTGCGTGATGGGCTCCAGCGACCTGCAGATGATGCGGGCCCGCGACAACGGTCTGCCCGTGGTGACCGTGGCCGCGCTGTTCCAGAAGGATCCGCAGGTGCTCATCGCCCATGAAGACGTCAAGTCCATGGAAGAGATGAAGACCAAGACGGTGCTCATCGCGGCCAGCGCGCAGCAGGGCTACTGGGCCTGGGTCAAGGCCAAGTACGGCCTGACCGATTCGCAGACCAAGCCCTACACCTTCAACATCCAGCCCTTCCTGGCCGACAAGAACATGGTGCAGCAGGGCTACCTCACGTCCGAGCCCTACGCGATCCAGAAGGCTGGCGCCAAGGCCAACACCTTCCTGCTGGCGGACCACGGCTATCCCTCGTACGCCACCACCATCTCCTGCATGGAGAAGACGGTGAACGACCGCGCCAAGGCCGTGGCCGACTTCGTCAAGGCCTCCGCCGAGGGCTGGAAGAGCTACCTGGCCGACCCGGCACCAGGCAATGCCCTCATCAAGAAGGACAACCCGAACATGACCGACGACCAGCTGGCCTACAGCGTCGCCAAGATGAAGGAGATGGGCATCGTGGGATCCGGCGATGCCACCAAGAGCGGCATCGGCACCATGACCGAAGCCCGCATCAAGGCCAACTACGACTTCCTGGTGGGCCAGAAATTCATCGACCCGGCCAAGGTGGACGTGAGCAAGGCCTACAAGCTGGACCTGGCCCGCAACGCCAAGGTGCTGCCGTGACGGACCTCGTCCACGCGCCCGCCGCGGGCGTGCCGGCCATCGAGGTGCTGTCGGCGCAGAAGACCTACCCCAACGGCACGGTCGCGCTGCAGCCGGTGGACCTCACGATCCAGGAGGGCGAGTTCGTCACGCTGCTCGGCCCTTCGGGCTGCGGCAAGAGCACGCTGCTGAAGATGGTCGCGGGCCTGCTGGAGCCCAGCGACGGCCGGCTGCTGCTGTGGCGCAAGCCGGTGCAGCAGCTGCACGAGAGCACACAGAAGATGTCCTTCGTCTTCCAGTCGCCCACGCTGATGCCCTGGGCGACGGTGCAGGCCAACGTGCGACTGCCGCTGGACCTGGCCAAGGTGCCGCGCGCCGAGGCCGATGCGCGCGTAGCCGAGGCGCTCGAACTGGTGGGCTTGGCCAAGTTCGCCAACGCCCTGCCGCGGGCGTTGTCGGGTGGCATGCAGATGCGCGTCTCCATCGCCCGCGGGCTGGTGGTGCAGCCCAACCTGCTGCTGATGGACGAGCCCTTCGGCGCGCTGGACGAGATCACGCGCCACAAGCTCGATGCCGACCTGCTCGAACTCTGGCGCAAGAAGAAGCTGACGGTGGTGTTCGTCACCCATTCCATCCACGAGGCGGTGTTCCTGTCCAGCCGCGTGGTGATGATGGCCGCCCGCCCGGGCCGCATCGTGGAAGAGGTGCGCATCGACGAGCCCTATCCGCGCAGCGCGGAGTTCATGGTCTCCTCGCAGTTCCAGCACTACGCCAAGCACCTGCAGCGCAGCCTGCTGGCCGCCAGCCAGCACACCGACGAGGAACACACGGCCTGACCGCTGCGGGCCCATGCGCCCGTCGCTTTCGCCACAGCAGACCGGCGGCCTGGGCCGCCACGGAGATCGACCCCATGAGCATCACCTGGAACGCCGCCGCGCCGGCGCCTTCCGACGCCCCGTCCGCCGCGCACGCCGTTGCCGCGCCGGCACCCGCTGCCTTCGCGCCTGCGCCGCCACGACCGCCCGCACGCGAGGCCCGCGTGCCGCTGCTGCGCCAGCCGCGCGTGCAGCGCATCCTGCTGCCGCTGATCGTCGGCCTGGTGCTGCTCGGCGGTTGGCAGGCGCTGGTGGTCGGGATGGAACTGCCGCCCTACCTCGTGCCCTCGCCGGTGCTGATGCTGCAGACGCTCTTCACCGACTGGGCCGTGCTGGGCGGCGCACTGCTGGTCACGCTCAAGATCACCGTGCTGTCCTTCGTGGTGGCCACGGTGGTGGGCGTGCTGATCTCCTTCCTCTTCGTGCAGAGCCGGCTGATCGAGACGGCGCTGTTTCCCTACGCGGTGCTGCTGCAGGTCACGCCGATCGTGGCGGTGGCGCCGCTGATCATCATCTGGGTGAAGGAGCCCACGGCCTCGCTGGTGATCTGCGCGGCGCTGGTGGCGCTGTTCCCGATCATCTCCAACACCACGCTGGGCCTGCGCAGCATCGACCCCGACCTGCAGGCCTATTTCCGCATGAACCGCGCGACGCGGCTGCAGACGCTGGTGCGCCTGCGCATCCCGAGCGCGTTGCCCTACTTCTTCGGCGGCCTGCGCATCTCCAGCGGCCTGGCGCTGATCGGCGCCGTGGTGGCCGAGTTCGTCGCCGGCACCGGCGGCAACGCCACCGGCCTGGCCTACCAGATCCTGATGGCGGGCTATCAGCTGAACATTCCGCGCATGTTCGCGGCCCTGCTGCTCATCTCCCTGACCGGCGTCGCTCTCTTTGCCGCCATGGCCTGGCTCACGCGCGTGGCGCTGGGCGGCTGGCACGCCAGCGAGCTGTCGCACGACTGAACCTGATTCCGAGGAAATCTTGACCATGAACGCCCGCCTGCGTGACATCGAACAGCTGCACCTGGAACTGCCCGACCTCGACTGGATCACCGACCCGAACCGCATCGAGCGGCTGTCGCAGGACTTCTCCTGGTTCAGCCCAGTGCTGAAGCGCCAGCTCGAAGGCAAGGTGGCCGACAGCGTGGTGCGGCCCCGCACCGAGGACGAGATCCGCCGCCTGGTGGCCGCCTGCGCGCGTCTCAAGCTGCCGCTTACCATCCGCGGCAGCGGCACCGGCAACTACGGACAGACCACGCCGCTGGCCGGTGGCGTGGTGCTGGACATGACGGGCTACAACGGCGTGCTCTGGACGCGCCCCGGCGTGGCACGCGCCCAGGCCGGCATCCGGCTGAACGAGCTGGAGAAGGCCACGCGCCCCACGGGCTGGGAGCTGCGCTGCGTGCCCTCCACCTTCCGCAGCGCCACGCTCGGCGGCCTCTTCGGCGGCGGCTTCGGCGGCGTGGGCTCGATCAACCACGGCCCTCTGGCCGCGCCCGGCAATGTGCTGGGGATCAAGGCCATGACCATCGAGTCGGAGCCGCAGATCGTCGAGCTGCGCGGCGCCGAGGCGATGCGCATGCACCACCTGTGGGGCACCAACGGCCTGGTGCTGGAGATCGAGGTCGGCCTCGCGCCCTGCCAGCCCTGGCTGGAAACGCTGGTCACTTTCAGCGACTTCGACCAGGCCATCGCCTTCGCCGACGAGCTGGCGCGTGCGCCCGGCCTGGCCAAGCGCGAAGTCGCCTTCTTCGCCAGCCCCGTGCCGGACTACCTCTCGCAGCTGGCCGAGCACCTGCCCAAGGGCTGCCATGCCGTGCTCTCGCTGGTGGCCGAGCCGGGCGAAGAGACGATGAAGGAGATGGTGGCCGCCCGCGGCGGCACGATCAGCTACCGACGCACCGCCGACGAGGTCGCTCGCAGCCACAAGACGCTGATGGAGTTCACCTGGAACCACACGACGCTGCATGCGCTGAAGGTGGACAAGAACCTCACCTACCTGCAGACCAGCTTCACCGCCGGCCAGCATGTGCAGCAGATCACCGAGCTGACGAAGCGCTATGCCGGCGAGGTGTTCATGCATGCCGAATTCCTGCGCACCATGGACGGCCAGATGAACTGCAGTGCGCTGCAGCTGGTGCGCTTCACGACCGAGGAGCGCCTGGCCGAAATCATCCGCGAGCACCGCGAATTCGGCGTGCGCATCAACAACCCGCACACCTTCATCGTCGAGGACGGCAAGGCGGGCGGCGATCTGCCCGAAGAGGTGGTGGCGATGAAGCGGCGCTTCGATCCGCTCGGCCTGCTCAATCCCGGCAAGCTCCGGCACCACCCCGTCGCGAGCTGAGGCGCCGGGTCTTCCAGCGCCGCCGCGTCAACGGCGCTTTCGCACGCGCCAGACCGAGAACGCCAGCACCGCCAGCGACAGCAGCCACAGCGGGGCCAGGCCGAAGCGCGACACCCACCAGGCGAAGGGCGTGATGCCGGTGCGGCCTTCCACCTCGGCCTCCAGCACGCCGCGCGTGAGGCGGGGCAGTTCGTGCGTCACACGGCCGCGGTGGTCGATCACCACGGTCGCGCCCGTGTTGGTCGCGCGCAGCATGGGCCGCTCGAACTCCAGCGCCCGCATGCGTGAGATGGCACGGTGCTGATCGATGGCCACCGTGTCGCCGAACCAGGCGATGTTGCTCACGTTGAGCAGCATGGTGGGCGCGGTGGCCGCATCGCGGAAGCCGGCGCCGATCTCGTCGCCGAACAAATCCTCGTAGCAGATGTTCGGCGCGATGCGCTGGCCCTGCCAGTCGAAGCTGCGCTGGGGCAACCCGCCGCGGCCGAAATCGGCCAGCGGAATGTTCATCATGTCGGTGAACCAGCGGAAGCCGAAGGGGATGAACTCGCCGAAGGGCACCAGGTGGTGCTTGTCGTAGCGGTACGGCCGCTCGGCGAGCCCGGGGCCGAAGCCCAGCAGCGAATTGGCATAGCGGCCCGGACCATCCTCCATCGGTACGCCGACGATGGCGGCCTGCCCGCCCTGCGAATAGCGCGCGGCGATGGCGGACAGGTAGCCTTCGGGCAATTGGCGCGGCAGCAGGGGCAGCGCCGTCTCGGGCGTGACCACCAGGGCAGCACGGTTCTTTTGCAGTTGCTCGCCGTACCACCGCAGCGCGGTGTCGATGCCGCTGCCTGGGACGAACTTCTCGTCCTGCGGAATGTTGCCCTGGAGCAGTGCGACCGACAGGCGACCGGTGCTGGCCCCGGGCCCGCCGTCGCTGTGCATGAAGCCCAGACCCGACGGCAACGCGAGCAGGACTGCAGCGGCCAGCGGCAGCATCCCTGTGCGACGCTGCCTCTTCCACAGGCCCACACAGGCCGCCGAGGCGGCCGCTGCGGCGCCGAGGCCATAGACGCCCAGCCATGGCGCATAGCCAGCCAGCGGGCCGTCCACATGGGCATAGCCGCCAGCGCCCCAGGGGAAGCCGGTGAACAGGCTTCCGCGGACCAGCTCGGCCAGCGTCCAGACGGCAGCGAAGAGCAGCACCCGGCTACCTGCAGAGAGCCGCGGCGCCAGCCAGCCCCACAGTCCGCCGGCCACGCCGTAGTAGATGGCGAGCCCGCCGCCCAGGAACAGCACGGCCAGCGCCGCCAACGGGGCCGGCAGCCCGCCGTAGGTGTTCATCGAAATGAAGAGCCACCAGAAGGTGCCGCACAGCCAGGTGGTGGCGAAGACCCAGGCGCCCAGGGCCGGCCTGCGCCAGCCGGACGCCTGGCGTTGCTCGCCGTCGAGCAAAGCGGTCAGCGCGGCCAGGGACAGCAGTTGCAGCCACCACAGCGGCTCGCCACCCCAGGGCCAGGCCATGGACGCCGCCTGGGCCAGGCCGGCCAGTGCGTAGGCCGGAAGGCGGCGCGCGCGCATCAGGCGGCGGTGTCTTCGGCCCGGGCGGGCGAGACCTTGAACCAGCGCACCGCGCCGCCGCGGGTGTGCATCACGACAAAGTCGAAGCCGCCCACCTCGTGGCGTTCGCCGCGCTTGGGCACATGGCCCATCTCGTGCGCGATGAGGCCACCGATGGTCTCGAAGTCCTCGGACTGCTGCTCTTCGCTGAACTGGATGCCGAAGGCTTCGGCCACACGCTCGATGGGCGTGTCGCCGCTCACGCGGTAGGTGTGGTCGGCCAGGCCGAAGATGTCGCCTTCGTCCTCGGCGACGTCGAACTCGTCCTCGATCTCGCCGACGATCTGCTCCAGCACGTCCTCGATGGTGATCAGGCCGGCCACCCGGCCGAATTCGTCGATCACCACGGCAAGGTGATTGCGGTTGCCGCGGAACTCGCGCAGCAGGTCGTTCAGGCCCTTGCTCTCGGGCACGAAGGTGGCGGGCCGCAGCAGGGCGCGGATGTTCAGCTCCGGCGAGCGCTGCAGCTTGAGCAGGTCCTTCGCCAGCAGGATGCCGATGATGTTTTCCTTCTCGCCCTCGTAGACCGGGAAGCGCGAGTGCGCGGTGTCGATGACGAGGTAGAGGATGTCCTCGTAGGCCGCATCGATGTCGATGAGGTCCATGCGCGGAGCGGCCACCATCACGTCGCCGGCCGTCATGTCGGCCATGCGCAGCACGCCTTCGAGCATCACCCGCGAGTCGGGTCCGATGATGTCGTTGTCTTCGGCGTCGGCGAGGGTTTCGATCAGTTCGTCGCGCGAATCCGGTCCGGGGTGGATGAATTCGGCGATCTTCTGGAGGAGGCCGCGCTTGTCGTCCCGGGGATGGGAGGCGCGTTCAGGGTGGGGGTCGGCCACTGCGTGAGGGCGGGAGTTGAGGGAGGCCTAGGATACCGGAATGCCTTGGCGGCATGATGTCAGCCGCCATCTGCGCGCTTGCGCAGCCCTTGCCTGCTCAGGGGGCCGAGCGCTGGCGCGCCTCGCGCACACCCGAGCGCACTTCCTGCAGGCCGGCCAGGAAGGACCAGAACTGGTGGGCCCGCGCCTTCAGCTGGAAGTCGACTTCCCCGAACTGGTCCAGCGCGATGCCGGACATCCGGCTGTCGAAATCGGCGGCGGGCAGTTCGAGGTGGGCTTCGGATTCGGAGCCGCTGCGCACCACGGTCGCGCCGGCATGGCGGGCGATCTTGAGCATGGCGGTGTTCTCGCTCAGGGCATGGATGAACAGCATGCTCACGCCCTCATTGCGGGCCACCATGACGGCGCGCTCGAAGAGCCGGCCACCGTAGCCACGGCCCCGCGCGTGCTCGGACACGGAGACGCCGAACTCGGCGCAGCTGCCGTCCTGCCCGGTGGGCGCGAAGGCCAAGTGCGCCATGGCGATGATCTCGAGCCGGCGGTTGTAGATGCCGAAGATCTCGTCGCGCTCGAAGTCCAGCCCGTCCACATAGCGCTGAACCTGCTCGTCCGAGGCGGCATAGCCGAAGCGCAGGTAGCGGTCGCGCTGGGAAAGCGCGAGCAGATGGGCCAGGATGCGGTGACGCTCGCGCGGTCCGACGGAACGGATAGGAACCAGCCCGGCGGCGGCGCGGGGACGCAGGGGGCGGGCCGTGCCCGTCGGCGCGGGATCGGCGGCGACCACGCCGGGGCGCAGCAGTTGCATGCCGGCACGCACGGTCTGGACAAGGGCCTTGGGGAACATGGGGTCAATCATAAGGGTTTTCCCTATAACTACCGACGAGGCGCTGTCACCGACCGGTCACGGGCGGGGGGCATTCGCTGAAATGTTGCGGCGCAGCAACCTTTGAGCACTCAGACCGGCACGGCGGTCGTCGCCTTGACCCTGTCGAGCACGAAGCTGGTCTTGCAATCCTGCACGCTGGGGTGTTTGAGCAGGGTGTCCATGATGAAGCGGCTGTAGTGCGCCATGTCGGCCACGACCACACGCAGCAGGTAGTCCATCTCTCCCGTGAGCGCGCTGCATTCGACGACCTCGGGCCAGGCCTGGATGCTGGCGCGGAACAGGTCCATCGGGTTGCGCTTGTGGCTTTCGGTGTGTTTTTCGAGACGCACATTGAGGTAGGCGGTCAGGCCCAGGCCGACGGCTTCGGGCCGGACCAATGCGACATAGCGGTCGACCACACCACTTTCCTCCAGCCGCCGCACGCGCCGCAGCACCGCACTGGGCGAGAGGCTGACCTGCTCGGCGATCTGTTCGTAGGTGGCCCGGCCGTCGGCCTGGAGCAGTTGCAGGATGAGCCGGTCCTGCTTGTCGAGTGCGTGCATGGGGCAATTCTTGCCGCGATCGGCCGCGATGGCGAACGACGGCGCCCGGGCACCCTGCGGGGGACGGGCCCATCGCGACGCCTGCCGAGTGTGTTCGATGCCGCCTCAGTCTTCGTCCAGCAACGCCAGTGTCTCGGCCATGACGACCGTGTCGAAGGCCAGCTCCACGTGGGCCAGGCCGTGGGCCGGCCGGTTGTCGGCGCCGGGCAGGGTGGCGGTGTGCATGGGGAACACCATGTTGTCGCAGTTGGAGTACCAGCAGGTGAAGCGCGCGGGCGGGCAGGCGCGCTGGGCGACATCCAGCGCTCGCAGCCAGGCGCTGCCGATCCGCATCTCATGGCTGCTGGCGGCGCGGCCGACGCGTGCCGTCCAGGTTCCTGCATGCGGCGTGCCCAGCGTGACGATCCGGTGGATCGGCACGCGTCCGCCGGTACGGCACCACCAGGCGCGGGCAACCAGCCCGCCCATGCTGTGCGCCACGAGCATCGGCGCCTGGCCGGTGGCGGCATGCGCACGTCGCACTGCGGCGTCGAGCGTGTCGATGAAACCGTCCAGGCCGCCCAGCGGCGGCTCCAGATCGACGGCAACGACGCATCGGCCTTGCGCCACGAGGCGGCTCAGCCAGGGGAGCCAGAAGCCCCGATTGCACGAAAAGCCATGAACGAGGACGACGCCTCGCCGGCCGTCTGGCGGCGGGACATGGTCCGGAATGCGGTTCGCGCGGAACGGCTGGCGCCACGCCCAGATTCGCGGCGACAACAGGCATTCGGCCCACCAGGCGCGCAGGAGCTGGGCGAGCGTCGCATGGGGCCCTTGGACGCGTCGATTGACGACATTCGAGGCGAGGAATTCGGCGGCCAGCACCACGCCGTGCCCGCCCAGCAGCACCGCCCAGCCGCCGATGAGCCAGGACAGGGAACGGGCTGCCGCAAAGCCGGTCCATGCCAGCGCCGTGAGGCACCACGCGGCCACGAACCACCGCTGCCATCTCGCGATCATCGGCGCATGATCGCATGCGCCCCGGGCAACCCCGGGGACCTCGGACGAGGAGGCCATCCCACAATGCGGCAAGCAGAGCCCGGAGACCGCATGCATCCCTCCCACCTTCCCAGCTATCCGCCCGGCGTCCCCTTCGAGATCAATCCGGAGCAGTACCAATCACTGAACGCGTTGTTCGAGGCATCGTTCAAGACGCATGCCGAGCGCCCGTTCTCGGTCTGCATGGAACGCTGGATGAGCTACGGCGAACTGGACCGCCTGTCGCGCACGCTGGGCTGCTGGCTGCAGTCGCTGGGGCTTGAGCCGGGCGCGCGCGTGGCCCTGATGCTGCCGAACATCCCGCAGTTCGCCATCGCCATGGTGGCCGTGCTCCGGGCGGGCTACACCTGTGTCAACGTCAACCCGCTCTACACGCCGCGCGAGCTGGAGCACCAACTGAGCGACTCGGGCGCGAGCGCCATCATCCTGCTGGAGAACTTCGCAGCGACGCTGGAACCCGTGCTGCTGCGCACGCCGGTCCGGCATGTGCTGCTGACCGCCATGGGCGATCAGCTGGGCGGCCTGTACGGCGTCTGGATCACCACGGCCGTACGCCATCTCGCCAAGATGGTGCCGCCCTTCAAGCTGCCCATCGACAGCGGCCACAGCGTCACCACCTGGTCAGACGCGATGGCCAGCGGCCGTGACCGCACCCTTGCCGCCGACGGGTGCACGCTCAATTCCATCGCCTTTCTGCAGTACACCGGCGGCACGACGGGGCGATCCAAGGGGGCCATCCTCACGCACCGCAACATCATTGCCGCGACGCTGCAGGCCGAGGCCTGGTTCGCCCCGGCCATGGCCAAGGTGGGGGATCCGGCGCGCATCAACGGCATCGCGGCGCTGCCGCTGTATCACATCTTTGCGCTGACGCTGTGCCTGCTGGCCATCCGGCAGGGATCGCACATGACGCTCGTGCCCAATCCGCGGGACATCGGCAAGTTTGTCGAGGTGCTCAGAAAGCGGCCCTTCCATGTGCTGCCGGCGGTGAACACGCTGTTCAATGCCTTGCTGGCCCATCCGGCGTTCAAGAGCGTGGACTGCTCGCAGCTCGTGATCTCCCAGGCCGGAGGCATGGCGGCGTCGGAGGGCACAGCGCGTGCGTGGTTCGAAGCCACGGGCTGCGCGATGATCGAAGGCTGGGGCATGAGCGAGACCTGCGCCATCGGCACCAACAATCCGGTCACCAACACCACTTTCTCCGGCACCATCGGCGTGCCGCTGCCGAGCATCGAGATCGCGATCAAGGACGACGAGGGACGCACCCTGCCGGAGGGTGAGTCCGGGGAGTTGTGCATCAAGGGCCCCAACGTGATGGCCGGCTATTACGGCCAGCCCGAGGAGACCGCGGCCGCCTTCACGCCAGACGGTTTCATGCGCACGGGCGACATCGCCGTCATGCTGCCGGATGGGCAGACGCGGATCATCGACCGCAAGAAGGACATGATTCTCGTCAGCGGCTTCAATGTCTTTCCGAACGAGCTGGAGAACGTGATTTCCCTGTGCCCTGGCGTGCTCGAGTGCGCAGCAGTCGGCGTGGCGGACGACAAGCAGGGCGAGGCGATCAAGGTGTTCGTCGTGCGCAAGGACGCCCAGCTAGACGAGGAGGCCCTCATGCGCTACTGCCACGCCGAACTCACCGGCTACAAGCGGCCCAAGTACATCGAGTTTCGCGACGCCTTGCCCAAGACCAACGTGGGCAAGATCCTACGGCGCGAACTGAGGCAGGACATTCGCAGCACCGCCGCGCATCATTGAAGGCGACTCGCATGGCGATTGAGTTGCCGGTCCAGATCACCGTCTTCGAGCGCGGCTGGCTGTCGTCCAACAACATCCTCCTGACCGGCGGGCGAGAGACGGTGCTGGTCGATACGGGCTACTGCACCCACGCGGACCAGACCCTTGCGCTGGTGCAGGACGCGCTCGCAGGTCGGACGCTCGACCGCATCGTCAACACCCATCTGCACAGCGACCATTGCGGCGGCAATGCGCAGCTGCAGGAGGCCTATCCCAGCGTACGGATCGGCATTGCGCGATCACAACTGGACAATGTGCGGTACTGGCGGGAAGAGGCGTTGACCTACCGAGCCACCGGTCAGCAATGCCCCCGCTTTGTTGCTCACGATGCGCTGAGCCCGGGTGACGTGATGGAGATGGGGGACCTCGCCTGGTCGGTGGTCGCCGGTGCCGGGCACGACCCCCACGAATTTCTGCTCTTCGAGCCGGAGCACCGCATCCTGATCTCGGCGGATGCCCTGTGGCAGCACGGCTACGGGGTCGTCTTTCCGGAGTTGGAGGGCGAGGACGGCTTCGCCGACGTGGCCGCCACACTGGACCGGATCGAGGCCCTGGCGCCTCGGATCGTGATTCCAGGTCACGGCGCGGCATTCCTGGATGTTGAGGAAGCGCTGGTGCGTGCCCGGCGTCGCCTGGCGCAGCAGCGTGACGATCCTCGATCCCATGCCTGGCATGCACTGAAGGTCCTGCTGAAGTTCAAGCTGCTGGAGCAGCGCCGTGTCGAGCGCACGGCCTTGCTGGAGTGGGCATCCACCATGCCCTATGCAACAGCGCTGGGGATGATGCACTTCGCCGACGAGCCGCTGTCGGCGCTCATGGAGCGCGCCCTGGGCAGCCTGCTCAAGAGCGGCGCGGCTCACCAACATGAAGAGTGGGTCGAGGACGGCGGCCGAATTAGCGCTCGCACGATTGCAATGACGGCTGTTACGGCTGCCCAAAACAAAAAGCCCCGCAGCGATTGCTGAGGGGCTTTTTGAGGGCTGTAAGAGCCTGACGATGACCTACTTTCACACGGGAGTCCGCACTATCATCGGC
>NZ_JBQUYR010000016.1:0-175065 GCF_056314265.1 Pseudacidovorax sp. DMC4 | reverse complement strand
GTGCTGCCGGCGCCGGCGGTGTTGTCCACCACGATGGTGGCGCCCAGGGCCTTCTGCATGGCCTCGGCCAGGTCGCGCGCCACCTTGTCGGTCGGGCCGCCGGCCGCGAAGGGCACGACGAAGGTGATGGTCTTGCCATCGGGGAAGTCGGCGGCCTGTGTGCCGAGGGCGAATGAGGCGGCCGCTGCCGCGGCGGCCAGGCGGAAGATGGGGGTCATGGTCGAGTCTCCTGATGTGAATGCGGATGCTGTGAGCGGCGGCAGGCCATGCGCACCTCAGCGCGGCGGCACGCGCGCCTCGACGGGCTGGGGCCGCCAGTCGAGCTGCAGGTGGCAGCCCGGCTTGCCGGCCGTGCCATAGCGCGGCTCCAGCCGGCGGCAGGCCTCGGCCAGCCCGGCGGGCGTGGGCTTGTCGCCGCGGTCGATCCAGGCGAGCAGCGCATCGAACAGGGCCGGGTATTCCGGGTCGCTCAGGTAGCTGTGCTCGCGCTCGTCGGCGAAGGTCTGCACCAGGTTCCCTTCGGTGCCTGCGGCGGTGCGGATGCGGCGGTAGGCATCCTCCAGCTCGACGAAGGCTGTCGGGTCGTGGATGGCATGCATCGTCACCGTGGGCAGCGAGGTGCGGCCGGTGGGCAGGCTGTCCGCCGCCAGGGCGCCCTGGGCCTGCGGGTCGGCCGCGTAGCGCAGCACGCCGGCGTTGAGCGCCTCGGCCTCGCCGGGCGGCGCGTCGTAGCGCACACCGACGTTGCCGAAAGGGTTGCGTCCACCCAGCCGCTTCTGCGTGAGGTCCTGGAACAGCCAGGTGGCCCAGTTGAGGTGGGCCACCAGCGTCCGCTCGGGAATCTTCACGGCCGTCAGGATGGTCTTGAGATGGGCCGCCTGCGCGGGCGAGCGCTGCGCCGCGGGCAGGCCGACGCCCGCGCAGTCGCGCACGCGCTGTGCGAGGTCCTGGCGCGTCAGCGTCGAATCCAGCGGCAGCCCCTGCCACAGCGGGTACTGCGGCTCCGAAGGCAGGGGATGGTTGCGGCACACGTACTGGTAGACCACCCGCAGGTCCAGGCGGAAGTCGTAGGCCGTGTTGCCGCCGCCCAGCACGCCGCTGGTCAGCACCAGGCCGTCGTAGGGGCTCTTGAGCCCGCCGGTCGGCGCATAGAGTTCGGCCGCCTTCGAGGCCACGCCGCCGCCATAGCTCTGGCCGTGCAGCAGCGTGCGGCGGGGTTGGCCGAAGCGGGCCACGAAGATGCGGCGCAGGCGTTCGGTGTCCTCGGCGGCCATGGTCACGCCGTAGCCGCCGCGGCGGTAGGTGGAGCCGGCCCAGGCATAGCCGGCCTTCACCGTGATGGCCCAGCGCGTCAGGTCCTCCTCGCTGCGCGAGAGCTTCGGCGGGCCGGTCTCGGGGCCGCCGTGTGCATGCATCACGAGCACGCGGTTCCAATCCCTGGGAATGGCGATCCAGTAGAAGGCGCCTGCGCCGTCGGCGCCGGTGTAGCAGCGCGCGTCCTGCGGCACGGCCTGGGGGCACGCGGCGGGCGACGGGCCTGTGGCGGCGGCCGGGCGGATGGCTTCGTCCGCATCCGCCCTGGCGGAGGCAGGAGCGGCGATGGACAGCAGGCTGGCGGTGCCGAGTACCGCCAGCAGCAAGGCCGGTCGGAAGATGGATGAGCAGTGCATCAGTGACGGACTCCAAGTTCGAGCGCCGCATTCGCGCCCGGATCGGCGACAAAGGCGAAGACGCCGCTGTTGTAGATCAGCTTGCCCGGCCGGCCCGTGCCCGCCGTGGCCACGCCGGGCACCGGCGTGTCGAAGACCAGCGTGGCGCTCGCGCTTCCCAGCTGCAGACTGGTGCCGGCGATGGCGGCGTCGCGGTTGTCGCCGTTGCTGCTGGCCGCGATGTAGCTGCCGTCGGCCGTGCCGGCAATCAGACTCTGCTGCGTGGCATGCACACGCATGCCGACATTGCCCGACCCATCGCGCACCAAGTGCAGCGGCACCGCGGCACCACCCACCAGGCCGATCACCATCGAGCCCGACAGGGTGCCGCCCGTGGTGGTGGCACCGCCGGTCGGCGCGGTGGTGTAGACGTCGAAGGCGCCGCGCGTGCCGTTGAAGCTGAGGTAGCCCTTCTCGGTCTGCGTGCAGTTGGCGTCGTAGACCATGAAGCCGCCGGTGGTGGCGTCGCGGCAGTACTGGAAGGTGCCCGCATTGCGCAGCCGCACCGCACCCGCATAGCCCGTCGCCGCGCCGGTGCCTGCCTGCTGCACGCCCGCCGCGTTGGAGATGGCGGCCACCGGGTTGAACACGGTGGGCGTGCTGCGGTTGTCGAAGGTGGTCTGGAAGGCCACGAGCGACGCGAAGCCACCGCCCACTGCTCGCGTGACACCGCCCGACAGCACCCCGCCCGGCGCGAAGGTGAACAGCGCCCCGCCCTCACCGCTCGTGTAACTGCACTGGCCCTGCGGCACCAGCGTGCCGCTGCGCTGCGTGCCGGCGGCGCGCTGGCTGCTGGCGTCGATGGTGACGGTGTAGGCCAGCGTGGCCGGGTCGATCTGCACCCGCAGCTCTTCACCGGCCATGTTGCCGCCCTTGTAGGTGGTGGCCGAGGCCGGCAGGTACTGGCATGCGAGCGGGTCGCCAACCTCGGTCACGCAGCTGTAGTTGACGGCGGCGTCCAGGCTGCCGCTGCCGCGGTACTTGGGCCAGGCCGGGAACTGGCACAGCGGCCGGGTGCGCCCGTAGCTGCCGGCCACGGTGTCCATGGCCACGGGCGTGGCCGGCGCCAGGCCCTTCTCCACCCAGGCCTCCAGCGCGCTGAGCGAATCCCAGCCCGGAATGAAGACGCCCGTGCCATGGCCCATGCCGGGCACGGTGTAGAAGCGCAGGCTTTGCGCCGCGGAGGCCGCGCCCACGGTAGCCACCACGCGGTTGTAGTAATCGATGGTGGAGTTGGGGCTGATCACCTCGTCGGCCAGGCCGTGCAGCATGATGAGCTTGCCGCCGCGCGCGAAGAAGGGCGCCAGGTTCGGGTCGGTCGCATCGGTCAGGGCCGACACGGTGGTCACGCGCGAGGTGAATGCGCCCGGCGCCAGCGGATCGAAGGTCAGCGAATCGAAGGCCGCGTCGCGGGTGACGAAGTACTTCACCCACTGGTCGCCCGTGACGTACATGTTGGCGTCGGCCGAGGTGGCCGGGTTGCCGGGCACGGGGCGCGTGCCCAGGTCGCGGGTGGTGTACGGGCCCGCCACCAGCGCGCCTTCGAGCAGGTTGTAGCCGCCGGCCCGCGTCACGCCATTGGCCAGCGCGTAGCTGCTGAAGTCCAGCGGCGACTCGATCGTGCGCACCGTGGCCAGTTGGGCGTCCGACAGGCAGCTGTCGCCCGCGTCCGTGCCGCCGGGGCAGCGCAGCGAGGCCAGGATGGCGCTGTTGAGCTGGCGGCAGCTCTCCACGTTGCTCACGATGCTGTCGGCCGCACCGTCCAGCCGGTCGCAGGCCTGCAGCACGGTGCGCTGCACCAGCAGCGTCTTGGCCACGTTCATCCAGCCCGCGCCGCCGTTGGCGTAGAGCGCACGACCCACGGCCACGTTCGACAGCCGCGTGCCGCTGTAGTTGAGCGCCGGCTCGTTGGCGATCACGCCGTCGTAGTCGGCCGGCCAGCGCTGGATGTAGGCCAGCGCATCGCGCCCGCCGGTCGAGGTGCCGAGGAAGTAGGCCTTCGTCGGCTTGCGGCCGTAGTAGGCCAGCACCAGCGCCTGGGCCACGTCGCGCGTCTTCTTGAGCGTGAGGCCGCCGTAGTTGGCGAGCTGCTCGTCGTTGGTGGCGAAGCGGCCGTCGGTGATGCTGCTGGACTGGTGGCCGGAGTCATCGCCATAGGTGGCATAGCCCATGGCCAGCGGCGCGGCCTGGTCTGTCGGGCCGAAGCGCACGGGCTCGGTGCCGTCGATCAGCCGGCCGTTGAAGCCACCGCCGCCGAACTGGATGGTCTTGCCGTTCCAGGCCAGCGGCAGGTTGACCGCGAACTGGATGGCCTGGGCGGAGGCGTCGACCGGCTGGATGCTGCCGCGCACCTGGCAATAGTCGCCCAGGGTGTTGGCGGGATCGGTGGCGGAGATGGCCACGGCCGTGGTGACCGTGGCGCCGCCCGTGGGCAGCGAGATGGCGCTGGCAGGCAGGCTGCGGCCGGCCAGCGCTGCACAGTCGACGGTGGGCGCGGCGGGTGGCGGGCTGGCCGGCGGGGGCGTTTCGTCCGGCGCCGGTGCGGCGGCCGGCGGTGAGGACGGCAGAAAGGCGAAGCCGGCACCCCCTCCACCGCCGCCCCCGCAGGCGGCGAGCGTCAGGACAAGACTGAAGGCGGCAGCCCGGGTGCGGGAGCGCGACGGAAGCGTGGAAGCGGTGCGGGGGCCCGGGGGCTGCATGGTGATCGGTCTCCTGTGGCGGCTCGAACGCGAGGGCCGCTCTGGTTGAAGGGAATGCGCGGCGCACGATAGGCAGGCTCCGACCTAGGGTCAAATAAAATAAAACGGCACTTTCGATA
The DNA here is from genome assembly GCF_056314265.1 of Pseudacidovorax sp. DMC4. Classification (NCBI taxonomy): domain Bacteria; kingdom Pseudomonadati; phylum Pseudomonadota; class Betaproteobacteria; order Burkholderiales; family Comamonadaceae; genus Pseudacidovorax; species Pseudacidovorax sp. DMC4. Next base: position 170,538 of record NZ_JBQUYR010000016.1, on the reverse strand, counting down.
CCAAAAAGATATGGAGACACGCGCACTGCGCTACTTCCTGGCCGTCGCCCAGACCGGCCACATGACGCGGGCGGCCGAGCAGTTGGGCATCCAGCAACCGCCGCTTTCCGTGCAGATCAAGGCGCTGGAGCGGCAGCTGGGCATGCCCCTGTTCCGCCGCCATCCGCGCGGCGTGGCGCTGACCGATGCCGGCCGCGCCTTCCAGGCCGAGGCTGAGCGGCTGATGCAGGACATGGCGGCCATGGAGGCCCGCATGGCACGGCTGGCGCGCGGCGAGGCCGGCGTGCTGTCGGTGGGCTTCACCAGCTCGGCCGCGGCCCACCGCTTCGTGCCGCAGGCGCTGCGCGAATTCCGCCGGCAATACCCTGATGTCGAACTGCAGATCAGCGAGAACAACGCGGCCGAGCTGACCGAGGCGCTGGCCGCCGGCCGGCTGCATGGCGGCCTGCTGCGTGTGCCGGTGGCGGCACCGCCGGGGCTGGTCTTCGAGACCCTTCTGCGCGAGCCGGTGCTGGCCGCCCTGCCCATCGAACATCCGCTGGCTGCAGGGCGGACGGCGGGTCGCGCGCTGTCGCTGGCCGAACTGTGTGCGCAGCCGCTGATCCTGGTGCGCCGGGCCGGGGCGCCCGGCCTCTATGCCGAACTGCTCTCGCTGGCGCATGCGCGCGGGCTGCGGCCGCAGGTGGTGGCCGAGGTGGAACGCATGATGAGCAACCTGAACCTGGTCGCCGCGGGCGTGGGCCTGTCGGTGGTACCGGCCTCGATGGAAGGCGTGCATGCCCATGCCATCGCCTACCTGCCCCTGGCCGATGCCGAGGCGCTCGACGCGCCGCTGACCCTGGTCTCCCGCGCGGACCAGGACAACCTGCCCGCGCAGCGCTTCACGGCACTGGTGCGGGCGCTGGCCGCGCAGGAGGCCCCGCCCGCAACGACCACGCCCCCGGCACGCACGTCGCCGCGCCGCACGAAGAAGGCGCTGCCATGAGGGCCCGGCACGCCACTGCGCACAGCAGGCGCAACGCGGACGACGCCGAAGGCGGCTCGCCGGGCGCGAGCGACCCCCTGCCTCGCCGCACCGTCGCCGCCGGCCTGGCCGCCTGCGCGCTGGGCCTCGTCGGCCCGCGTCACGCTGCCTTCGCCGACGAAATGCCCGACTGGCCGCGCCGTCCGCTGCGGCTGATCGTCGTCTACCCACCCGGCGGCGTGAGCGACGGCATGGCGCGTGCCCTGGCCGAGCCGCTGTCGCAGGCGCTGGGTGTGCCGGTGGTGGTCGACAACCGGGCCGGTGCCGGCGGCAGCGTGGGCCTGGCCCTGCTGTCCCGCGCGCCGGCCGACGGCCACACGCTGGCCTTCTCCGCTATCAGCCCGCTGACGCTGCAGCCCCTGATCGGCCCTGTGCCCTACGAGCCGCTGCGTGCCTTCGCGCCGGTGATCGGCGTGATGCACACGCCCGTGCTGGTGGTGGGCACGCCGGCCTTCGCGGGCCGGGGCTTCGAGGCCCTGATCGCCCAGGCCCGCCAGTCCCCCGGCCGGCTGCGCTGGGCCACCTCGGGCGTCGCCACCCTCGGCCACCTGGTGCTAGCCCAGGTGCGCGCCGTCAGCGGCACGGCCATCGTGCATGTGCCCTACCACGGCGGCGGGCCGCAGCTCACCGATGCCCTGGGCGGCCAGTTCGAGGTGCTGTCGACCAACGTGGCGGCGCAGCAGTTGCAGTACATCGCGGACGGCCGGCTGCAGGCGCTGGCCGTGGGCGCGCCGCGGCGCATCGACGCCCTGCCCGGTGTGCCCACGCTGGCCGAGCTGGGCTACCCGGACGCCAACCGCGACTCGCTCTTCGGGCTCTTCGCGCCCGCAGACACGCCTGCGCCGGTGGTGCAGCGGATCAACCGGGAAGTCGAGCGCCTGCTGCGGCAGGACGACACCCTGCGCCGCCGCCTGCGCGAGGCCCACAACCTGCCGGCCGGCGGCAGCGCCGAGGACTTCTTGCGCGAGATCGCCGCCGACCGGCGCCGCAACCGGGCGCTGGTGGCCGCACGGCCTGCCGCCTTCGACTAAGAAGGTGAGCGACCCGGGCGCGACGCCCGGTCAGCGGCGCCGGGCCGGGGCGGTGGTGCGCGGTGGAGGGGGCGGTTCGGCTGGCGTTGCCTGTGGCGCCGGTGCCGCTGGTGCCGGCGTTGACGGAGTTCCCGGCGCGGGATTTCCATAGCCGTTGAGGAACGCATCGATGGCGCGCCGTGCACAGGTCCGCAACTGGGTCCGGGTCCACTTCTGCTCGAAGCCCAGCATCCGGGGCAGCATCGTCTCCGCGTCGAGCAGTGCGCTCAGGTGCTGTGCGGCGGTGTGCGGATCGGACCGGCGCAGGCTGCCGCGCTGCATGTGCAGCTCCAGGAAGGCCGCCAGTTCCTGCCCGCCCTTCCTCGGTCCTTGCTCGTAGAACTGCCGGCCCACATCGCTGCGGCCCGCCTCGGCAATCACGGCGCGCAGCGCCTGGACGGCCTCGGGCGAGCAGGCGGCGATGAGGAACTTCTCTCCATAGCGGCGCAGCGCCGGCTCGAACTCGTCGTCTTCCTTGCCGAGCGCGTCGAAGATCGGCTCGAAGTGCGACTCCGCCGCGGCGATGGTCACGGCCACGAAGAGCTCGTCCTTGGAGCTGAAGTAGCCGTACAGCGTGGCCTTCGAACTCGCGGCCCGCGCCGCGATGTCCCCCATCGAGGCGCCCTCGAACCCCTTCTCGCGGAACACCTGCGATGCAGCCAGCAGCAGCATGTCTCGTTTGGCTTTGGTCTTGACCCTCAATTCGATTCCTTTTCCGAACTCACCCGTTCATTATTGGTTGACGAGCGAGGGTCGTCAAACTACATTGCGGTCTTAACGGTACCGTACGGTACGGTATTGAAAACTGAACTCACGGCCGGTGCCGCGCTTCCATGGAGGAAAAACAATGCGTCCCTCTCTCACATTCGTCTCGACCATCGCGGTCGCGCTGGCGTCCGCCTGCGTCCTGGTCGCCTGCGGCAAGCCGCCGGGCGGACCACCGCCCGCGGCCGGCATGCCGGAGGTGGGCGTCATCACGCTGCAGCCGCAGCGGCTGGCCGTCACCACCGAGCTTCCGGGCCGCACGTCCGCCTCGCTGGTGGCGGACGTCCGCCCGCAGGTGACCGGCATCGTCAAGGCACGCAAGTTCCGCGAGGGCGGCGACGTCAAGGCCGGCGAGACGCTCTACCAGATCGACCCCGCCACCTACCAGGCGCAGTACGACGCCAACGTCGCGGCGCTGGCCAAGGCGCGCGCCAGCCTGACCACCACCCGGCTCAAAGCCCAGCGCTACAAGGAACTGGTGGCCATCAAGGCGGTGAGCCAGCAGGACTACGACGATGCGGCCGCGGCGCTGGAACAGGGCGAGGCCGACGTGGCCTCCGCCAAGGCCAATGTCGAGACCAGCCGCATCAACCTGGCCTATGCGCGCATCGAGGCACCGATCTCCGGCCGCATCGGCAAGTCTTCCGTGACGCCCGGCGCCCTGGTCACCGCCAACCAGTCGACGGCGCTGGCCACCATCCAGCAGCTCGATCCGATCTACGTGGATGTCACCCAGTCCAGCGCCGACCTGCTTCAACTGCGCCAGGCCATGGCCCGCGGCGACCTGCAGACCGGCGCCGCCGGCGCCGCGCGCGTGCGGCTGCTGCTGGAGGACGGCAGCGACTATCCGCTGGAAGGCAAGCTGGAGTTCTCCGACATCACGGTCGACACCTCGACGGGTGCCATCACGCTGCGCGCCCTCTTCCCCAACCCGCAGGGCGTGCTGTTGCCCGGCATGTACGTGCGTGCCGTGCTCCAGCAGGGGGTAAAGAGCGACGCGCTGATGGTGCCGCAGCAGGCGGTGGTGCGCGACGGGGGCGGCCGGCCGATGGTCTATGTGGTCGGCGAGCAGCACAAGCTGCAGCGCCGCATGATCGAGACCGGCCGTGAGAGGGGCGACCAGTGGGTGGTCCGCTCGGGCCTGCAGGCCGGCGACGTGCTGGTGGTCGACGGGCTGCAGCGCGCCGCGCCCGGCGTGGAGGTCAAGACCACGCCGTGGACGGCTGCGCCCGCGCCCGCCGCCAAGGCGGCCTCGGCCCGCTGATCCCCGGGGAGCACCATGTCACGCTTCTTCATCGACCGCCCCATCTTCGCGTGGGTGCTGGCGATCCTGGTCATGCTGGGCGGGCTGCTGTCCGTCTTCACGCTGCCCATCGCGCAGTACCCGAGCATCGCGCCGCCCGCGATCTCCATTTCCGCCAACTATCCGGGCGCCTCCGCCAAGACGGTGGAAGACACCGTCACCCAGGTCATCGAGCAGAAGATGAAGGGCCTGGACCGCTTGAGCTACATGAGCTCGACCAGCGAGTCCACGGGCGCCGTCACCATCACGCTGACCTTCGAGAACGGCACCGACCCGGACACCGCCCAGGTGCAGGTCCAGAACAAGCTCTCGCTGGCCACGGCCCTGCTGCCGCAGGAAGTGCAGCAGCAGGGCGTGACGGTGTCCAAGGCCGTCACCAACTTCCTGACCGTGCTGGCCTTCACCTCGGAGGACGGCAGCATGACCGGCTCCGACCTCTCGGACTATGTCGCCGCCAACGTGCAGGACGCCATCAGCCGCGTGGAAGGCGTGGGCGACATCACGCTGTTCGGCTCGCAGTACGCCATGCGCGTCTGGCTGAACCCGGACAAGCTGGCCAGCTTCGGCCTCACGCCCCTGGACGTGCAGACCGCCATCCAGGCGCAGAACGCCCAGGTGTCCTCCGGCCAGATCGGCGGCCTGCCGGCCTCGGGCAACCAGCAGATCAATGCCACCATCACCTCGCAGACCCGCCTGAAGACGGCCGCCGAGTTCGAGGATGTGCTGCTGCGCACGCTGACCAACGGCGCCCAGGTGCGCCTGCGCGACGTCGCCCGCATCGAACTGGGCAGCGAGTCCTACGCCTCCACCGCCCGCTACAACGGCAAGCCGGCGGCCGGCCTGGCGATCAAGCTGGCCACCGGCGCCAACGCACTCGACACCATCCGGGCCATCGACACGCGCATGGCGGAGCTGTCCAAGTTCTTCCCGGCGGGCATGAAGGTGCAGAAGCCCTACGACACCACGCCCTTCGTGCGCATCTCCATCGAGGAGGTGGTCAAGACGCTGGCCGAGGCCGTGGTGCTGGTGTTCCTGGTCATGTACCTGTTCCTGCAGAACTTCCGGGCCACGCTGATTCCCACGATCGCGGTGCCGGTGGTGCTGCTGGGCACCTTCGGCGTGCTGGCCGTCTTCGGCTTCACGATCAACACGCTGACCATGTTCGCGATGGTGCTGGCCATCGGCCTGCTGGTGGACGACGCCATCGTGGTGGTCGAGAACGTCGAGCGGGTCATGAGCGAGGAGCACCTGTCGCCCAAGGAGGCCGCGCGCAAGTCCATGGGGCAGATCACCGGCGCCCTGGTGGGCGTGGCGCTGGTGCTGGCGGCGGTGTTCGTGCCCATGGCCTTCTTCGGCGGCTCGGTCGGCGTGATCTACCGCCAGTTCTCCATCACCATCGTGTCGGCCATGACGCTGTCGGTGCTGGTGGCCATGGTGCTCACGCCCGCGCTGTGCGCCACGCTGCTCAAGCCCGTGGCGGGCGATCATGCGCTGGCCACCAAGGGCTTCTTCGGCTGGTTCAACCGCACCTTCGATCGCGGCCAGCGCGGCTATCAGGGCGTGGTGCGCCATGTGCTGCGCAAGGGCTGGCGCTACATGGTGCTGTACGCCGTGATGACGGCGGCCGTGGTGGCCGTGTTCCTGAAGGTGCCGGCGGGCTTCCTGCCGGACGAGGACCAAGGCTCGGCCTTCATCCTGGTGCAGTTGCCGCCCGGCGCCACCAGCGCGCGGACCGACGAGGTGCTGCGCAAGGTGGAACATCACCTGCTCGTCGACCAGAAGGATGCGGTCGACGGCGTGTTCTCGGTCAACGGCTTCAGCTTTGCCGGCAGCGGCCAGAGCACCGGCATGGCCTTCGTCAAGCTCAAGCCGTGGGACGAACGCCAGGGCGAGGCGCTGAGCGTCTCGGCCGTGACGACCAAGGCGACGATGTACTTCAACACGCTGCGTGGCGCACGGGTCTTCGCCTTCTCGCCGCCCGCCGTGGCCGAGCTGGGCAACGCCACCGGCTTCGACCTGATGCTGCAGGACCGAGCCAACCTCGGCCACGACGCCCTGATGAAGGCGCGCAACCAGTTGCTGGGCGAACTGTCCGCCGACAAGCGCCTGGTGGCGGTGCGGCCCAACGGGCAGGAGGACGCGCCGGAGCTGCGGCTCGACATCGATCCGCACAAGGCCCAGGCCCTGGGCCTGTCCATCGCCGACATCAACAGCACGCTGTCCACCGCCTGGGGCAGCAGCTACGTCAACGACTTCCTCGACCGTGGCCGTGTGAAGAAGGTGATGCTGCAGGCCGATGCCCCCTACCGCATGCAGCCCGGCGACATCGACCGCTGGTACGTGCGCAACGCCAGCGGCGCCATGGTGCCCTTCTCTGCCTTCGCCACGGCACGCTGGACCAGCGGCTCGCCACGGCTGGAGCGCTACAACGGCTTCCCGTCGAGCGAGATCCTGGGCATGGCGCTGCCGGGCACCGCGTCCAGCGGCGAGGCGCTGGCCATCGTCGAGCAGGCCGTGGCCAAACTGCCGCCGGGCTTCGGCTTCGAATGGACCGGCATCTCACGCCAGGAGAAGGCGTCGAGCGGCCAGACCGGGCTGCTGTACGGGCTGTCGATCCTCTTCGTCTTCCTGTGCCTGGCAGCGCTGTACGAGAGCTGGGCGATCCCGCTGTCCGTGATCATGGTGGTGCCGCTGGGGCTGCTGGGAACGCTGGCGGCCGCCCTGCTCACCTGGAAGATGAACGACGTGTACTTCCAGGTCGGCCTGCTCACCACCATCGGCCTGGCGTCGAAGAACGCCATCCTGATCGTGGAATTCGCCAAGGACCTGCATGCCCGTGGCGCCAGTCTGGTCGACGCCGCCCTCGAAGGCGCACGGCTGCGCCTGCGGCCGATCCTGATGACCTCGCTGGCCTTCATCCTGGGCGTGCTGCCGCTGGTGTTCGGCCACGGTGCCGGCGCCGGCGCGCAGAACGCGCTGGGCACGGCAGTGGTGGGCGGCATGGTCTCGGGCACCGTGCTCGCGATCCTCTTCGTGCCGCTGTTCTTCGTGGTGGTGCTGGGCACGGTGGAACGCCGTGGCCCACGCCATCCATCCCCTCAACCCGTTGCCGGTGCCCTGCCGGCCGAAGGAACCTGAGATGCGCCGCATCGCCTTCACCCTCGCCCCCGTGGCGTTGGCCGCGGCCCTGGCCGGCTGCAGCCTGATGCCGGCCTACGAGCGGCCCGCCCTTCCCGTGCAGGACGCCTACGCCGGGGACGCCGGCGCCGCCGGCACCGCTGCCGAGCAGGCCGTGGCCGACATCGGCTGGCGCGACGTGTTCCGCTCGCCGCAATTGCAGCAGCTCATCGCCATGAGCCTGGCCAACAACCGCGACCTGCGCGTCGCGGTGCTCAACATCGAGAAGGCCCGCGCCCAGTACCAGGTGCAGGATGCGGCGCGTCTGCCCACGGTCAGCGCGACGGCCAGCGGCACCGGCAGCCGCACGCCGGCCGACCTGTCCTCGACGGGCGATGCGCTGATCGCCCACCAGTCCAGCGTGTCGCTGGGCATCAGCGCCTACGAGCTGGACCTGTTCGGCCGCGTGCGCAGCCTGAGCGCACAGGCGCTGCAGGAGTTCCTGTCGACCAGCGAGGCCCGGCGTGCCACGCAGGTGACGCTGGTGTCCGAGGTGGCCACCGCCTATCTGACGCTCGCCGCCGACCAGGACCGGCTGACCCTGGCACGCCAGACCCTGGCGGACCAGAGCGAGGCGCTCGCCCTGCAACGGCGCCTGCAGGACCTCGGCCAGGCCTCCGCGCTCACCGTCAGCCAGGCACGCACCAGCGTGGAAACCGCCCGCGTCGACGTCGAAAGCTACACCTCGCAGGTGGCGCAGGACCGCAACGCGCTGGTGTTGCTGATCGGCGCGCCGGTGCCCGACGCGCTGCTGCCCGATTCGCTCCTGGCTGCGGCCGACCTGACCGAAGGGCAGCTCGCGACCATCCCGCCCGGCCTGCCCTCGCAGTTGCTGCAGCGCCGGCCCGACATCGTGGAGGCCGAGCACGACCTCAAGGCCGCCAATGCGTACATCGGCGCCGCCCGTGCGGCCTTCTACCCGCGCATCAGCCTGACGGCCTCGGCCGGCACGGCCAGCAGCGAACTGTCGCACCTGTTCAAGGCCGGCTCGGGCGCCTGGACCTTCGCGCCCCAGATCAGCGTGCCCATCTTCGATGCGGGCACCAACCGCGCCAATCTGGCCGCGGCCAAGGCAAGCCGCGACATCGCCCAGGCCCAGTACGAGAAGGCGATCCAGACCGCCTTCCGCGAGGTGTCGGATGCACTCGTGCAACGCGGCGCGTTGTCGCGTCAACTCGACGCCCAGCGCGCGCTGGTGGAGGCCAACGCCGACAGCTACCGCCTCTCGCAGGCCAGGTTCAAGGCCGGCGTGGACAGCCACCTGACCGTGCTGAGCTCGCAGCTGTCGCTCTACGCCGCACAGCAGAACCTCATCGGCACGCAGCTGTCGCAGATGACGAACCTGGTGACCTTCTACCGCACGCTGGGGGGTGGCTGGTCGGAGCGCTCCGAGCCCGTGGTGGCGCAGGCGCCGCGCTGAAGCCGGGTGCCGTCGCCCCGGCCCGTGGCGTGCCGCTCGCCTCAGAACGCCACGTTGAGGGTCGCGCGCACGCCATTGCTCCTGGCGCGGCTGGCAAGCTGACCGGTGTAGGCGAGGCGGAGCGAGACATTTGTCTGGACCTTCGTGGACAGTCCCGCCTCGATCACTGCAGCATCCTTGACGATCGGCAGGCCGGAGATGCCGAATGCGTTGGAACCCGCGAAGTTCAACGTGCTTCCCAGGTCGGTATCGCCCCACGCATGCCGCCACGCGACCGAGCCGCTGACCGTCAGCGTGCGATTGCCGAGGGTGAAGTCGTTCGCGCCACGCAGGCCCAGGGTCGAGTAGGTCACATCATCATGGCCGCTGCTCGCCGTCAGCGCGGAAAGTCCGCCCCTTTCGGTAAAACCTTCGCTATGTACCCTCATATAGGCAAGGCCGGCGAAGGGCTCCACCTGGGCCGAACCGACATCGATGCGATAGCCCACATCGCCAAAGGCCTGCAAGACACCGGCGTGGTACGCGCCCGAGAGCCGATCGGCGAAGCCGGTGAAGGCAACGTTCCGCTGGGTGCTGACGTCGCTCCAGGTGTACGTGGTCCCGACGCGGATGCCGAGCGCGCCGAGCTGCGTGCCGCCGTAGCTGCCCAGGGTGTAGTTGTCGGATGAGCCGGTGGCATTGCGACCGTCCGTGTCGTAGGTGGCGCGGCTGTAACCCGCCAGCAGACCGAAGCGGGCGCCATCCAGGATGCGCACATCCCCGCCGATGACGAAGCCACTGGTGTCATGGGTGAGCGATGCCGCATTGCCATTGCCGTCGGCATGACCCCAGCTGCCATGGCTGTTCGCCCACACGGTGAGCCCGTTGGCGCCCCCGGTGGCGGCGGTCGGTCCCGCCTGTGGGGCGACGCCGCCGAAAGCCGAGGACAAACGCTCGATGGCCGCGAGCCGCACCAGTCGGCTGTCCTCGATCATCGCGCCCTTGATGGTCGAATAGAGATCGCCAGAAAGCTGATCGAAGGCCACGCGCGCTTCCGCGTCGGTCTGGAGATTCCCGATGGCCGCTCGAAGGGCGCCGTGCGTCGGCAGGCTCTGCAGACCCGCCGCGGTTGCTGCCTGGTTTGCAGTCGCAGCGGCGCTTGCGAAGGTGCGGGTCTGCTTCGCTTCGAGATAGACGTGATTGGCGTCGTAGTCGGCCGCCAGTGCGTAGAAGGCGGAAATCGCCGTGTCGCCGGTCAGCGTGTAGGTGCCGGTCACCCCGCCGTTGGCGGTCAGCACCGTGTATCGATCATCGAGCGCGTAGGCGCCGGACGACCCGTATTTCCGCACGTTGAGGATCGCCCCGTTGTCGATTGCAGCCGTGCCGTTGATCGCGATGCGGTCGGACGTCGCGCTGCCGGGGATCACCTCGGCGTCGTACGTCGCGCCGCCGGCCTGGTGGTAGTTGCCTGCAACCGAGAGGGTTCCAGGGCTGTTGCCCGGGGCGATGGTCGAGCCGGAAAGCGCTGTCAGGCTCCCCACGGTGCCGGAACCCGAGAGCCTGGCACCCGGCTGCACCTGCACGGCCGAAGCCGCGATCGACCCGTTCACCTTGAGCTCGCCGGCGGCAATGATCGTCGCACCGCTGAAGGAGGACGAGTCGCTGGTCAGGTCCAATGTGCCGGCCCCTGTCTTCGTCAGCGTGCCGTTGCCGGAGATGACATTGCCGAAGGTCGCATTCGCCGCCTGGTCGAGCACCAGCGCGGCGTTGTCGACGATGGCCCCGGTGCCGAAGCTGGTCGCCGTCCCGGTCAGCGTTCCACCCGAGAGGGTGGTGCCGCCGGCGTAGGTGTTGTTGCCGGTGAAGGTGTTCTCGCCGCTCGACACGATCACCTGCCCATTGCCGACGATGTCCGGCGCAAGGACGTAGCCGGCCGTGGTGTGATTCAGCACCAGCCGGCTGTCGCCGTCACCGAGCACGATCTGGGCGGCGTCGATGGTGCCGGCGGCCGCAGCGGCCTCGCCCGCGGCCGCGCCGATGTTGAGCACGCCCGTCGAACCCGCCAGGTAGCCCACCTTCACCGCCGCGGCATGGATCTGCGCGCCGTCGGACAGCGTCAGTTCGCCCTTGCCTTCTGCCCCGACGTAGAGATTGCTGTCCATCCGGATCTGCGAGCCGCTGCCGCTGAGCGTCACCTTGCCCTCGGATCCGGCTTCGTTGCCGATGTAAAGCCGATAGCCGGTCACGGAGCCGCCGTCGGTCACGCTGAGGGTGCCGCGGCCGAGTCGACCGACATTCATGTAGCCGGAATAGGCGATGCTGTCGTCGACGACCGCCGACCAGTCCGAGCCTGCTCCGGAAACGCTCATCGATCCAGTGGAGCCGGCCAGGTCGCCCAGCGTCCCCTGCAGCGCCCGGATACGGCCGCCCTCGCCGAGATCGACGGTGGCGGTCGAGCCCGCTTCATAGCCGGCGATGAACGAGCCGGACAGAGCCAGCGCAGATCCCGCGCCCGTGACTTCGAGACGCGAATTGGATCCGTCCAATGTCGCCACATAGCCGCCGACGGCGCTGACGCTGCCGCCATCCTTGATCGTGAGCGTGCCCTGTCCGGCATTGCCGACATAGAGGTTGCCTGTGCTGGCCCAACTGCTGCCGGCTCCGGAAACCAGCGCCTGGCCAGTGCCGGTGGCGTCGGTGCCGATCGTCGTATTGCCCGATGTCACCGAACCACCGTTGAGGATCGACAGCGACCCGGTGCCGCCGACGCCGATGTCCAGATTGCCCGAACCCAGTTGCCAGCGGGATCCGGGGCCATCGACGACGACGGTGCCCGAACTGCCGCTGGCATGGCCGACTTGCGCCGACGCGCTGGTCACGGTTCCTGCCGCCGTGATGTTCACGAGGCCGGTTCCGCCTTCGCCGATGAAAAGTGCGCCGGTGTTCGTCCAGCTTCCGCCGGAGACCCGGATCGACCCCGAAGCACCGGCGTTGTAGCCCAGCGTGACGGACCCGGAGTTCAAGGTGCCAGCGACGTTCAGGTTGCCGGTGTTGACAATGCCGATCAGGAGCGCGTCGACCGTCCCCGTTTCACCGGACTGGATCTGCGGGCCAGCCGAATCGATACGCGCCGAATCGGCGGACCCGGGGTGATGGTTGTCCCACACCCAGTTGCTGTCGAGAAACCAATTGCCGCTGGCGGGACCATTCCAGTAGACGCTGTCCGCATGCGCGGCCTGCCCCAGCAGCGCACCCCAGACAGCCAATGCAATGCAACTGGCCGATGCCTGAAATGGCGGGCGACCGCCGCGCTGGAAATTCGACCTCTTGACGATGATCCTGTTCGACATGCCCGCTTCCTGTTCTCGATGCTGAAGAGTCCGGAAGCGTGGCGTGGACTCGGGATGGAAGCCCGGCTGTGCTGTCTTGTTGCGGCTGTCCGAAACCACACGTCCGAAGATGAGTGGCCCGCAGAATACGCACGCCGCGGAAGCACTTTCTTTTGCGTCCGCAGGGAAAACTTTGTCTTTGACATTTATGACGGAACCACTGACAGCGCCTCCCACATCGCAACGCAAGGCGGGGGCCACGGCCCCAGGTCACGCGGCAGGAAACGCGAGACCAGGCAACATGGCCCGCTTCACCTGGGGACGCTTCTCGCAGTTGGCCGAGGTGCTCGGTCTGAACGAAACCGGCGTAGTCGTGGATCGCCGGCGCAATGCCGAGTTCGGCACGCTGGATCTGGGGGCCGACGCAGGCCAGGGCACCCTCGAATACCTGCACACGCCCGACATGCGCGTCGTCGTCTCCCACTGCACATTCGGAACGGGCAGGCGTTATGAGATCGCCGACGACGGGTTCATCCGCTTTCATTTCGGAAGCGAGCTGTCCGTTCAGACCTGGCTGCGAGATGATCCGTTCGGTGACATCGCGGACAGCCCCGCTGGTGTGTTGATCGCACGCCCGGATCAGGTGATGCAGGAGTGCATCGCGGCGCAGAAGCGCCAGAGCTTCATCAGCATTGCCGTTCGGCCGGAATGGCTCCCCGCTCAGTTCGGTGTTCAGCTGCCGGATCAGCTTCGATGGGAGGAGGCGGCGCACACACCGGGCGCACACCATCATCCCGTCCGGTATGGGCCCGAATTGCGACAGACGGCCAGCGAATTGATCGCTCGACGGCTCCCCCAGGAGTTGCGATCCGCATTCGTCGCCATCAAGGCCCAGGAGATGCTCGTTCTCGCCCTGGGCGATCTGGTCAGTGCCCCACAGCAGCGTCCTGGCCGCATGAACGAACGCGATCTCGCCGCCATCCGGTCGGCCAGGGAAATACTGACCCGATCCATCGCCGCTGCACCCGACATCCCCAGGCTCAGCCGACGCGTGGGCATCAATCGGACCAAGCTTTTCTACGGCTTCAAGCAGATGTACGGCATGTCCGTCACCGCGTTCATGCACAGGCAACGCATGGACGAGGCCCACCGCCTTCTCGTCGACACCGACATGTCGATCTCCAGCATCGCCACGGCCGTCGGCTACAGGCACGCCTGCAACTTCTCAACCCGCTTCAAGGCGCATTTCGATTGCTCGCCAGGCGATTGCCGGGCGCGGGGCCGGGGCCAGTCCGGCCAGTCCTAGGGATGCTCCTCGCGAATGCGGACACCCTGGGCATCTGCGAAGGTTGTCGATCGCTTCGCGAAGCGCATCCCTAGGCTGCGCGCTTGAGCGTGATGGCCTTTTCCGGGCAGGCGGCCACGCAGGCCCCACAGGCCTGGCAGGCGTCGGCATTGGGCGTGAACGCGGTGCGCCGCCCATGCGCCCAGAGCTTGAACTTGATGAGCGCCGGCATCTGGGCAAACACGTCGTCCGGCAGGCGCCCGACCTCGAACACGTCGAAGGGGCACACGGTGACGCAGTCGCCCTTGCCTTCGCATCGGCGGGCATCGACGACCGGCACGATCGTCCCGGGACTGGCCTTGCAATCGGCGGCTTCTTTCTGGCGTGGCATGACGGCTTCTCCTCAAAGAATCAATGGTGGGACATCCGCCTGGAGCGGCACGGGCGAGGCGAGCCGGCCCATCTCGCCCGCCTCGAAGCGCCGGACCGCGGCAACGATCTGATCGGCGTTGTTCATGATGAAGGGGCCGCGGGCCACAACCGGCTCGTGGATCTCCTTGGCGGCCAGCACCAGCACCCGACCACCGGGACGGCCCTGCAGCTGCACGATGCCGCCGCCACGCACGGCCGCAGCCTCGCCCGCCTGCAGTTCGACGACGGCATCGCCGCCGTCGGCACGCAGGCCTACCTCGCCCGACTGCGCATAGAACAGGCCGAACTGCCCGGCCATCAGCGGAATGTCCACGCCCTTGCGAAGCGCCACGTCGAGCAGCGTGAACGGCTCGGCAGGCACTAGCGCGGAGGCCACCTCGCCGTAGCGGCCGACCACCACCCGGATCTGGTCGCCCCGGCCGTTCTGCCACCTGGGCACGTCCTTGCCGTCGAGCCACATCACGGACGGCACGATGGTCTTGCGGGCGGCGCTCAGGTTCACGAAGATCTGCGCGCCATGCAGCGACCGGGCCGGATCGGCCGGCAGCTCGTGGTGCATCACGCCGCGGCCTGCCTGGGTCCAGACGATGCCGCCCGGTCCGACCACGATGTCGTTGCCCAGCGAGTCCCGGGAGCGCGCCGCGCCCTCGGAGTCCTCGAACAGGTAGGTCACCGCCGAGAAGCCCGCGTGCGGATGCGGACCGAAGGCGCGCTCACCGACACGGAAGTCGTCGAAGTTCAGGATCGGCGACGAAGCGAGTCCGCGTTCGTGCAAGACGAAGCTCTGCACCGAGAAACCTGGGGAGGCCATGCGGCGGCCCTCCCCCAGGAACAGGATTTCCGTGGTCATGGACACGTCCTTGGGGCAAGTAAGGGGGGTCTCGGGCGGCGGTCGCGCGCTCAGGCTGCCAGCCGCGCGATGTCCTGTCCGGCGCTGTCGAACGCCTGGCTCTTGAACGCTTCGCCCATGGCCACGCCTTCGGCGCGGACAAAGCGGATGTCCTGCACGCCCAGGAAGCCAAAGATCGTGCGCAGGTAGGTTTCCTGGTGATCGAACGACGCCATCGGCGTGCCTTCGCTGAAGATGCCGCCGCGGGCCGAGGCAATGATCACCTTCTTGCCGCCACAGAGGCCGGCGGGACCCTTGTCGCTGTACTGGAAGGTCTTGCCCGCCACGCAGATGCGGTCGAACCAGGCCTTCAGCTGCGAGGGGATGCCCAGGTTGTACATGGGCACGCCGATGACCACGAGGTCGGCGTCGAGGAAGGTGTCGAGCGCGCGCGTGCCAGCGGCCAGGTCGGCCTGCAGCTCGGCGGAGACCGGGCCGCCGTGCTGGGCAGCGATGTGGGCCTTGCCCAGGTGGGCCAAAGGCGTCTCGCCCAGATCCAGACGCGTGACCTGGATGTCCTGGTTGGCGGCCTTGAGATGCGCCACGACCTTGGCGGAAAGCTCACGACTGACCGAGTGGTCGCCAAGGATGCTGGAGTCGATGTGCAGCAGATTCATGTCGGGGTCCAAGCTGGTGGGAGTTGAGGATGAGCTGGACGATAAGAAACGCCGATTGATCTGTGTAGACTATATTTTTCGATAAATACCATCGCATCGAACGATATGTTGGACGCCGTCACCCTTGACCAACTGCGCACCTTCATTGCGGCGGCCGACACCGGCAGCTTCTCGGCCGCCGGCCGTCAGTTGGGACGCGCCCAGTCGGTGGTCAGCCAGACCCTGGCCAACCTGGAGGGCCAATTGAACGTCCGGCTCTTCGACCGCACGCACCGCCGCCCCACCCTGACGCTCGCCGGGCGCGCGCTGCTGGTGGATGCACGGCTGGTGGCCAGCGACATGGACCGACTCAAGGCTCGGGCCAAGGAGATGGAGGCCGGGCTGGAGCCGGCGCTGAACATCGTGGCGCATGTCTTTCTGCCCACCGAAGTGCTGACCCGGGCCGTGGCCGCATTCCACCGGCAGTTCCCGCGCACGCCGCTGACCATCTCGGTGGAAGGCATGGGCGCCGTGATCGAACCGGTGATCGAGGGGCGCAGTTCCTTCGGCATCCGCGCGCCACTGCTGTCGCCGCATCCGGAGTTGACGAGCGAGCATCTGATGGCCGTGCCCTACCTGATGGTGGCTGCCCCCTCGCATCCGCTGGCGCAGCACCCACAGCCACTGCCTACGCGGCTGCTCCAGGAACATGTGCAACTGGTGCTGAGCGACCGCTCGCGCCTCCCGAACCAGGTGGATGCAGGCGTCATCTCGCCCCTGACCTGGCGCACCTCGGACCTTGGCGCCAAGCATGCCTTCCTGAAGGCCGGCCTGGGCTGGGGCGGCATGCCGCTGCCGGTGATCCAGGCTGACCTGCAGGCCGGGCGTCTGGTCGCGCTGGAGTTCGAGGAATCGCGCGCCAACGTCAGCATGTCGCTGGCTGCCTTCTACCGCACCGACTCGCCGCCGGGCCCGGCGGGCCGCTGGCTGCTGGACGAATTCAAGCGCAGCGCCAAGGCGGTGGATGCGGACCCGGCAGCGCCCGGAGCCACTCCTCAGGGCATGGGCGGGTAGACCAGTTCGGCCGCCTGCCGTGCGTCGGCGAAGGCCAGCAACCGCGCGGCGAGTTCGTGGGGTTCGATCTCGGGAATCGAGAAACCCGGCGGCAGGTCGAAGCGGACGGCACCCGACGCCATGGCGGTATGCCAGCCACTCTGGCGGATCACGGCAGAAAGCACCAGCATGCCGACATGGATGCCTTCGCGCGCCATTTCGCCATGCAGCGAGTGCAGGTAGTTGCGCGCCGCGGCCAGCGCGGGACCGGGCCCGCTCATGTACGGCATGCCGTGGATGGCCGAGCCGCCCAGGCCCACCAGGATGCTGCCCGCCTGCCGTCGGCGCATGTCCGGCAGCACCTGGGCCACGGCATCCATCAGCCCGTAGAGGAACAGGTCCATCTTGTCCTGCACGTCGGCCACGGTCAGCGTGGCCGCGGCGGTGAAGGCCTCGGGCGCGTTGGGGCCGTAGTACAGCGCATGGACCTCGCCGAAGCGTCCGCGGATCGCCGCGAACAGGCGCTGCATGTTGTCAGCCGAGGGGCGGAAGTCCGCCGAAAACGCGGCCGCCTCGATGCCTTCCTGGGCGAGATCCGCACAGAGCGCCTGCAGCGGCTCGATCCGGCGTGCGACGAGCGCGACGGCATGGCCTCTTATTCCGTATTCGCGGGCCAGCGCCTGGCCGAGGCCGGGTCCTGCACCCAGGATGGCCACGCATTGCTTCGATTCATTCATGGTGTTTGCCTTTGGTCAGCCGGCCCCGCTGGCGACAGGCAACGCCTTTCGCGGGCGGGGCGGCGGCAAGAATGTAGGAAGAAGGCGGGCGCTGCGGCAGCCCATATCTTTCGATGGCGACCATCGGCCTGGAAGATGGAAGGGGCCGTCCAGTGCCCCGGACGGCCCCTGTCGACCGCGCAATCGCACGCGGCACCAGGCCGCGCGGCGGCGCAGGAAGCTCAGCCGAGCCAGCCCTTGATGCGCGCGCCCAGGGCCTCGCGGCTGATGCCGTAGCGGTCATGCAGCGTGGGCAGCGCGCCGGCGTCCAGGAAGGCATCGGGCAGACCCGCCAGCTGGAAGCCCGCCGGCTGCACCCGGTGCCGCAGCAGCGCCGAGGCCACCGCCTCGCCCAGCCCGCCGACCACCGAGTGGTTCTCGGCCACCACCACCAGCCGCGGCTTCGCACCCACCGCCGCCACGATGCTCGCCTCGTCCAGCGGCTTGATCGTCGGGCTGTGCAGCACCGCCACCCCCACGTTGTCGCGCTGCAGATCGACCGCCACTTCCAGGGCGCGCATGGTCATGATGCCGCTCGAGATCACCAGCACGTCCGCCCCCTCGCGCAGCATCCTGGCCTTGCCCAGCTCGAAGCGGTAGCCCTCGATCTCGTCCAGCACCAGCGGCACCTGCCCGCGCAGCAGCCGCATGTACACCGGCCCCGCGTGCTCGGCGATCTGCGGCACCGCCTGCTCGATGTCCAGCGCGTCGCACGGATCCACGATGGTCAGCCCGGGCACGCCGCGCATCATCGCCAGGTCCTCGGTGGCCTGGTGGCTCGGGCCGTAGCCGGTGGTCAGGCCCGGCAGCGCGCAGCAGATCTTGACGTTCAGGTTCTCCTCGGCGATCACCTGATGGATGAAGTCGTAGGCCCGGCGCGTGCCGAACACCGCATAGGTGGTGGCGAAGGGCACGCAGCCCTCCTTGGCCATGCCGCCGGCCGCACCCATCAGCAGCTGCTCGGCCATGCCCATCTGGAAGAAGCGCTCCGGGTAGGCCTGGGCGAACAGATGCAGGTCGGTGTACTTGGCCAGATCGGCCGTCAGGCCCACCACCTCGGGTCGGCTGGCGGCGTACTCGACCAGCGCCTTGCCGAAGGGCGCCGCCTTGGTGCGCTGCCCCTCCGAGGCGATGGAGGCGATCATGGCCGACGTGGTCAGCCGGGGCTTCTTTTCTGCGACGGCCTGGCTCATGCTGCGGCTCCTTGGGTGGCTTGGGTGGGACGGCCGGCGTCCAGGATGGACAGCGCCTGTTGCCATTCGGGGGGATCGACGCGGATGAAGTGGTTCTTCTCGCGCTGCTCCAGGAAGGGCACGCCCTTGCCCATGAGGGTGTCGAAGAGGATGACGCGCGGCTTGGCCTCGGCCAGGTCCCGCGCGGCGTCGAAGGCGGCGAGCACGGCAGGCAGGTCGTTGCCGTTGACGCGCTGCACATGCCAGCCGAAGGCGGCCCACTTGTCGGCCAGGGGCTCGAAGCCCAGGACCTTGCTGGAGGGGCCGTCGGCCTGCTGGTTGTTGATGTCGACCAGGCAGATGAGGTTGTCCAGGCGGTGGTGGGCGGCGGCCATGGCGGCCTCCCAGGTGGAGCCCTCGTCGAGTTCGCCGTCGCTCATGCTGTTGTAGACGAAGGCGGGGTTGCGCTTGTGCTTGAGGCCCAGGGCCATGCCCACGCCGATGACCAAGCCCTGGCCGAGCGAGCCGCCGGAGATCTCCATGCCGGGCGTGTACGTGGCCATGCCGGACATGGGCAGGCGGCTGTCGTCGCTGCCGTAGGTCTCGAGTTCGGCCTCGTCGATGACGCCGGCCTCGATGAGGGCGGCGTAGTGGGCGATGGCGTAGTGGCCATGCGAGAGCAGGAAGCGGTCGCGGCCCTCCCACTCGGGCTCGCCGGGGCGCTGCTTCATGGCATGGCAGTAGGCCACGGCCAGCACATCGGCCCAGCCCAGGGCCTGGCCGATGTAGCCCTGGCCCTGCACCTCGCCCATGCGCAGGGCGTAGCGGCGGATGCGGTAGGCCCGCTCGCGCAAGTTGTTCGTCAGGTCAGACATGAGAGTTCTCAAGGATGAAGAGGACGGCTGCGGGCAATCAGCCCAGCAGCCCGATGGAAAACCAGGGCACGAAGGCGACGATCAGCAGACCGGCAAGCAGAGCCCCCAGGTAGGGCCAGATGCGGCGCACCGCCACATCGGGGTTCACGCGGCCGATGGTGCAGGCCGCGTAGTAGCCCAGGCCAAAAGGCGGGGCGAAAAGGCCGATGCCCATGGCCAGGATGATCACCATGGCGTAGTGCACCTCGTGCACGCCGATGGCCTTGGCCACCGGGAACAACAGCGGCGCGAACAGCACCATGGCCGGGATGCCCTCCAGCACGCTGCCGAGCACCACGAAGGCCGCGATAGAAACCAGCAGGAAGCCGTACTTGCCGCCCGGCACGCTGCTCATCATGGCCGCCAGGCCGTGCGAGAAGCCGGACTGCGTGAGCGCCCAGGACATGCCCGTGGCCGTGCCGATGATGAACAGGATGGCGCCTGACAGCGCGGCGGTATCGACCAGCATCGGATAGAGCCGACGCCAGTCGAAGCGGCGGTAGATCAGAAGGCCGGCCACCACCGCATAGGCGATGCCGATGGTCGACACCTCGGTGGCCGTCGCCACACCCTCCACGACTGCCGTGCGAATGAGCACAGGCAGCAGCAGCGCTGGAAGCGCCACCAACAGCGTGCGGCCAACCACGCCGATGGGCGCCCGCTGGAGACCGTGGGCAATCTCGGCGCTGCGCAGGCGCGCCAGCAGGGCCAGCAGCACGGCCAGCACCACGCCGGGCAGGATGCCGCCCGTGAACAGCGCGCTGATCGAAATGCCGGCTACCGAGCCGATGGTGATCAGCACCAGCGAAGGCGGGATGGTCTCGGCCATCGCGCCGGAGGCGGCCAGCAGCGAGATCAGCTCGCCTTCGTGGTTGCCGCGCTTCTTCATCTCGGGCAGCAGCACCGGTGCAACGGCGGCCATGTCGGCCGTCTTGGCACCCGAGATGCCCGACACCAGCAGCATGGCGCCCAGCAGCACGTAGTTGAGCCCCCCGCGCACATGCCCCAGCAGCGAGGCGAGAAAGTCCACCATCGCCTTGGCCATGCCCGTCATCTCGACCAGGTGCCCCAGCAGGATGAACAGCGGCACCGCCAGCAGGATGAGCGAACTCATGCCCTCGTCGATGCGTCCGGCCACCACCGACAGCGGCGTGGACGTGACGGTCAGCAGGAAGGCCACCGTGGCCATGCCGAAGCAGAAGGCGATAGGCACGCCCAGCAGAACCCCGCCGCCGAGCAGCACGGCGAAGAAGATCACCAGGTTCCAGTTGCCGATGGACTGCAGCCAGTCGGCCCCCAGCCACAGCGCGACGGCCATCGCAGCGATGGCGGCCGAGACGGCCAGCACGTCCGCCAGACTTCGGCGCGCCAGCCGCAGCACGCACATGCCGATCATGAAGACGCAGCCCACCGGCACCGCCGCGGCACGCACGGTGTTGGGCCAGGACAGCGCCGGCGTCTGCACCACCCATTCGTCCTGGGCGTATTCGGCCATCGGCACGATGAGCATCAGCAGCCACAGGCAGGGCAGCGCGATGGCCAGCACCTCGGCGCGGGCCTGGGCCCGTTCGCTCCAGCGCGAGACGAGTGCAGTGGTGCGCATGTGCGTGCCGCGCCGCAGTGCCACGGCGGCCCCGAGGTTGGCCAGCCAGAGGAAAAGGATCGACGCGAGCTCGTCGGTCCACGGAATGGGGCTGTCGAAGACGAAGCGCGAGATCACACCCGCCAGCAGGACCAGCACCTCCGCCACCACGAGCACGGCGGCCGGCGCCTCGACCAGGTGGCCGAGCCAGGCGTCCGCACGTGCCAGCCATCCGCCGTCCGACACCCGAACGGGCGTGACGTCCAGCAGCATCGCGCTCATCCCAGTCCCCCGACGCTGCCGTCCAGCAGCTTCCAGGCTTCATCGCCGAACTTGGCGCGCAGATCCTTGTAGAAGGTGCCTT
The DNA here is from genome assembly GCF_056314265.1 of Pseudacidovorax sp. DMC4. Taxonomy (NCBI): domain Bacteria; kingdom Pseudomonadati; phylum Pseudomonadota; class Betaproteobacteria; order Burkholderiales; family Comamonadaceae; genus Pseudacidovorax; species Pseudacidovorax sp. DMC4. The sequence continues at coordinate 149,408 of NZ_JBQUYR010000016.1, read as the reverse complement.
TGGCCAGCGCGGCCTTGAATGCGTTCTTGTCCGGCTCGATGACCTGCACGCCCTTGCCCGCCAGCTCATCGCGCAGCGAGCCGTTGAGCGCAGCGATATCGGCGCGCTCGTCCAGCGCGGCCTTGTCGAGTTCGCGGCGCACGACTTCCTGAATGTCCTTGGGCAGGCGCTCCATGGCACGGCGGTTGCCGAGGATCCAGTAGGCATCCCAGACGTGGCCGGTCATGCTGCAGTACTTCTGCACTTCGTACAGACGCGCCGTCGCGATGATGGCCAGCGGGTTCTCCTGGCCTTCCACCAGCTTCGTCTGCAAGGCCGAATAGACCTCGTTGAAGTTGATCGGCGTCGGGCTGGCACCCAGGGCGGTGAAAAGCGAGGACAGCATGGGCGCCGCCGGCACGCGCAGCTTCATGCCCTTGAGGTCCTCGGGCGCCTTCACGGGCCGGGTGGAGGTCGTCACGTTGCGGAAGCCGTTGTCCCAGGCGCGGGACATGGTCAGCAGACCGACCTTCTCGATCTGCGCGCGGACATAGGTGCCCAGCGGGCCGTCCATCGCCTTCCAGACCTCGTCGTAGCTGTGGAAGGCGAAGCCGGTATTGACGATACCCGCGGCGGGCACCAGCGTGGACAGCACCACGCTGGCCTGATTGAAGAACTCGACGCCGCCCGAGCGCACCTGCGACAGCAGGTCGGTGTCGGAGCCCAGCTGGTTGGCCGGGAACAGCTTGATGTCCAGACGCCCACCCGTCGCGTTGCGGATGCGGTCGATCGCCTCCTGGGCGCGCTTGTTGACCGGATGCGACGGGTCCTGGCCTGTCGCGAACTTGTAGTTGAACTCGGCCGCATGGGCCGGCCGACTCGCGATGGAGAACAGCGGCAGCGCTGCCGAGGCGCCGAGCAATCGCCGGCGGGCGATTCGAGGAAATCCTTTGTTAGACGTTGTCATGGATGTCTCCTGGGTTTTGGAAAGATGTGACGCGAAGCCGGCGGGCTCAGTGAATGAGCATGCCGCCGTTGACGTCGAGCGTGATGCCAGTGCAATAGGCCGACAGATCGCTGCCGAGGAAGACGCAGGCGCCGGCCACGTCCATCGCACGGCCCAGGCGCGCGAGCGGAATCGTGTCCTCGATCTCCTTCTTCCGCTCGGGGCTGAGCTTGCCCTGGGTGATGTCGGTCTCGATGAGGCCCGGGGTGATGCAGTTGACGCGGATGCCCTCGATGCCGAACTCGCGCGCCATGGCGCGGGCCAGGCCGAGCACGCCGGCCTTGGCGGCCGAGTAGTGAGGCCCGCCGAAGATGCCGCCGCCGCGCTGAGCCGACACGGAGGAGATGCACACGATGGAGCCGCTCCTCTGCTGGCGCATGGCCGGCAGCACGGCCTGGGACATATACATCGTGCCGCGCAGGCTCACGTCCAGGATGCGGTCGTAGTCCGTGCCGGTGATGTCCAGCGTCTTGACGGGCTGGGTGATACCGGCGTTGTTGACGAGGATGTCGATGCGGCCGAAGGCCTGGAGCGCGGCGGCGGCAGCGGCCTCGCAGTCCGCCTTGTCGGTCACGTCGCCGACCACGCCGACATGGGCGCCACCCAGCCGGGCCGCGGCGGACCCGGGCTCGGCGCGCGCCAGGTCCATGATGACGACGCGGGCGCCCTGGGCGGCCATTTCGCGCGCGGTGGCAAAGCCCAGTCCATTGATGCCGGCACCACCGGTGATGAGCGCGACCTTGTCCTTGAGCAGCATGTTTCTCGTCTCCTTCGAGGTGGGCCCGCGGGCCCGTGGGGGCCGTGAAGACGGCCTGGGGTTGGGATGGCGCGCATGTTCCCGCTGCCCAGAGATGAAGGCAAACGATATTTCCTCAGGCTAAGATGACACTCATTCATCCAATGACCGGGGGAACCCTATGGCCGCCCTGCCTGCCGTCGCCAGCCTGCTGGCCTTCGAAGCAGTCGCCCGCCGCCGCAGCTTTGCGCTGGCCGCCGCCGAACTGCATCTCACGCCGTCGGCCATCAGCCACCAGGTGGCACGCCTGGAGGCCGACCTGGGCGTACGACTGTTCGAGCGCAGTGCACATGGCGTGCGCCTGAGCGAGGCCGGGGGGCGCTACATCGAACGCGTGGGCGGCGCGCTCACCGCCATCGCCACGGCGACCGACGACCTTCGCCAGGGCATGGACAACAGCCTGTACGTGCACTCGGCACCCAGCATCGCCAGCCTCTGGCTGATGCCCCGGCTGCGGGGATTCGCGCAGGCCCATCCGGACATCTCGCTGAACCTGTCGGCCGCCCACACGCACAGCGACTTTGCGCTCGGCCAGGCGGACATCGACCTGCGCTACGGCGTGCCGCAATGGGGCGACCTGGTGGTCGAGCCCCTGTTCGAGGAGCGGATCGTGCCCCTGGCCAGCCCGGCCTTCATCCGCGAGCACCGGCTGCGACGCGTCGCGCAGTTGCTGGAGGTGCCGCTGATCCAGAGCAACGTGAGCGTGGTGCAGTGGTCCGACTGGCTCCAGGCCTTCTCGGACCAGCGTCCGCCCGACCGTTTCGCGCTGCGCTTCGACCGTGCGCAGATGTCGCTCGACGCGGCCACGCAGGGCCTGGGCGTGGCCCTGGAAAGCGCCACCAATGCCGCCGGCCATCTGGCCGAGGGCCGTCTCAAGCCCATCTTCGGGCTCGACATGGCGATCAAGGTCAAGGCCCATTTCCTGGTCTATCCCGCACGGCACGCCAACCGGCCGGCCGTCGAGGCCTTCCTCTCCTGGATCCACGGCGAGGCGGCACGCGCCTGAGGCGGGCAAGCCGCCCTCGATGCAGCCGGCCGCCCGAGCGGCCCCGCGGCCTCCGATGCAGCCCGAAGAAGGCGGCCGACGGTGCGGCGAAGCCTGGCCGCCTTCGGACCCTGGGGGTTGAGCTCGCCTCGGTCGGCGAAGGCGCCCCGCCTTGCGGACAATCCAAGGGTGAGTTCCTCCCCCATCCGCCGCATCGCCCACCTCGACATGGACGCCTTCTTCGCCTCCGTCGAGCTGCTGCGCTATCCGCAGCTCAAGGGCCTGCCGGTGGTGGTGGGCGGCGGTCGGCGGCGGCTGGAAGAGGTCATCGGCGGCCTGCCGCCCGACACGCCGCTGGACCGCATCCCCGTCTCCGCCTTTCCGCGCCTGGCCGACTACGTGGGCCGCGGCGTCATCACCACCGCCACCTACCCGGCGCGGCAGTTCGGCATCGGCTCCGCCATGGGCATGATGAAGGCCGCCAAACTGTGCCCGCAGGCGCTGATGCTGCCCACCGACTTCGACGAGTACCGCCGCTATTCGCGCGCCTTCAAGAAGATCGTGACCGACATCGCCCCCGTGATGCAGGACCGCGGCGTGGACGAGGTCTACATCGACTTCACCGACGTGCCTGGGGGCCAGCGGGAGGGCGGGCGGGTGCTGGCGCGGCTGATCCAGAAGTCGATCTTCGACGCCACAGGCCTCACATGCTCGATCGGCGTGGCGCCCAACAAGCTGCTGGCCAAGATGGCCAGCGAGTTCGACAAGCCCAACGGCATCACCGTGCTCTACGAACACGAACTGGCCGACCGCATCTGGCCGCTGCCCGTGCGCAAGGTCAACGGCATCGGGCCCAAGGCAGAGGCCAAGATGACGCGGCTGGGCCTGCACACCATCGGCGACCTGGCCAAGTGCGAGCGCGACTGGCTGGTGCAGCACTTCGGCAAGGCCTACGGCGCCTGGCTGCACGAGGTGGCCTGGGGCCGCGACGACCGGCCGGTGGAGACCGAGAGCGAGCCCGTCTCCATGAGCCGCGAGACCACCTTCGAGCGCGACCTGCATGCCGTGCGCGACCGGGCCGAGCTCGGCGCCATCTTCACCCGCCTGTGCGAGAAGGTGGCCGAGGACCTGCAGCGCAAGGGCTATGTGGGCCGCACCATCGGCGTCAAGCTGCGCTATGCGGACTTCAAGATCGCCACCCGCGACCAGTCGCTGGAGATGTACACCGCCGATGCGAGGCTGATCCGCCGCACGGCCGGCCTGGCCCTCAAGCGCGTACCGCTGGAGAAGCCCCTGCGCCTGATCGGCGTGCGGGTGGGGGCATTGGTGAAGGCGGGCAGCGCCGAGGCCCAGGCGCCCGTGCGTCGAAGCGGCGGCGCCAGCAAGCCGGCCGCGCCCCCAGGACCGGTCACCGCCTCGCTGTTCTGACCTCGGCCGACCGCGGGCCGACGACTCGGCGCACCGAGGCCCCGCCGGGCGTCCTACAACGGGGCACCGTTCGCCATGGCAGCTTGCAGGCAAACAGCCTGCACCATGCTCGACGCCACCGCCTCATCCCCCCCAGAAACGGCTGCAGTGCCGGCGCCCACCCCCATCGGCAACGGTCTCGTCTATGTCTCCAGCGAGATGCCCGGCATCGAGCGCGTGCGCGACGGCCAGAATTTTCGCTACCGCGATGCGGACGGCCGCTGGATCCGCGACGAGGACGAGATCGCACGCATCCGCAAGCTGGCGATCCCGCCCGCCTACGAGCAGGTCTGGATCTGCCCGCTGGCCAACGGCCATCTGCAGGCCACGGGGCTGGATGCACGCGGCCGGCGGCAGTACCGCTACCACGCGGACTGGCGGCTGCTGAAGGACGAAGCCAAGTTCGAGCGGCTGGAGCAGTTCGGTCAGGCCCTGCCCCGCATCCGCGCACGAGTACAGCGCGACCTGAACAAGGCGCGCGGCAAGCCCTCGCGGTCGGCGGTGCTGGCCGCCATCGTGCGGCTGCTCGACACCACCTACCTGCGGGTCGGCAACGAGGAATATGCGCGGACCAACAAGTCCTTCGGCCTGACGACGCTGCGCAACCGGCATCTGCAGTCGACCCGCGGCCGGCTCACGCTGCGCTTTCGCGGCAAGAGCGGCGTGATGCACGAGGCCGAGGTGGGCGACCAACGCGTCGCGCGCGTGGTGCGCCAGTGCCAGCAGCTGCCGGGCCAGGCCCTTTTCCAGTACCTGGACGAGGACGGCGAGCAGCGCCATGTGAGTTCCGGCGACGTCAACGACTACCTGCGCGAGGCGACCGGCGGCGAGTTCACTGCCAAGGACTTCCGCACCTGGCACGGCTCGGTGCAGGCGCTGGAACTCACGCGGCTGGCCTGCGACCGCCAGGTGGAGGAATCAACCGGCCTGCGGGTCCGCGCCAAGGAGATCCTGGCGGCGGTGGCCAGGCAGTTGGGCAACACACCCGCGGTCTGCCGCAAGGCCTACATCCACCCCGCCGTGCTGGAGCTGGGCGGCAAGCTCTCGGCCGATGCCGAGGCGATGTCGAAGGTGTGGGACGGACTGGGGACAGCGCGCACGCGGCGCGGCCTTCTGGCGGCGGAGGGGCGGCTGATGGACTTCCTCCGCCACCACCGGCTCGCGGTGGCGCGCGAGGCGCGTCAGCTCAAGCGGGTTTCATCGACAGCACGACCTCGTCGCGCTCGATCGTGATGGTGCGGCCGAGGTCATCGGCCAGGTTCTGCAGGCACACGGCATCGATGGCCAGGCTGCGTGGGGCACGGTGCGGCATCAACTCCACATCCTCGCGGCCGTCAGGCTTGGGCGCGACGCGCACCCGCACCAGATGGGGCTCGTCCCCGGGCTCGATGCGCACCAGCACCGGCTCCTCGGTCTGGTCGTGAAGGTGGCCCAGCGCCCCCAGCAGCAGGTAACGCAAGGCGGCACCGTCGGGCCAGCGCACCTCGTCCGGCGCCGAGGCGTCGAGGCGCTCGTCGATCTCCAAGGACAGGCCATTGAGGTCGAAAGCGGCGCGCATGAGGCCGGCGCACTGACGCACCAGCTCGCTGCGGGCGAGGCCCTCGTCATTGGTCGCCAGCTCCCAGTCGCGCAGCGCACGCACCGAATCGACCAGCAGCGCCAGCTGGTCGCTGGCCTGGTCCACGCGCTGCATGCAGGCGGCGCCATCGACCGGGTTGGCGCCGGCATGGCGTTTGAGCATCAGCAGCGTCATGCGCAGCAGGGAGACGGGACCCGCCATCTCGTGCCGGAGGGCGGGCAACGCCCGCATGAGAAGTTCATGCCGGACGCCGGCGGCGATCCAGCTGCGGGCGCTGGGGGAGGACTTCATGCGGAAGCCGGTGGGGCCAGCAGCCGGTCCAGCGCGTCGAAGTCGATCGGCTTCTGCAGGTAATGGTCGAAATAGGGCACGGCGTGTGCGCCCGTCGCGTCACCGGCACCGTAGCCGGAGATCGCCACCAGCAGCAGCGGCCGGTCGCCGGCATTGCTGCGCAGATGTTGCGCCACCTCGGTGCCAGGACGGTCAGGCAGCGTGAGGTCGACAAGCGCGACGTCGTAGCTGTCCTGCGAGAAGGCATCGATGGCCTCCTGCGCGGTGTGCGCACAGCGGGCCTGATGGTCCTGCAGGACGATCAGCTCCTGCAGCAGTTCGGCCGCGGAGACGTTGTCGTCGACGATGAGCACGTTCAAGCGGAAGGTCCTCTTGCGTTGTGTCTGGATGGAAGGCCGCTCCGGGGTCGGCAGCCGGTGGGGCAGTATGCGCGCCGCCGTCCGCCCAGGCTGTAGGAACATGCCGACGGCGCGTTCCACGGCCACGCCGGCCCGGCCGGCGCCCCGGTCATTGCCGGGCGGTGCGGATGTTCGGCGGCAGCGCCTGCGGCGAGCTGGTGCGCAAGGGATTGATGTCGAGCCCGCCGCGCCGGGTGTAGCGGCAGTAGACGGCCAGGCGCGTCGGGGCGCAGCGGCGCCAGATGTCCGTGAAGATGCGCTCGGCGCAGGGCTCGTGGAATTCGTTGTGGTTGCGAAAGCTCACGATGTAGCGCAGCAGCCCTTCCTGGTCGATGGGCGGGCCGCTGTAGCTGATCTGCACGCTGCCCCAGTCGGGCTGGCCGGTGACGCGGCAGTTGCTCTTGAGCAGGCGGCTCGTCAGCGTCTCGTTGACCGCAGGCTCGCCCGGCACGGTGCGCAGCAGTTCGGGCCTGGGTTCGTAGTCGGTGCAGTCCACGTCGAGGCGGTCGAGGTCCAGGCCTGACAGCTCCTCCACCCGCTCGGCATCGAACTGGGAAGGTGCCAGCAGCCTGACGCCCACGCTGCCACTGCGCTCGCTGCCGCGCCAGACGGCCTCGCCCAGGTCGGCGCGCAGGCGCTCTCGCACGGCCTCGGCATCGGCGAAGGTGCTGCTGTTGAAGCTGTTGAGGTAGAGCTTGAAGGACTTGCTCTCGATGATGTTGGGCGTCTCGCAGGGCACTGTGAAGTGCGCGATGGCCAGTTGCGGCTTGCCGCGCGGATTGAGCCACGACAGCTCGAAGGCGGTCCACAGGTCGGCGCCGAAGAAGGGCAGCCGCTGCGTGTCGATGCCCATCTCCTCGCGCTGCAGGGCGCGCGGCAGGGGGAAGAGCAGCGAGGGGTCGTAGCGGTCGACGTAGGCCGAGGCCCGGCCCAGCTGCGACTGCTCGGGGGTGTTGTCCAGACTCATGCCGCCGATTGTCGGCGGGGCTCGGCGTCCTGAAGAAAGGGAAGGACATGCCCCGCCAGCTGCGCCGCGACGGCCGGTGGCCAGTCGTGACCCATGCCGGGGACGCCGACGAAGCGCGCGCCCGGAATGCGGCGTGCGGTGTCGCGGCCGCATTCGACGGGCAGCAGCGGGTCGGCCTCGCCGTGCAGCACCAGCGCCGGGCAGACGATCCGCGAAAGAAGCGCGGGCCGTTCGCTGTCGGCCCAGATGGCCAGCAACTGGCGCTGGGTGCCTGCGGGGTCGTAGTTGCGGCGCAGCGCCGTGCGCACCTGCTCGCGCAGCACGGCGTCGTCCAGCGGCCAGGCGGGGCTCTGGATCAGGCGCAGCAGGCCGACGCTGTGGTCCACCAGCGCGTCCTCGCCGGCACTGCGGCGCGGCGGCCGGCGCAACATCGCGGCAGCCACCTCGGTCCGGGGACCGGGCAGGTGGCGGGCCCCGCTGCTGCTCATGACGCTGGTCAGGCTGAGCACGCGATCCGGAGCCGTGGCCGCCATGCGCTGGACGATCATCCCGCCCATGGAGACGCCCAGCACATGCGCCTGGGCGATGCCCAGCGCGTCGAGCAGGCCCAGCGCATCGCCCGCCATGTCCTGCAGGCCGTAGGGCACATCCAGCGCCAGACCCATGCGCATGCGCAGCGCCTGCCACATCAGGTTGCTGCGCGCGGCATCGTGCAGGTGGGTGGAGAGGCCCGCATCCCGGTTGTCGTGGCGCAGCACGCGGTAGCCAGCGCTGGTGAGCGCATCGACCAGCGAGGCCGGCCAGGCAATGAGCTGCATGCCCAGGCCCATGACGAGCAGCACGACGGGCCCGGTGCCGCCGCTGTCTTCGAAGGCGATGTCGATGCCGTTGGCGTGGGCCGTGCCGGAGGTCATCGCGACGCGGTCCCGCTCACTTGAATTCGCCTTCGCGCAGCCACTTGGTGGCCACCCATTTCTCGCCTGCCTCCACCGGCGCGCCGCCATGCAGCGTCTTGGTGGTGGGATGCGGCCGGTCGTAGGAGAAGAAGACGCCCGTGCCCCGCACCGGCGCCACGGCCAGGCCCACGTCCGGAAAGGTGGTGGCGCCGCCGCGCTCGGGCTCCTGCAGGTACATCACCAGCGTGCCCACGCGCTGGCCGCCGCGGCGCAGGATGGTGGGCGTGCCGGGCTCGCCGGGGTCGAAGTAGTCGTAGTGCGGCCTGTACTGGGCGCCGGCCGAGTAGCGCAGGATCTGCAGCCCCTCCCCCCGCTCCACCGGCCAGTTCAGCAGCCGGGCGATGCGGGCCTCGATGCGGCTGACCAGCTCGCTCTCGCCGCGCTGGAAGAACATCCCGTCGCTGGTGCGGTCGGCATTGACGGCCTCGCCGCCGGTCTTGGTCTCGACGGTGAGCGAGCGGGCCAGCCGGGCACGGGCCGCCTCGATCAGGCCCTCGCACTCCTCGTCGCTGAGCAACTGGCCGAAAACGACCACGCGCGGCTGGGCCAGCGTCTGCATCACCTGCACGCGGCGGTCGCCGGCATCGAGGTAGAGCGGGTCACCGTCGAGCCGGGGCTCGGGCATCTCGGTGCGCCGGGGCGGCGGCTCGGCGGGTGCGCCGCGCTCCAGTTCGGCCAGCGCCATGTCGGTCGCATCGTCGCGCCAGCCGGCGGCATGCATCGACGCGCGCAGCGTGGCGACGGAATGGCCGGCAGCGAGCTGGGACTGGATCCACTGCCGGAGTTCGGGGGTGAGGGCTTGCATGCGCTGGGACTCCCTGGGCTTGGGCCGAATGCGTCAGGATACCTTTCAGCCGCGACGGAACACCAGCCGGTCCGGCTGCGAAACCTCGGGCGCGAAGGCATAGCCTTCGAGGTCGAAGGCTTCCAGCCGGCGGGGCGTGCCCGCCTTGTGCAGGATGGCCCAGCGCGCCATCAGGCCGCGGGCGCGCTTGGCATAGAAGCTCACGATCTTGTAGTCGGCGCCCTTGCGCTCCTGGAACACGCATTCGACGACGCGGGCCTTGAGCGCCTTCTGGTCGACGGCCTTGAAGTATTCCTGCGAGGCCAGGTTGATCACCACAGGCGTACGGTCCGCGGCCAGGCGCTCGTTGAGCCACAGCGCGATGCGATCGCCCCAGAAGGCATACAGGTCCTTGCCCTTCGGATTGGCCAGGGCCGTGCCCATCTCCAGGCGGTAGGGCTGCAGCCGGTCCAGCGGACGCAGCACGCCGTACAGGCCGCTGAGGATCACCACATGCTCCTGCGCCCAATCGAGCTGCGCGGCGCTCAGGCTGCGCGCGTCCAGGCCGCCGTAGACGTCGCCGTCGAAGGCCAGCGCGGCCTGTCGGGCGTTCTTGGCGGTGCCCTTGGGGGCCCAGGCCTCGTAGCGCGCGGCATTGAGGGCAGCCAGCTTGTCCGACAGGTGCATCAGTTCGGCCACCTGCAGCGGCGACTTCTGGCGCAGCAGGCCGATCAGCTCGGCGGCGGGGCCGCGGGCGCCTTCGAACACGGGCTGGGTGGCGGGAAGGTCTTCGGGAACGGGCGCTTCGTAATCGAGCGACTTGGCGGGCGAGAGCAGGAAGAGCATCGGGGAATTATGGAAGACCCGGAGCCGCAGAGGCCGCCCCGTAAAATTGCGCGTTTCCCGTCTTCGAACCCCCACGGCCTGCCGGCCCCTGCCGGCTGGCCCTGACTCCATCCGCCCATGAGCGACACCCCCCTGCAACCCGGTCTCCAGAGCCTCGCCAAGTCCTTCGAACCCGCCGCCATCGAGGCCCAGTGGGGCCCCGAGTGGGAGCGCCGCGGCTATGCGAGGGCGGGCTTCCGCGGCACGCAGGCGCCCCAGGCCGGCGCGCCCTCCTTCGCCATCCAGCTGCCGCCGCCCAACGTCACGGGCACGCTGCACATGGGCCATGCCTTCAACCAGACCATCATGGACAGCCTGACGCGCTACCACCGCATGGCGGGCGCGAACACGCTGTGGGTGCCGGGCACCGACCATGCCGGCATCGCCACGCAGATCGTGGTGGAGCGCCAGCTGCAGGGCCAGGGCCAGAGCCGCCACGACCTGGGCCGCAAGAACTTCGTCGCCCGCGTGTGGGAGTGGAAGCAGCAATCCGGCAACACCATCACCGAGCAGATGCGCCGCATGGGCGACACGGTGGACTGGAGCCGCGAGTACTTCACCATGGACGACAAGCTGTCCAAGGTGGTGACCGACACCTTCGTGCGGCTGTACGAGCAGGGCCTGATCTACCGCGGCAAGCGGCTCGTGAACTGGGACCCGGTGCTGATGTCCGCCGTCTCCGACCTGGAGGTGGAGAGCGAGGAGGAAGAAGGCGCGCTGTGGCACATCGCCTACCCGCTCGAAGACGGCAGCGGCAGCCTCACCGTGGCCACCACCCGGCCCGAGACCATGCTGGGCGACGTGGCCGTGATGGTCCACCCCGAGGACGAACGCTACACCGCCCTCATCGGCAAGAAGGTGCGCCTGCCGCTGGTGGACAAGCTGATCCCCATCATTGCCGACGACTACGTCGACCGCGAGTTCGGTACCGGCGTGGTCAAGGTCACGCCCGCGCACGACCACAACGACTATGCGGTGGGCCAGCGTCATGGCCTGGCCATCATCGGCGTGCTGACGCTGGACGCCAGGATCAACGACAACGCGCCCGAGGCCTACCGCGGCCTGGACCGCTTCGTCGCCCGCAAGAAGATCGTGGCCGACCTCGAAGCCGCCGGTGCCCTGGTCGAGACCAAGAAGCACAAGCTGATGGTGCCGCGCTGCGCCCGCACCGGCCAAGTCGTGGAGCCCATGCTGACGGACCAATGGTTCGTGGCGATGACCAAGGTTAGCGAGCAGGACCCGACCGGCAAGAGCATCGCCCAGAAGGCCATCGACGCTGTGCAGTCCGGCCAGGTGCGCTTCGTGCCCGAGAACTGGGTCAACACCTACAACCAGTGGATGAACAACATCCAGGACTGGTGCATCAGCCGCCAGCTCTGGTGGGGCCACCAGATCCCCGCCTGGTACGACGAGGACGGCCGCGTCTACGTCGCCCGTAACGAGGAGGAGGCGCAGAAGCAGGCGCCCGGCAAGACGCTCAAGCGCGACGAGGACGTGCTGGACACCTGGTATTCGTCCGCGCTGGTCCCCTTCTCCTCCCTCGGCTGGCCCGAGGCGCTGGACGACAGGGACGCCCTCAAGGACTACGACCTGTACCTGCCCTCCACCGTGCTGGTGACCGGCTACGACATCATCTTCTTCTGGGTCGCCCGGATGATCATGATGACCACGCACTTCACCGGTCGCGTGCCCTTCAAGCATGTCTACATCCACGGCCTGGTGCGCGATGCGCAGGGCAAGAAGATGAGCAAGTCCGAAGGCAACGTGCTCGACCCGGTCGACCTGATCGACGGCATCGCGCTGGAGCCGCTGCTGGACAAGCGCACCCAGGGCCTGCGCAAGCCCGAGACCGCGCCGCAGGTCCGCAAGAACACGCAGAAGGAATTCCCCGAGGGCATTCCGGCCTACGGCGCCGACGCGCTGCGCTTCACCTTCGCGGCGCTGGCCTCGCTGGGGCGCAGCATCAACTTCGACAGCAAGCGCTGCGAGGGATACCGCAACTTCTGCAACAAGCTGTGGAACGCCACCCGCTTCGTGCTCATGAACTGCGAGGGCCAGGACTGCGGCCTGATGGAGCACACCAAGGCCGACTGCGCGCCGGGTGGCCAGGCCCACGGCTACATGCGCTTCAGCCAGGCCGACCGCTGGATCGCCTCGCGCCTGCAGCGCGTGGAGCAGGAGGTGGCGCAGGGCTTCGCCGAGTACCGCCTGGACAACGTGGCCAACGCCATCTACCAGTTCGCCTGGGACGAGTTCTGCGACTGGTACCTGGAGATCGCCAAGGTGCAGATCCAGACCGGCAACGATGCCGAGCAGCGCGCCACCCGCCGCACGCTGATCCGCACGCTGGAGACCCTGCTGCGCCTGGCGCATCCGATCATTCCCTTCATCACCGAGGAGCTGTGGCAGAAGGTGGCGCCCGTCGCTGGCCGCGAGGGCGCGTCGATCATGGTCGCCGCCTACCCCGTCGCCCAGCCCGGGAAGATCGACGAGGCCGCCGAGGCCCACGTGGCCAAGCTCAAGGCGCTGGTGGCGTCGTGCCGCACGCTGCGCGGCGAGATGAACGTGTCGCCGGCCCAGCGCCTGCCGCTGTACGTGGTGGGCGACGCCGACTTCGTGCGGCAGGCCGCACCGGTGCTCCAGGCCCTGGCGAAGTTGAGCGAAGTCAAGGTTTTTGACGATGAGGCGGCCTGGACGGCCGCGGCGCAGGCCGCGCCGGTGGCCGTCGTCGGCGAGGCGCGGCTGGCGCTGCACGTCGAGATCGACGTGGCCGCCGAGCGCGTGCGCCTGGGCAAGGAAGTCGCCCGCATCCAGGGCGAGATGGCCAAGGCCCAGGGCAAACTGGGCAACGAGGCTTTCGTGGCCAAGGCGCCGCCGGCTGTCATCGCTCAGGAAAAGCAGAGATTGACCGACTTTGGCGCCGCGCTGACACGTTTGCAGGAACAACTCGTGCGACTTGGCTGACAGCGCAGTCAAATGCGTGCAGTAGCATTGAACGATTCACGAATTTCAACTCTCCTGCACACACGCATGCCCACTTCCAGACGCATCCGCAAGGCCGTTTTCCCAGTGGCCGGCTTCGGCACCCGCTTTCTGCCTGCCACCAAGGCGCAGCCCAAGGAAATGCTGCCCGTGGTGGACAAGCCGCTGATCCAGTACGCCGTGGAAGAGGCTTATGCCGCGGGCATCCGCGACATGATCTTCGTGACCGGCCGCAACAAGCGGGCCATCGAGGACCACTACGACACGGCCTACGAGCTGGAAAGCCAGCTCGAAGCCAGCGGCAAGAACGCCCTGCTGCGCATCGCCCGCTCGGTGGCGCCCGAGGACATGACCTGCTCCTACGTGCGCCAGCCGCGCATGCTGGGCCTGGGCCATGCGGTGCTGTGCGCCGAGCATCTGGTGGGCGACGAGCCCTTCGCCGTGCTGCTGGCGGACGACCTGATGGTCGGCCCCGAAGGTGGCGAGGGCGTGCTGTCGCAGATGGTGCGCACCTACAACAACCTCGGCGGCTCCGTGCTGGCCGTCCAGGAAGTGCCGCTGGATCAGGTCAAGCGCTACGGCATCGTGGCCGGCGACGCGATGGGCGACGGCCTGACCCAGGTGCGCGCCATGGTCGAGAAGCCCTCGCCCGAGAACGCACCGTCGCGCCTGGGCGTCGCGGGCCGCTATGTGCTGACCCCCGGTGTGTTCGAGGAGATCCGTCGCCAGCCCAAGGGCGCCGGCGGCGAGATCCAGCTGACCGACGGCATTGCCTCGCTGATGAAGAAGGAAAGCGTCTACGCCTATTCGTACAAGGGCGTGCGCTACGACTGCGGCAGCAAGGAAGGCTTCCTGCAGGCCACCGTCGAACTGGCGCTGGCGCACCCCGAGGTGGGCGGCTTCTTCAAGGACTACCTCAAGAGCCTGCCGCTCTGAGCGGTCTCATCCGCTGGTGATGAACGAAAGGGGCCTCGCGGCCCCTTTCTGTTTCTGGTGGCGTGCGCCGTCTCAGCGGCGCCGGAGTACGTGGATGAACTCCGCGCCCACGGTCTCCTGCGACACCAGCCCGTGGCCGGTCTGGCGCGCGAAGGCCTGGAAGTCACGGGTGGAGCCCGGATCGGTGGCCACCACCTTGAGCAACTGGCCGCTGGCCATGTCGTTCAGCGCCTTCTTGGCCTTGAGGATGGGCAGCGGGCAGTTCAGCCCGCGGGTGTCGATTTCCTTGTCGATGGCGATGTCGGTCATGGGTCTTTATTCCGTGGCGCGGTTCAGGTGGACAGGCCGCGGCGCCGCTCCTCGTTCTCTTCGGCGGTGAAGAACACCGGCTCGTGACCGCGCGTGCGCAGCCAGTCGGCCAGCGCATAGCCGGTGCCGGCGGGCCAGCACTTGAGGTCGGCCAGGTCGTAGAGGCGCCAGTCCACCAGCTCGGGCGAGAGCTTCACCTCGCCCTCGGCCACCACGTGGTAGGCAATGATGACCTGGTTCATGCGCTGGAAGTCGTAGGCGCCTACGATGCCGCAGCTGATCACGTCGAGGTTGGTCTCTTCCTTGACCTCGCGGGCGATGCCTTCGATGGGCGTTTCGCCGGCCTCCATGAAGCCGGTGATCAGCGCAAACATCTTGGGTGGCCAGGCCGCGTTGCGCGCCAGCAGCACCTGCCCGTTGTATTCGACGATGGCGGCCAGCACCGGCGTCGGGTTGTTCCAGTGGGTGTGGCCACAGGCCGGGCAGCGCAGGCGGGCCTTGGGGCCGCCGTCTTCCATCATCTCGATCCATTCGAGCGGCGTGGCACAGGCCTGGCAGAACTTGGGCAGGTTGTTCAAGGACGGGGTCTCCGATGTCGTCGTTATGGTGGTCGTGGGGACGGGGCGAGGGCGGTGCTCAGGCCGGGAACACGCCGGTGGAAAGATAACGGTCGCCGCGGTCGCAGACGATGAAGACGATGGTCGAGTTCTCCACCGTGCGGGCGATCTCCAGGGCCACCCACAGCGCGCCGGCGGCCGAGATGCCGCCGAAGATGCCTTCCTCGCGCGCCAAGCGGCGGGCCATTTCCTCGGCGCTGTCCTGGCTGACGTTGACGACCTGGTCCACGCGCGCGGGGTCGAAGATCTTGGGCAGGTATTCCTGCGGCCACTTGCGGATGCCCGGGATGCGCGAACCCTCCGCCGGCTGGGCACCGACGATCTGGATCGCCGGGTTCTTCTCCTTGAGGAAGCGCGACACGCCGGTGATGGTGCCCGTGGTGCCCATGGCACTCACGAAATGGGTGATGCGCCCGCCCGTCTGCTCCCAGAGCTCGGGGCCCGTGGTCTCGTAGTGGATGCGGGGGTTGTCGGCGTTGGCGAACTGGTCGAGCACGCGGCCTTTGCCCTGCGCCACCATCTGTTCGGCCAAGTCGCGGGCATATTCCATGCCGCCGCTCTTGGGCGTGAGCACCAGTTCGGCGCCGTAGGCCTTCATGGTCTGCGCGCGTTCGATGGAGAGGTCCTCCGGCATGATCAGCACCATGCGGTAGCCCTTGATGGCGGCGGCCATGGCCAGCGCGATGCCCGTGTTGCCCGAGGTGGCTTCGATCAGCGTGTCGCCGGGCTTGATCTCGCCGCGCTCCTCGGCGCGGCGGATCATCGACAGGGCCGGCCGGTCCTTGACCGAGCCGGCCGGGTTGTTGCCTTCGAGCTTGCCCAGCACCACGTTGCCGCGGGCGGCATTGGCAGCGGCCTCGATGCGTTGCAGGGCCACCAGCGGCGTCTTGCCGACCGCGTCTTCGATCGTCGGATAGGAAATGGTCATGGTTCTTGGATGAAAGGCCGGGCGGCGCCGGAACGGCGCACTCGTCCAGGGCACTGTGCCATAATTTTGGGCTGTCTCGACGCTCCGTGCCGGAGTGGTGAAATTGGTAGACGCAGGGGACTCAAAATCCCCCGCCGCAAGGCGTGCCGGTTCGATTCCGGCCTCCGGCACCAACGATTGCGCGTCATGGCCTTTACGGCCCGCGCCCGTCGTTCCAACCAGCGTTGCGCGTTCCCGCCTTCCGGCATCCGCGGCCTGCGGGCTGGTCCTCGTCCGAGGGCACATGCCGGCCCGGCTTTCCAGGGAGCCCGCCTCCCCTCGTACTGCGCCGCATTGACCGATACGCCCGATTCCCTTCCCCCAGCTTCCGGCATGAGCGACCGCCCGACCGCGCCGATGGGTGCTCGCCCCACCGACGAGACCGACGGGTCACGCATGTCTCCCGCCGGCAACACGCCGGACCCGGCCGTCGAATCCGACAGTCCCGCCTCGCTGCGCCAGCGTTTCGGCGAGGCCGCGTCGATGTTCGGCAAGCTCGACACCCGCCCCTTCGACGAGCGCAACCGCCCCACGCCCTGGTGGTCGCGCTGGCTGCGCCGGCGTTGAGCTGCCCCCCTGATCAGCCCGCGCGGCAGCCGAGCACCGCGTCGCGCACCGCCCGCAGCGCCCGGCCGCAGTCGTCGCGTGTGAGCGGGCCGCCAAGGCACAGGCGCAGGGCCTCGGGCGGCATGCGGTCGGTCGAGAAGGCCTGGCTGGCCACGGCCGCGACACCCATCTGCTGCAACTGCTGCGCCAGCTCGGCACTCACGCAGCGGCCTCCCCTGTCTCCCTCATCGCCCTCCAGCGGCAGCCAGGCATGGAAGCCCTGCGGATGCGTGCGCAGGCCGAGGTCACCCAACAGCTCGCGCGCCAGGGCGCTGCGCCAGCTGCATTCGGCGCGCATGGCATCGAGCGCCTGCGCCGCCAGCCCCGAGCCGAGCCAGTGCGTGACCAGGCCAGTGGTCAGCGGCGAGGCCATCACCGTGGTGGCTCGCAGCGCACCCGCCAGGCGCTGCGTGGCGGCATCGGTGGGCGCCAGCACGAAGGCGTTGCGCAGGCCCGCGCCCAGCCACTTGGAAGTGCCGCTCACGTAGTAGGTGAGCGCCGGTGCGAAGTCCGCCAGCGGCGGTGGCACGGCGGGCGCCAGCATGCCGTAGGCATCGTCTTCGATGATGGGCACGCTGTGGTGGGCGGCGATGTCCGCCAGCGCCTCGCGCCGGCCGAGCGACAGCGTGGCCGTCGTCGGGTTGTGCAGGTTGGGGCACAGGTACAGCGCGCCGATGGACGCGCTCTTGCACAGCGTTTCGAAGGACTGCGGCACGATGCCTTCCTCGTCGCACTGCAGCGGCTGCAGCTGCGTGCCCAACTGCGCGGCGATGGCCTTGAGTCCCGGGTACAGCAGCGACTCCACCGCCAGGCTCTGACCGGGCCGCACCAGAAGGCTCAGCAGCGCCAGCAGCACGCTGTGGATGCCCGGCGCCACCAGCGTGTGCTCGGCGCGGGCATGGCCCACCCACTGGCGCAGCCAATGCGCCGCGGCCTCGCGGTCGCGCGGAGTGCCACCGAAGTCCTGGTAGCGCATCAGCTCGGCCACCGGCGTGGCGGCGACGAAGGCGGCGGCCTCTTCCTGCAGCTGCTGACCCACGGGATGGTCGTTCAGCTCCGGCGGCATGTTCATCGTCATCTCGGCGCCGGTGCCGCCGCGCAGCGGCAGGCCGATGAAGGAGCCGCGCACATACGAGCCCAGCCCCGGCCGCGAGGCGATGAGCCCACGCTCGCGCGCCTGCGCGAAGCCACGCACCACCGTCGTGTAGTTCAGCCCCAGCTGTTGGGCCAGATCGCGCAGCGGCGGCAGCCGGTCACGCGGTGCCAGGCGACCGCGCTGGAGGTCCTCCGCGAGCAGGTCGGGAATGAGCTGATAGGCCGGAAGTTCGCTGTGTCTCAGCCGCGCGGCCCAGTGCGAGAAGGGCATGGAGGAATGGCTTTCAGGCGCTCGGAAAGCTCCAAGTAGAGCGCAATACGCCCCCGCCGTGCGGCCGCGGCGCGTGCTTGTTTTGGTGCGTCATGCCATTGATCGGATGCATTGATTGCATCGGTCTGCGGCGCGCTGGTGCATCGGGTCTGGCGGGTTCGCGGCGCCATGCCAGGCCGCCGTCGGGCGCATGCGCGCATGCCCATTGGCTTGATCGGCCATTGATCGGCCAGGCCACCCGGCCAGCGGCCCGTTCCTCGCAAAGAGGCTGGCACCGCAGTGCGATGCGCCGCTTTCTCGAAAGGCCCCGCGCCGCGGCCCCACCCGATCCACCGCCAACCGCAACCGAGGTGCCCATGCCCCAAGTGACCCATCCCGCAGCCCAGAAGGGCGACTTCCTGGTCGACTACGAAGAGAAGGTCTTCGAAGACGTCAAGGCCGAGCCCGGCGAGAAGGCCCTGGTGACCTTCCACACCGTGGCCTTCGAAGGCTCCATCGGCTTCGTGAACCTGCTGCAGGCCACGCGGCTGCAGCGCAAGGGCTTCGAGACCTCGATCCTGCTCTACGGCCCGGGCGTGACGCTGGGCGTCAAGCGCGGCTTTCCCAAGCTGGGCGATTCGGCCTTTCCGGGCCACCAGAACTTCAACGAGCAGATCACCAAGTTCATCGCCGAAGGCGGCAAGGTCTACGCCTGCCGCTTCGCGCTGCAGGCCCTGTACGGCCACGGCGAAGGTGCGCTGATCGAAGGCATTCGCCCCATCAACCCCCTGGACGTGCTCGACGTCGTGCTGCTGCACCGCAAGCAGGGCGCCTTCATCCTCGACACCTGGACGCTCTGAGCGTCGCCCCGGAGCAGCCGATGGCCCTGCCGAAGAAGAAGACCGTGCGCGCCGCCGCCGCGCAGATCGCGCCCGACCTGGACAGCGAAGGCGGCACCCTGGCGCGCGTGCTGGAGACGGTGCACGAGGCGGCCCGACGGGGCGTGGAGCTGATCGTCTTTCCCGAGACCTTCGTGCCCTACTACCCCTACTTCTCCTTCGTGCAGCCGCCGGCGCGCCAGGGCGCCGACCACCTGCTGCTGATGCAGCGCGCGCCCACCGTGCCCGGCCCCATGACCGAGGCCGTGGCCGCCGCCGCGCGGCAGGCCGGCATGGTGGTGGTGCTGGGGGTGAACGAGCGCGACCACGGCAGCCTCTACAACACGCAGCTGGTCTTCGATGCCGACGGCCGCCTGGTGCTCAAGCGCCGCAAGATCACGCCCACCTACCACGAGCGCATGGTGTGGGGCCAGGGCGACGGCAGCGGCCTGAAGGCCGTGGACACGGCCGTCGGCCGCGTCGGCGCCCTGGCCTGCTGGGAGCACTACAACCCGCTGGCCCGCTATGCGCTGATGGCGGACCACGAACAGATCCACTGCGCCCAGTTCCCGGGCTCGCTGGTCGGGCCGATCTTTGCCGAGCAGATGGGCGTGACCATCCGCCACCACGCACTGGAGTCGGGCTGCTTCGTGATCAACGCCACCGGCTGGCTGCACGACGCGCAGGTGCGCCGGCTGATGCCCGACGAGACGCTGCAGGGCGCACTGCGCGGCGGCTGCCACAGCGCCATCGTCTCGCCCGAAGGCAAGTACCTGGCCGAACCGCTGACCGAAGGCGAGGGCCTGGTGGTGGCCGACCTGGACCTGGCGCTGATCGACAAGCGCAAGCGAATGATGGATTCGGTGGGCCACTACGCGCGGCCCGAACTGCTGTCGCTGGCCATCCGCCGCGACGCCGCATCGACCACACGGCCGCTGGCTGCGCCCGAGCCGGCTCTTCTGTCCGACGACATTCCCCTGCCCCCGGAGGCCGCATGAATCCGCAGACAAGACAGCTGATGACCGAACTGCAGACCCGCGGCCTGCGGCTCGAAGCCCCGCAGGCCGGCGCCGCCAGCCGCCGCGGTGGGGCTGGCCCCTCGGACCACAAGGCCGTGACGGTGGACGGCGTGACGCTGATGGTGCCGGTGCACACGCACGGCGCCTTCGACTCGCCCTTCGTCGCCGGCACGCCCGATGCGCAGGGCCGCGCCACCCTGCGCCACGGCACCATCCCGATCGCGCAGCTTAGCTTTCCGAAGGCGCCGCGCTTCTACGGCCGGCAGACGGCCGACGGCATTCCCTACCAGCAGATCGCCACGCTGCACGGCACCGACGTGCTGGCCACCACCGTGCTGCAGACCTGCATCCGCTACGAGAGCCGGCGCAAGGCCTGCCGCTTCTGCGCCATCGGCCAATCGCTGGCGGCCGGCCGCACCATCGCCCACAAGACGCCCGCGCAACTGGCTGAGGTGGCCCAGGCCGCCGTCGAGCTCGACGGCGTGCGCCACATGGTGATGACCACCGGCACGCCGCCCACCCGCGATCGCGGCGCGCAGGTGCTGTGCGACAGCGCCGCGGCCGTGAAGGCGGCGGTCGACCTGCCCATCCAGGCCCAGTGCGAGCCGCCCGACACCGACGCCTGGTTCCAGCGCCTGAAGGACGCGGGCGTCGACACACTGGGCATGCACATCGAGGTGGTGGGCGAGGACCTGCGCCAGCAGATCCTGCCCGGCAAGGCCGAGGTGCCCATGGCCCGCTACTGGGAGGCCTTCGAGGCGGCCGTGGCCGTCTTCGGTCGCGGCCAGGTCAGCACCTACCTGCTGGCCGGCCTGGGCGACAGCGCGCAGACCCTGCTGGCCACCAGCGAGCGGCTGCTGGCGCTGGGCGTGTATCCCTTCGTCGTGCCCTTCGTGCCCATCAGCGGCACGCCGCTGGAAGACCATGCTCCGCCCGGCGCCGACTTCATGCGCTCCGTGCTGGAGCCGCTGGGTGCCATGGTGCGCCAGGCCGGCCTGCGCGCGGCGGACATCAAGGCGGGATGCGGCAAGTGCGCCGCCTGCTCGACGCTGTCGGTGTTCGAGGACGCGGCGGCGCCCCTGGCCGAGGCCGCCTGAGCGCCGGGTCGCCTGATCTCCAGCCCCCAGACCTCCTGACCGCCCGAACACGCCGACAGCGCCAAAGCCAGTCCCTGCCCGAGTCCTCCGCTGAGCCCATCTCATGATCCTCATCGATGCCCAACCCTGGCTCATGCCGGCGCCCCCTGCGTCGCGGGCCGACCACGCCTTCCGCATCCAGTGGGCCAGCCTTCCGTGGATGCAGCGCGAGGCCCTGGCGCTGCGCCGGCGGGTGTTCTGCGCGGAGCAGCGCGTGTTCGACCGAGACGACCACGACGCCATCGACGCGCTGCCCGGCACGCGCACGCTGGTCGCCTGCTCCACGCTGGCCGGCCTGCCGGACGAGGTGGTCGGCACGGTGCGCATCCACGAGGAATCGCCCGGCACCTGGTGGGGCTCGCGCCTGGCCGTTGCGGCGCCCTGGCGGCGGCATGCGCAGCTGGGCACCGGCCTGATCCGCCTGGCGGTGAGCAGCGCCCATGCCCGCGGCTGCCGCGAATTCCTCGCCCATGTGCAGATGCAGAACGTGCCGCTGTTCGAGCGCCTGCACTGGCGGCAGGACGGCGTGGTGGCGGTGCATGGACTGCCCCATGCACTGATGCGCGCCGACCTGCGGCAGTACCCGCCCTGTCACACGCCGGAGGCTGGCTTCGTGCTGGCAGGGAGCCGCGGATGAGCGCGCGCCACATTTCCAAATCCGTTCGCCCTGAGCCTGTCGAAGGGCAGGACGGCGCGCGGCCTGGGCTTCGACGGGCTCAGCCCGAACGGGTTGGGGGCGATCAGCCCGCCCGGCTTCTGCCCCCGCTGCTCACCGCCCTGCGCGCCGGCCGCGGCTTTGCGCACAAGCGCGACATCGCTCGCGTGATGCACTCGCTGAACGACGACGCGCCCCACGCCATGAGCGGCCCGGCGGTCACGCCGACCCACGCACCGACCACCGTCCCCAACGGCGACGACTGCGCCGTGCTGCCGCTGCCGGGCGGCGGCCACCAGCTGCTGGCCATCGAAGGGCTGATGCCCGACTTCGTGCAGCAGCAGCCGTGGTTCGCCGGCTACAGCGCGGTGATGGTCAACCTGAGCGACGTGGCCGCCATGGGCGGCCGGCCCACCGCCGTCGTCGACGCACTCTGGAGCGCCGACGAGGCCACCACGGCCGAACTGCTGCGCGGCATGCGTGCCGCCAGCGCGCAGTACGGCGTGCCGCTGGTCGGCGGTCATACCAACCTGCGCAGCGCCAGCGCGCAACTGGCCGTGGCGGTGCTGGGCCGGGCCGAGCGGCTCATCTCCAGCTTCGCGGCCCGGCCCGGCGACCGCCTGCTGGTCGCCACCGACCTGCGCGGCGCCTGGCAGGGCGACGCGCCCTTCTGGAACGCCAGCACCGCCGCGCCCGCGGCACGCCTGCAGGCCGACCTGGCGTTGCTGCCGCAACTGGCCGAGACCGGGCTGGTCGATGCCGGAAAGGACATCAGCATGGCCGGCGTGCTGGGCACGCTGCTGATGCTGCTGGAGTGCTCGGGCTGCGGCGCACAGGTGCAACTGGAACGGCTGCCCTGCCCCCTGCCCGCCCAGGGCGGGCCGGACTGGCACGAAGACAGCGTCGCCGCCCATGCCGCGCGGCTGCGCTGGCTCAGCGCCTTCCCCAGCTTCGGCTTCGTCCTCGCCGTTCGGCCCGCGCTGGCCGCCCAGGTGCAGGCCCGCTTCGCAGAACACGGCATCGCGTGCGCCGACGTCGGCGAGGTGCAGGCCGGCACGCGGCTGGAGGTGGCGATGGGCGCGGAGCAGGCCTACCTGTGGGACCTGGCCGAGTCGGGCTTCATCCTCGCCGGGCAGGCGACAGCGGCAACGGTTGCAGCTTCAGCTCCGGCTCGCGCCCCGGCGTTGGTCGAGTCCGCGATGGAGCGCCACCATGCCTGAGCGCCAGCAGGTCGCTCAGGCACGCGAGGGCCTGCACGTCGGCCTGGCCATGCACAGCGTGCTGCCGCGCGGCGGCGTGACCCACACGCTGGAGCTGGCAACCGCCCTCGCCCACCAAGGCATCGCCGTGACCGTCTTCGCGCCCGTGGAACCTGGCCAGTCGCTGTTCCGCCCGCTGGACCGACGCCTGCCGCTGCGGCTGCACGCGATCCCCATGCCGCGCCCCACCGGCACGCTGCTGGCCGATCAGGTCGGCGAGCGCATCGGGGCCCTGCGTGCGGCGCTGCCGGCGGCGGCGGCGCGGGCTGGCGTCGATGTGCTGCATGTGCAGGACAGCCTGAACGGCGCCGCGCTGGCGCAGAGCCCGCCGGCCATGCCCTGGCTGCGCACCGTGCATCACCTCGACGACTTCACCGATCCACGCCTGGATGCCTGGCAGGCCATGGCCTGGCAGCGCGCCCGGGCCGTCTGCTGCGTCAGCGACACCTGGTTCGACCAGTTGCGTGCCCGGTCCGAAGCCCCGCCCGTGCACCGCGTCTTCAATGGCGTGGACCTGCAGCGCTTTTGCCCCGGCCCCGTGGCGGAGGATGCCGCCGCCCTGTCGCCGCTGACCGACGCCGGCCTCGACGACGCGCCGCTGCTGCTGGCCCTGGGCGGCGTGGAGGCGCGCAAGAACAGCGCGCGTCTGCTGGGCGCCTTCGCCCGGCTGCGCCGCGAAGTGCCGCAGGCGGCGCACGCCCGCCTGCTGGTGGCCGGCGGTGCCAGCCTGCTGCAGCACGGTGCCGAACAGCAGCGCTGGCAGGCAGCCCTGGCCGACTGCGGCCTGGACGAAGGCGCCGGCCGGCCGGTCTGGCGCACCGGCCCCCTGCCTGATGCGGCCATCACCGCCCTCATGCGCCGCGCCCGACTCCTGGCCATGCCCTCGCTCTACGAAGGCTTCGGCCTGGTGGCGCTGGAGGCGCTGGCCTGCGGCACACCGGTGCTGGTCTCGCGCCGGGCGCCCTTCACCGAACACCTGACCGGCAGCCCCGGCGTGAGCTGGTGCGAGCCGGAGGACGAGGCCAGCGTGGCGCTCGGCCTCGCCCGCGCCTGGACCCAGCCCCGCCTGCCGCAGCCGCCCGCCGTCTGCCACACCCACAGCTGGGCCCGCAGTGCCCGCGCCCATCTGCAGGTCTACCGCCAATGCCTGGCATCGCCCCCCTCTTCCCTCGCCTCCCAGGACCCCACCCCATGCCTGCCATGACCTACACCCTGCGCTGGCCCGACGCCAGCGAGACCACCGCCTACTCACCCTCGCTGGTGATCCAGGACTACTTCGCGCCCGGCCAGGCCTACGCCCTCGACGAATTCCTGCAGAAGCTGCGCGAGGCCACCGGCATTGCCAACGACCGGGTGCGCGCCAAGTTCGGCTTCGCCTGCTCGCGGGCCAGCGACCAGCTGGCGGACATCGAGGCCCGCGTGGCCCGCCACGCCGGCCAGACCGGCGCCCAGGTGCAGGTCGTCGCCTTCGGGCCGGCGGACTGAGCCACGACCGCGCTTCCTCATCCACGGAGAAACCCATGACCGCTTCCACTTCGATCGCCCCGCACTATCCCGTCGTCGTCATCGGCGGCGGCCAGGCCGGGCTTTCGACCAGCCACTACCTTCAGCAGGCCGGCATCGCGCACGTCGTGCTCGAAAAGCACCGCATCGGCCATGCCTGGCGCGACCAGCGCTGGGACAGCTTCTGCCTGGTCACGCCCAACTGGCAATGCCGGCTGCCCGACTTTCCCTACGACGGTCCGGACCCCAAGGGCTTCATGCTGCGCGACGAGATCGTGGCCTACCTGGAGGCCTTCGCCCGCAAATCCCGCCCGCCGGTCATCGAAGGCGTGTCGGTGCAGGGCGTGCGGCGTCATGCCGATGGCGCGCTCGAGGTGAGCACTTCGCTCGGTACCTGCCTGGCCGACCATGTGGTGGTGGCCACGGGCGGCTACGACCTGCCCATCGTGCCCGCCTGCGCCCATAGCCTGCCGCCGGCCATCACGCAGCTGCATTCGGTGGACTACCGCAATCCGGCCCAGCTGCCGCCCGGCGAGGTGCTGGTGGTGGGCTCGGGCCAGTCCGGCGTGCAGATCATGGAAGACCTGCACCTGGCCGGCCGCAAGGTGCACCTGGCCGTGGGCTCGGCCCCGCGCTCGCCGCGCGTGTACCGCGGCCGCGAATCCACCGAATGGCTGCACGAGCTGGGGTTCTACAACCTCACCGTGGACCGCCATCCGCTGGGCGACGAGGCCCGCCACAAGACCAACCACTACATGACCGGCCGCGACGGCGGCCACGAGATCGACCTGCGCCGCTTCGCGCTGGAAGGCGTGCGGCTGTACGGCACGCTGGCCGACATCCACGGCACGCAGGTGAGCTTCCGCCCCGACCTCACGCGCAACCTCGACGAAGCCGACGAGGTGTACTGCAACATCCGCCGCGACATCGACGCCTACATCGCGCGGGCCGGCATCGACGCGCCGGTGGAGCCGCCCTTCCAGAAGGCCTGGGAGCCGGATGCCGACCCGACGCTGCTGGACCTGCAGGCGGCCGGCATCACCAGCATCGTGTGGGCCATCGGCTTCCGCGCCGACTACCGATGGATCGACCTGCCCGTCTTCGACGGCCGCGGCCATCCGCGCTTCCGCCGCGGCGTGACCGCCGAGCCCGGGCTCTACTTCGTCGGCCTGCCCTGGCTCAACACCTGGGGCTCGGGCCGCTTCCTGGGCGTGGCGGACGATGCGCGGCACCTGGTGGAGGTGATCGGTGCACGCATCGCCGCGGCCACAGACATTCGGGAGCCGCTCGCCGAGGCGGCCTGAACGAAGGTGGGCCTCAGCCCTCGCCGCCGTACACCGGCTCGCCCAGGTTGAGCATCAGCCGGTTGGCCCAGGCGAAGATGGCGATGGCGTGGACCAGGTCCAGGATCTCCAGGTCCGACAGGCCCGCGGCGCGCAGCGGCGCGATGTCGTCGGCGCCGAAGCCGGCCGGCGTCGCCGTCAGCGTGATCGAGGCCTGCACGATGGCCTGCTCGCGTGCATTGGTGCCCGCGCCCTGCGGCTCGTGGAAGACCTGGGCGATCACGTCGTTGCGCTTGGCCAGTTGCTCGAAGCGCTGGGCATGCACCGAGGCGCAGTACACGCAGCCGTTGATGCGCGAGACGACGGCACTGGCCAGCTCACGCTCGGCGCGCGAGAGGCCGCCCGGCGCATACATGATGGCGTTGAAGACGGTGGAGCGCTCCTGAAGGATGGCCGGCTGCTGCACCAGCAGCAGGTAGTAGTCGCTGGTCTTGGCCTTGGGATGGCTGCTTTCCAGCACGGCCGTCTGCTCGGGCGTGGCTTGGGCCAGGTCCAGCACCGGCAGCCAGGCCTTCCAGCCCAGCGTCTCGCTGGTGAAGCCGTTGATGCGCACCGGCTCGCCCGGCTTGGGCAGATTGGCCGGGTGCACGAAGGGCGCCGCGTCCTCCTGCGCCGTGGGCGCCGCGGCCTGCGCATCGCCGGCGGCAGCCAGGGCCTGCAGGCCGGCCAGCACGCGCACCTGGTACGAAACGTAGGCGATGAGCTGGGCGAGCGCCACGACGGCCGGCGTGTCGATGCCGGCGGCGGGCAGGCGCAGCAGCGCGACCTGGTCGCCTTCCACGGGCTTGTCGGCCAGGGCAATGCTGAAGCGCAGGATCTCGGCCAGGCGGGCGTCATCCGCCGGCACGACCTGACCATCCAGCGCGGCCTGCTGGGCGGCGGTGGGCGTGCCCAGCGCCAGCAACTGCGTGCGGTAATGGTCGGCCAGCACCGTCACGCCGGCGCGGCGGGCGATCTCGTACGCGGCCAGCAGGCGGTCGGCCAGGCTCAGGCCGGGCAGCGCGGGATCGAAGAGCCGCGCATGGCTGCCCTGCGTGGCCGTGACCACCTTGTCGCGCTGATGGCGCACGGCATGCAGCGGCGCGCCATCGGCCAGCGGCACCAGCGAGTCGATCAGGTCGGGGACGACGGGGGCGGAAACGGCAGAAGTCATGGCTTGGCCTTGGCCGCCGAAGCGGCTTGGTGGAGGAAGTCGCGCACGCCGGCCCAGGAGGCCTCGTCGGCATGCGCATTGGCGGCGGGCGTGCCGCCGCTGGTGCTGAGCCGTCCCGACACCGGATGGGCATAGGCCAGCTGCGTGGTCGGCACGAAGGGGAAGACGATGGAATGGCCGGCGCCCTCGAAGTCGAGATGCTCCACCGGCCATGGATGTTGATGCGCCGCCAGGCGCTCGACCACCATGCGGCCGTACAGGCTGGAGGGCCAGGAGCCGTCGTCGGTGGCCGACAGCAGCATCACCGGTCCGCGGATGCGCTCGACACGGATGCGGGCGCGCTCCACGGCCTCGGCATCCTGCAGCGCGGTGAGCAAGGCGTTGGCATGGCGGCGCGGCTCGGGGCCTTCGTCCCAGGGCGCCCAGGTGGCGGTGCGGTTGTCCTGCCACAGGTGCGGCAGCGGCTGGCCGCGCCACCACCAGGCCGGGCCGTTGCGGCTGTCGGGCCCGTTGGCCGGGTTGCAGGCGTTCTGCGCGCTGTGCACCACGGCACCGGGTACGTAGCCGATCACGGCCGAGACCAGCTCGGGCATCAGCGTGGCGAGCAGCAGCACCAGCTCGCCGCCGCGCGACTGGCCCGACAGGGCGACGAAGCCGCCCGCCGGCTTGAGCTGCGCATGGATCCACTGCAGGGCCGTCTCGAAGTACTCCAGGTGCGTGTCGGAGATGTGGTCCGGCCGGCCGGGCGACTTGAAGTAGCCCACGGCCAGGGCTGCATAGCCGTGCGACGCGTACAGCGCCGCCCGCGGCTCGTTGATGCCGCCACCGCTGCCGTTGAGCACCATCACCGCCGGATGCGGGCCCGGGCCGGATGGCATGAAGAGCGTGGCCGACAGGCCGTCGTCACGCACCTCGCGGCGCGTCACGCCCTCCCCCATCAGCCGCTGCACGAAGGTGGCCTGCCAGCGGCTGCCATCCGCGCGCGTGAGCACCAGCTCGGTCGTGAGCGGCGCGGCAGGCTCGGCGGCGAAGACCTCGCGCGGCGCGCCGGGCCGCTCGGGCACCTGGGCCCAGACCATACCCATGGGCGAGACGCCCTCGTAGCTGCCGCCGGCCAGCGGCGCATCGCGGCCCAGGTCCACGGTGCCGTCGGCATCGGCGATCAGCTCGACCTGCGCCGTCCAGGCGATGCCCGGGCCGCGCACGGTGCGGCTCTCGATGCGCACCCGCTCGCCGGGCGCCAATCGTTCGGCCGCGATGCGCCGCGGCACATCGATCAGCGCATCGGCGGGCGTGACTTGCAGCATCGGCGCCGCCTCAGTTGGTCCTGGAGACCTGCATGGCCGTCGTGCGATCGCTGAGTAGCGGCACCACTTTCAGGCCCTTCTTCGCGGCCCAGATGTTCTGGTAGTGGAAGAGCGGGATGTGGCCCACGTCGTCCGTCACCAGCTTGGCGGCGTGGCGGAAGATGGCCTCGCGCCGGCGCGCATCGAACTCGACGGTGGCGGCGTCCAGCGCCCTGTCCACGTTCTCGTTGCTGTAGCGGCCCCAGTTGTTGATGCCGCGACCGCGCTTGGGGTCGTAGCTGGCCAGGGTCTGCAGCAGGCCGTAGCCGGCCTCGCCGGTGCCGTTGCCCCAGGCGATCACGCTGACGGCGTACTCGTTCTTGGAAGCGCGGCCCGAATACACCGACCAGGGCACCACCTCCACCTTGGTCTTGACGCCGATGCGCGACCAGAACTGCGCCACGGCCTGCACCGTCTCGGGCGCCTGCGGGTAGCGGTCACCGGGCACGTGGATGGCGATCTGGAAGCCCTGCGGATAGCCGGCCTCGGCCAGCAGCTTCTTCGCCTGCTCGGCGTTGTAGGGAATGTCCTTGACCTCGGGGTTGTAGCCGAAGCTGTTCTTGGGCATCCACTGGTTGGCTTCGGTCACGGTGCCCTGCAGCACGCGGTCCACGATGGCCTTGCGGTTGATGCCCAGCGACAGCGCCTGGCGCACGCGCAGGTCGGTCAGCGGGTTCTTGTCGAGCACCTTGCCGGCGTTGTCGGTGATGAACTCGTTGGGGCCTTCGCGCAGCGTGGGCTGCAGCAGCAGCACGCGCAGGCCCGGGTAGGTGTAGACGCTGACCTTCGGGTCCTTGCGCAGCTTCTCGACGTCGGTGACGGCCACCTTGTCGATCACGTCCACGTCGCCGGCCAGCAGCGCCGCGGTGCGGGCCGCGCCGTTGTTGATGAAGCGGTAAGTCACCTTCTCCCACTGCGGCTTGGGCCCCCAGTACGTGGGGTTGCGCTCGAACACCGTGCGGTCGCCCGGCGTGTACGAGATGAACTTGTAGGGGCCGGTGCCCACCACCGCCTTGCCGCTGTTGTAGTCCTCGGTGCGGGCCTTCTCGCCCACATGCTTGCTCACCACGTAGATGGAGGCAATCTCCAGCGGCAGCATGGGGTTGGGCGTACTGGTCTTGACGATCAGCGTGCCCGGGTCCTTGGCGGTGGCCGATTCCACCGAGCGCAGCGCGCCCGAGTACGAGGCCACCGAGCCCGGCACGCTGCGCGCGCGCTGGAAGGAGAACACGATGTCATCGGCCGACACCGGCGTGCCGTCCTGCCACTTGATGGCGGTGTTGATCTTGAACTCCCAGGTCTTGTCGTCCAGCGACTTCCAGCTGGAGGCCAGGCCCGGATCCAGCTTGCCGCCGTCGCGCGAGGTGACCAGCGAGTCCAAGAAATGCAGCGCCAGCGAGCGGTCGCCCGCATGGTTGTTGAGCTGCGGGTCCACCGAGGAGACCGGGTCTGCGAAGCCGATGGCGAGGTTCTGTGCCGCGGCGCCGGCCGCGGCGATCAGGGCGGCGGCCGCGACGGCCGCGGTGCGCAGGGAATGGTGAGTCATGGCGATCCTTTCGTCAGGGAACAGCGGGAATGCGGTGGGTCAGAGCGCGTCCAGATGGCATGCGCTCTGGTGGCGGATGGCGATGCCGCGCAATTGCGGCACCTCGGTGCGACAGCGGTCCATGGCGTGTGGACAGCGCGGATGGAAGTGGCAGCCGCTCGGCGGCGCCAGCGGGCTGGGGATCTCGCCGCGGATGGGCGCGAACTGCGCGCGCCGGGCGTCGATGCGCGGAATCTCCTGCAGCAGCGCGCGGGTGTAGGGATGGCGCGGATTGGCGAAGAGCTCGTCCACCGGCGCCGACTCGACCACGCGGCCGAGGTACATCACGACCACGCGGTCGCACAGGTGCTCGATCACGCCCAGGTCGTGGCTGATGAACAGGTAGGCCAGGCCCAGCTGCTCGCGCAGGTCCATGAACAGGTTGAGGATCTGCGCCTGGATCGACACGTCCAGCGCGGCCACGGCCTCGTCGCAGACCAACATGCGCGGCCGCACCGCCAGCGCGCGGGCGATGCCGATGCGCTGGCGCTGGCCGCCGCTGAACTGGTGCGGGTAGCGGTGGCGCAGCGAGGGGTCGAGCCCGGCGCGTTCGAGCTGGGCGCAGACATAGTCGTCCTCGCCGGCCGCATCGGTCAGGCCGTGCAGCCGCGCCGCCTCGCCCACGATGCGGGCCACGCGCAGGCGCGGGTTGAGGCTGCCGAAGGGATCCTGGAACACCATCTGCACCTTCAGCCGCGCGGCCAGGCGGGCGCGGTCGTTCATGTGCGCGATGTCCTGACCATCGACGAGCACCTCACCCTCGCTGGGCGCCAGCAGGCCGGCGGCGATGCGGCCCAGCGTGGACTTGCCACAGCCCGATTCGCCCACCAGGCCGACCACCTCGCCGGGTTGCACCTGCAGGTCGACATGGTCCACGGCATGGGTGATGGCGGGCGCCTCGCCCAGACCGAGGGCGCGCAGGCGGCGGTCCAGCCAGCCTTCCTGGCGTTCGCCGAAGCGCTTGGAGATGGCGCGCAGGTCGACCAGCGGCGTGCCGGTGGCCGAGGGCTCCCTGTCGACGGAAGAAGAAAGCGCGGCGCTCATTCGGCAGCTCCCGGATGGATGCACCGTGCCTGGTGCTTCGGCACGTCCACCCGCGGCGCCACCAGTTCAGGCACCGCGGCCTGGCACTCCGCCGTGGCGCGCGGGCAGCGCGGCGCGAAGGCGCAGCCGGCGGGCAGCCGCGCCAGGTGCGGCGCCATGCCCGGAATCTGCTTCAGCCGCGCCCCGCGCCGGTTGGCGCTGGGCAGGCTGCCGATCAAGCCCTGCGTGTACGGATGCTGCGGCCGGTCGAGCACGTCGTCTACCGCGCCGATCTCGACGATGCGCCCCGCATACATCACGGCGATGGCATCGGCCAGGCCCGCCACCACCGACAGGTCGTGGCTGATCCAGATCATGGCGGTGCCGCTGTCCTTCACCAGCTTCTGCATCTCCGACAGGATCTGCGCCTGGATGGTCACGTCCAGCGCCGTGGTGGGCTCGTCCGCGATGATCAGCGCCGGCTTGTGCAGCAGCGCGATGGCGATGGCCACTCGCTGGCGCATGCCGCCCGAGAGCTGGTGCGGATAGGCGCGCAGCCGTTCCTCGGGGCTGGGAATGCCCATCAGCGCCAGCGTCTCGGCCGCATGGCGGCGGGCGGTGGCGGTGTCCACGTCGCGGTGGGCACGCACCGCCTCGACCATCTGCACGTCGATGCGCAACACCGGATTCAGCGTGGCCATCGGGTCCTGGAAGATCATGGCGATGCGGTCGCCACGCAACTGCCGCAAGGCCTTGGGCGGCAGCGTGCGCAGATCCTGCCCCTGGAACAGCACCTCGCCGCCTTCGATGCGCCCGGGCGGATCGACCAGGCCCATGACCGAAAAGCCGGTCACCGACTTGCCGGAGCCCGACTCGCCGACCAGGCCCAGCACCTGGCCGCGGCCCAGCGAGAAGGAGACGCCGTCGACCACCGGCAGCACGCCGTCGCGGGTGTGGAAGCGGGTGCGCAAATCGCGCAGTTCCAGCACGGGAGTGGTATCGCCGCTCACTTCTGCAACCTCGGGTTCAGTACGTCGCGCAACTGGTCGCCCACCAGATTGATCGCGACGATGGTGGCCAGCAGGGCCAGGCCGGGGAACAGGCTGATCCAGTATTCGTTGGACAGCAGGTACTGGTAGCCGTTGGAGATCAAGAGGCCCAGCGAGGGCTCGGTGATCGGCACACCCAGCCCCAGGAAGGACAGCGTGGCCTCCAGCGTGATGGCCCGCGCCACCTGCAGCGCGCCGATCACCAGCAGCGGCGGCAGGCAGTTGGGCAGCACATGGCCGACCAGGATGCGCCACGGCGGAATGCCCTGGCCGCGTGCGGCATCGACATACTCGCGCCGCGTCTCCACCAGCGCCTGCCCGCGGGCGGTGCGCGCGTAGTAGGCCCATTCGAGCAGCACCAGCGTGAGCACGACGTTGGTGATGCCCTTGCCCAGATAGGCGAGGATCATCAGCGCCATCAGGATGGTCGGGAAGGACAGCAGCAGGTCCACCAGCCGCATCAGCAGCGCGTCGACCCGGCCGCCGGCATAGGCCGCCAGCAGGCCGACCAGCGTGCCCAGCACCGCGGCGATGAGGGCCGAGCCCACGCCCACGCCCAGGCTGATGCGCAGGCCGTAGACGATGGCCGAGTACAGGTCGCGGCCCTGGCCATCGGTGCCCAGCCAGTAGGTGTAGCCGCCCTCGCCACGCGGCGAGCCCGGCGGCAGGCGCGCATCGAGCACGTCCAGCTGCAGCAGGTCGTAGGGGTTCTGCGGCGTGATCCATGGCGCGGCCAGGGCCACCACCACGACCACCGCCAGCATCAGCAGTCCGGCGACGGCGACGCGCGACTGCAGGAAGTCGCTGCCCACGCGCCACCAGAACCCGCGCTCGGGTTTCGGTGCGGCGGTGGACGAAGAAGAGGTCGGCAACGCGCTCACTTGGCGCCCTCCAGCCGCACGCGCGGATCGAGCAGGCGGTAGAGCACGTCCACCACCAGGTTCAGCGTCACGAAGATCACGACCACCACCATCAGGTAGGCGACCACCACCGGTCGGTCCAGCGAGTTGATGCTGTCCAGGATCAGCTTGCCGGCACCGGGCCAGGCGAAGATGGTCTCGGTGACCACCGCATAGGCGATGGTCGAGCCCAGCTCCAGGCCCAGCACCGTGACCAGCGGGATCAGCGTGTTGCGCAGCACGTGCACGCCCACCACCCGCACCGGCGACAGGCCCTTGGCCCGCGCGAACTTCACGAAGTCCTGCGGCAGCACCTCGCGCACACCAGCGCGCGTGAGCCGCAGCACCAGCGAGATCTTGAACAGCGCCAGGTTGAAGGCCGGCAGCAGCAGGTGCTGCAGCCCGTCGAGCGTGAGCCAGGACCATTCGATGCCGAACAGGCTGCGCGTCTCGCCGCGCCCGCCGGCCGGCAGCCAGCCCAACTGCACGCTGAACACCATGATCAGCATCAGCGCCACCCAGAAGGCCGGCAGCGAGAAGCCGACGATGCTGGTGGCCATGATGGCGCGCGAGGCCGGATGCTCCGGCTTCATGCCCGCGAACAGCCCCAGCGGCACCCCGATGAGCACCGCCAGCAGCAGTGCGGCCACGGCCAGCTCCATCGTGGCCGGCAGACGGTCCAGGATGATGCGGATGGCCTCGTCGTGGTAGACGAAGCTCTTGCCCAGCTGGCCCTGCACTGCGCCTTCGAGGAAGGACAGGTACTGGCGCCACAACGGCTGGTCCAGGCCCAGGCGGGCGATCGCGGCGGCCCGTTCGGCCTGGTTCATGTCGTCGCCGATCAGGATGTCCACCGGGTTGCCGATGGCATGCAAGCCGACGAAGACGATCAGCGTCATCGCCCACACCACCAGCAGCGCCTGGCCGAGCCGGCGCAGCAGCCAGCCGGTCATGGGGCGGCCCCTTCGCGCACAGCGGCCGCTTCCTCATAGGCGGGAAACGACGCCTCGGTCCATTCGTGGCCTTCGAGCTCGGGCTCCGCATAGCGCTGCATGGCGGCGAAATGCGCGTCGGCGTCCTCCACCATCAGCTGGCCGGCCAGGCCACGGGCCAGGCGCTGCGAGCCGTCGGTGATCTGCGGGATGTCGCCCGCACCGGCGCCCTGCGACAGGGCCGCGGCGTAGTTGTAGCAATGAATGCGCTCCAGGCCCGGACAGCGGCCGGGCTCGCGCGGCTGGAACTCGAACAGCGGGCCCAGGTCGGGCGACTCGGACAGCTCCTCGTCGTCCTGGCCCTCGGGCGCGGCGAAGCGGTCGCGCCACAGCCGCACATGCGGCTGCAGCCCGGCGAACTCGGGCCGCTGGGTCCAATCGATGCGAAAGCCGGTGCAGAAGATGACGAAGTCCGCCGCCAAGGGCCCCTTGGCCGTCTCGACACGGATCACGCCGTCGGGCCGCACCGAAGCACCGGTCGCCCCCGCCCCCAGGTGGAAATGCGCCTGGGCATGGCGCGACACGCGCAGCGTGCTGCCCTGCGGCGGCGGCACCTGCTGCACGTTGAGGTAATGGCGGAAGCGCCACTTCCATTCGTCCGGCAGCATCCAGTAGCCGTGCGACATGCCGGGGCTGCCGGAGCCCTTGCCCTTGTTGATGCGCGGCAGCTCTCGGCGGCGGATCAGCAGGTCGACGCGGGTGGCGCCGTTCTCCAGCGCCGTGGCCGCGGCGTCCATGGCCGAGGCGCCGCCGCCGATCACGGCCACGCGCTTGCCGCGCAGCATGGCGCCGTCCCAGGCGTGCGAGGAATGCACCCAGCGTTCGCGTGGCAGGGCATGGGCCCAGTCCGGCACCCACGGGCCGCCCAGGCCGTCGCGGCCGGTGGCGATGACCACGTGGCGCGCCAGCACGGTGTGGGCGCGATCGCCCTCGCCTTCGTCGACCAGTTCCAGCTGCACCACGCCATCGGCGCGCGGACGCACCGCCGCCACGCGCTGGTGGTTGCGCACGTCCAGGCGCAGCACCTGGCGGTACCAGCGCAGGTAGTCCATCCATTGCAGGCGCGGGATCTTGTCGAGCGCCCGCCAGGCGTCCAGCCCGAACTGCGATTCGAACCAGGCGCGGAAGGTCAGCGCTGGCAGGCCGAGCGCCGGGCCGGTCAGCTCCTTGGGCGAGCGCAGCGTCTCCATGCGCGCCGTGGTGGCCCAGGGCCCCTCGAAGCCGGCCGGCGCCTGGTCGAACACCACCGCCTGCACGCCCAGGTGCTTGAGCGAGGCCGACAGCGTGAGCCCCGCCATCCCGCCGCCGATGACGGCCACGTCGATCACCGGCTGGCCGTCGCGCGCGCTGGGCGGCACCCAGTGCTTGGGCGGCAGACCGAGCCAGAGGAGGTCCTGGCGCAGCCGCTGCTCCAGTTGGGGCAGGCCGGCCGGGGGCGTGAAGGCTTCGGGAGCGGGCGAACTCATGGGGCGCTTTCGGTCAGGAACGGGGGGAAGAAGAAGTCGGCTCGGCCCCCTGCGCGGCCTGCAGCAGCCGGGCATGGGCCTCGGGTGGATGGGCGACGAAACCGGGAAGCCGCGTCGCCGCCTGTTGCAGCGCATCGGCCAGGGCCTGCACCCGGCGGGTGATGGGCCGGCCCTGCGGCACCACGGCGCCGAAGAAGAAGGGGATGTGCACGTCCAGCGGACGCAGCTGCACACCGGCCATGGGCACGCCATGCACCGTGAGCGGGTCCAGCAGGGCGATGCCCAGCCCCGCGCGCACCAGGGCCTGGGCGTTGACGGAGGAATTGGTGTCGATGACGTCCGCGCCGCGCGCGCCGCCCTCGCCTGCCGATGCGCTTTCGCCGGCTGCGTCGGCGTCGGTGGCGGCACGGCCCAGCAGCGCGTCGATGCGGTGGCGCAAGCGGAAAGGGTTGCTCAGGGTGACCAGCCGGCGCCCGGCGAGCGCGGCGGCCGGCACGACGTCGTGCGCAGCCAGCGGATCGCCATCGGGCAGCACGGCCACGCAGGGCGCCTCGCCGATCCACAGCACCTGCAGGCCGCGGTGCTCCAGCGGCAGGCTGGAAACGCCCAACTGGACGGCACCGGCCAGCACCGACTCCATCACCCGCTCCGGCGAGCCGCTGACCAGGCGCACCGCGCCGGTGCCCTCGCCCGCTTCCAGGGCCTGCAGGGCCGCCGGCACGAGGCCCAGCGCCGCAGCCGACGTGGCCGCCAGCACCAGCGGCTGGGCGCCGCCACGGCCGATCTCGTCCACCCGCTGCTGCAGCCGGCGCCAGTCGCCCAGCAATTGCTGCACTTCCTCGAACAGCTGGAAGCCCTCCGCCGTCGGCGCCACGCGGGGGCCGTGGCGGGTGAACAGCGCATAGCCCGACGCCGCCTCCAAGTCATGGATCAGGCGGGTGACAGCCGGCTGGGAGCGGTCGAGCAGCCGCGCCGCGCCCGTAATGCTCCCGGAGGACATCACGGCGGCGAAGGCTTCGAGCTGACGAATATCGAGGTTCTTGATCATCCGATTTTCGGATGATCAAGCATGAAGCATGCAAGCTTCAAATACTTTTATCGAGAAAGCTTATTCAGGGGCCGCCGCGGCGGCCGGGATGGGACCGCTGGAAGCTCGCGTGGGCGCGGGCTTTCCCGGATGAAGCAGGGACGGGCTCCTGTTCCAGCCGACGCCGGGGCGAAAAAAAGCCCCAGGGCTGGGGCGACGTTGTTGAGCCTGTCCATTGATTGAAGTGGGCCTGGCGCCCCCCGGGGATCGAGGCCAGCGCCAGCCGGTCCTGGGAAGCGGCAGCCGCTCCCAGGCGGCAAGGCCGCCCGCTGGAGGCCTCGGCCGCACGGCCGATCAGCCGTGCCGGGCGCGATCCGCGGCGCCCGGCGCCAGGATGCCGAAGACGGAGGACGCGAAGGCGGCGGCGCCGGGCATCGCCCCGTTCAGATCGCGTTCCTCCCATTCCGCCGCCTGATGGCTGGCCCAGATCAGGCTGAAGAAGAAGAGGCCGCACGCCACTTCCACGGCGATGAGCGAGACAACGATGAAAACCCACATGGCAGCACCTGAAAAATTACGTCAAAACGTTACACCTCGAAACGTACGGTCCGCAACTGACGTTGACCCGACCCCCTTGAAAACGCCCTATGAAGGGCATAGGAAAAAACGCTGAGTCGTGCGCTTTTGCACAGAAGCGCAACGAAGCCCGCCGCGTTGGCCCCCGGCGCGACGAGGGCGGTGCCGCTCAGTACACAGTCAGTGACAACCACTAACGTGGCGGCCATGGCACGCAAGGAAGACTTCGCCCACAAGGCCTCGCTGCGGGCCACCGTTCTGGCTCTTTGGCTCGTGGCGGCCACGTTGGCCGTTGCGGCCATGCTGATGCAGTGAAGTGAAAACAACCCCCATGCCGCTTCGCGGCTCCGGGCGGCGGCCAGAGGCGGTTGCGCTTCGGGCACGTCCAAGCCGGCACTGGCTGGCTTGGCGCCGCGGCGGTTTGATGCGATAGGGTTACTACTTAGCGTCCTGAAGACTTGAGGGGGTGCCAGCCAAGCGCAGCCGAGTCGACTGGTCCTTCCCCATCGACACGCACGCGCCCGGCGCTGACATCAGGGCACTGCAGCCGGTGGGGGCCGCTCAGTAGACTCGCCGCCTTCATGGCGAATCTGAACAAACGTTTCCAAGTCCTCACAACCTTTTCACAAACTGTCGTCACCCTGGCCGCGGCCGTGCTGCTCCTCGGCTGCGGGCCCTTGGAGCCCCACGCGCGCGGCGCCCGCGCCTCGGCTGCCGCCGCACGGCCGGCACCCGCCACCGCGGCGCTCAACCAGGATTTCGGCCGCTGCCCCCAGTTCTTCGCCGGTGGCCGGGCGCCTGCCGTGGCCATCGGCGGACGCCTTCGCGCCCTGTGCTTCGACAACTTCGCCGTCCTTCATTCCGGGGAGACGCGCACGCCGGTCTACGTGGCCGAGCGGCTGAACCGGGAGATCCTGATGAAGGCGAAGACGGTGCAGCGCCACGACCGCTTCTTCGCAGATGCCCGCCTGCCCTCGGGCGAGCGCGCCGACCTGGACGACTACCGAGGTTCCGGCTTCGCACGCGGCCACATGGCACCCGCCGCGGACATGCCCACGGACCAGGCGATGGCGCAGTCCTTCAGCCTGGCCAACATGGTCCCGCAGGACCCGCGCCAGAACAGCGGCCCCTGGGCCCGCGTGGAAGAAGACACGCGCAAGTACGTCATGCGTGCGCAGGGGGACGTGCATGTGATCACGGGCCCCGTGTTCGCGGACCAGCGGGCCATCGGCCGCAATGGTGTGCGCGTGCCCTCGCACCTGTTCAAGCTGGTCTACGACCCAGCCACCGGCCGGGCCTGGGCGCATTGGCAGCAGAACCGGCCCGATGCCAAGGTCAACAAGCCGCTGAGCTATGCCGCCTTCCAGCAGTGGCTCAACCTGGACCTGCTGCCGGGCGTGAAGGTCCGCTAGGGATGCTCTTCACGAATCGAGCGGCAAGTGGGCGCTGCGATGCCCACGGCGCGCGCATTCGTGAAGAGCATCCCTGCGAAGGCCGCCACCGCGCGGGAGCCGGCCCGGCACCGAAATGCCTCGCGGTGCTCACCAACGCGGTGCCGTCCATCGACATCCGTATCGCCATTGGCGCCGTGATGCCTCAGAAGAAGCAGGCGTCAACGCGCATGTGTCCTGCTTGGTCGGCGTGCAGTCCAGGCTCCGTGGGACGGGCGGCAGCTGCCGCGGCGGGGCCGGGCGCCCACACCTTCCAGGAGCACCCATGCTTTTTGTCAGCGATGCCGTCAGGCGCCTTCTCTCCCCCACGACGAACTACCTCGAGGGCTTCCAGGCCGCGATCGGCCGGGCGCTCGACTTCGCGGGCTCGGGGGTCGGCCAGATTGCACTGGACGATGCACGCGCCAGGGCGGTCCCGCTTCCGGCCCGACTCCGGCAGTACCTGTTCAGCGTCCTGGGCGTTGCGGCGGTCATGGAGGGCGCGACGCGCAGCGATCTGGGCATCGACGAAGCGGCCGCGCTGCTGATCGTGCACGACGCGGGCTTTGCCGACTACGCCCACTTCTTCGTCACCGCCTTCCAGGACAACTATCCCTTCCTCCTGTCCCGCCTGTCGGACATGGAGAAGGACTACCTGCGGGGGCTGCTGGCCTGAGAGCCTGAGCGGGCCGTGGTCCGGCCGGCTACGCGGCCGGGCCGCCGCCGTCGGCGGGCGTGCCGCAGATGCACGCCCAGGCCCGCCATTCGGCCTCGGTGAGCCGGCCATCGGCCCGTGCCAGGGCGGCGAACCGCGCGTGGTCGGCCATGAGGCCGAGCTTTCGGATGTCGCACACGAGCGACTTGAAATGCTCGATCGCATGCGCCGGGTCGGCCGCGATGATGTGCAGCGGCAGCTTGGACAGGTCGGCGGCCATCTCCCGGGCGCGCCGGGCCTCCTGCATCAGCACCTCCACGTCTTCGGCCGACAGGTGCAGCCGCTTGGCCTCGCGGTTGAGGATTTCCGCCTCCTCCTCCGAAAGCACGCCGTCGCCCAGCATCTCGAAGAGTTCCTGGCGCAGGGCATCGCGCTCCTTGTGCAGCTGGTCGGAGAAGGCCGACGACAGCAGCGCCGCCGGGATCGCGAAGATGCCGATGCCGATCAGGGCCAGCACGATGGTCACGGCACGGCCCGCTGGCGTGACCGGCGTGATGTCGCCGTAGCCCACCGACGCCAGCGTGATCACCGCCCAGTAGATGGACTGCGGAATGTTCTCGAACTTGTCGGGCTGCGCGTCGTGCTCGAACACATAGCCCAGGCTCGCCGTCAGCACGACGAGCAGCACCATGATGAAGGCCGCCGCCGCCATCACCGGCCATTCCCGCCCGATCACCTTGGCCAGCGTGCGCGTGGCGTCGGTGTAGCGCGTCAGCTTCAGCAGGCGCAGCAGCCGGAAGATGCGCAGGAAGCGCAGGTCCAGCACGTAGTTGAGGAAGGCCTCCGCAAAGAAGGGCAGGATCGCCAGCAGGTCGACCAGCATGCCCGGGCTGCGTGCCTGCCGCAGCCGGCCGAGCAGCGGCCCTTCGTGGCCCTCCTCCTCGACGCAGGCATACAGCCGCAGGCAGAACTCGAGCGTGAAGATCGCCACCACCGCGATGTCCACCGCCACCAGTTCGAGGTGGAATCGGTCATGGACCCACTGGACGGACTCCAGGATGACCGCCACCACCGAGACGAGCACGCAGCCGGCGATGACGAAATCGAAGGCGCTGTGCAACCGGCCGCCATAGGGGCTGGCAAACACCAGGGCGTGGGCCTTCTGCCGCAGGCTGCGCCCCGCGTTCAACTGCCGGAACTCCTGGACGGCCGGCACCAGGAAGCGGAAGAGCTTGAGGATGCGCAAGAGCCGGAAGACCCGCAGGACACGCAGGTCGATGGGCACCACGGCATGCAGCACGCTGGGCAGGATGGCGACGAGGTCCAGGACCGCATAGGGGTTGCGCATGAAGGCCAGCCGCGGACGCGCCGCCCCGGCGAAGGCGGGATCCTCCGGCGCCGTGTAGAGCCGCAGGGCGTACTCGATCGCGAACACCGCCACCGAGATCGCGTCGAACAGGTGCAGCCAGCGCCGGGCCGCATCCGGCACGCCCGCCGTCGCTTCGAACACGGTCACCAACAGGTTGGCGCCGATGAGCCATGCGATGGCGCGGTCGAAGCGGCGCTGATGGTTGCTGGCATTGCCCGGGTCCAGCAGCCAGGCCCACAGGAGCCGGCGCAGCCGCTGGCGCGGGTTCAGGGCAGAGGCCTCCTGCCGCGCCCGGTCGCCCACGATGGCGGGCACCGGGCCTCGGCCCGCATGGCGGTAGGAACGCGGCTCGGGCGTCTTGGGCTCGTCGGTCATGGCGGGCATGGCGGACATGGATGGAGAGCGTGCGGGGCGTCGCGCGTTGAGTGACGCTCAGAGCGCCAGATCCGCCACGTCGAGCGCATAGCCGGCGCTGTCGCAGACCTGCAGCCGCAGCGCCAGGGGATGGGTCAGGGCGTCACCCGGCGCCAGTCCGGCCGCAGTGCCGTGGCCGGCTGCGGCGTCGGACGCGGGCGGCACCCGCCGGCCGACAACGATCTGGCCGAAGGTGGCGTGCGCTCCGTGCTGGCATCGCTCGATCACCTGCAACGGGGCACCGCTGAAGGCGTTGCGCACGCCCGCCAGCGGACCGCCCTCGGCCACCAGCGCCCGGGCACAGTCGCCCCAGTGCGGCACCTCGCGAGACCCGGACGGCGCCAGCGCGCAGGCCTGCGCCACCGGGTCGTCGGCACGGTGCACGGCCTGCACCATCCATTGGTGAAGGGCGCGTGCCTGCGCCCGGCTCTGCTCGGTGCGCACGGCGCTGGACCAGGTCCGTTGCGCCGCCACCACCATGCAAACCATGGCGGCCGCAGCGAGGACCAGAAAGATGGCATCGCCGCCGACGCGGCGTTCTGCAGGTGGGGAGGATGGAGAGACTGGCACGGGCACCACGCAATACATGGAGAAGCCCCGGCGTCCGCAACAGGATGCGCCAGTCGGTCGACGGACCATGGCACATCTTTCCTGCCTACGCGCGAGGCGATGTCATCGATCATCAATGGGGCCGCGCCCCCAGGCGTGCGTCAGTGGGCCGTGGCCGGGCTGGCGTCGAAGGCCCGCAGCCGCGCGGCCACGATGGGATTCGCATCGGCCACCAGGTCGTCGAAGCGGTAGTTGGCGATGCGGGCCATCTCGACCAGCGCCGCCGCGCGCTCGACCGCGGGCGCATTGCCCAGTCGCTGCCACCCCTGGCTCACCATGCGCTCGTAATGCGCGTCGCGGGCGCTGATGATCAGCGGAAAGCCGAACTGCGCGCGGTAGGCGCGGGCCATGGCCGCCACGTCTTCCTGCGAGGTGGCGGTCATGCCGGCCTTCTCGTGGTCGAGCAGGTACGCATTGGCGCCATCGCCGTCGCTGCCCAGGTCGGGAAAGGCCTTCATCAGCGCCGCCTGCTCGTCGACGGTGCCCGTCAGCAGGGTGTTCTGGAAGGCGGTACGCAGCGCATGCGTGTTCTCGAAAGGCCGCAGGGCGAATGCACGCGCCAGCACCCAGTCCATGTTCTGCACCAGGGGACCGAAGGTGGCGTCGAACTCCTTGCGGCTCATGCTGTTGACCTGGTCGAGGCTCACCAGGCTTCCGGGCCGGCCGGCCACGGCGGTGTGGGCGCTGCCGCCCAGGTGGTTGAACACGATGTTCAGCAGGATGGCCGTGAGCGCGCCCAGCGTGATGCCGCTGCCGAACACGATCTCGGCCCAGCTCGGGAATGCCGTGGTGACGAAGGGCTGAGCCGTCACCAGCATGCCCAGGCCCAGGCTGGTACCCAGGATCACGATGTTGCGATGGTCGTTGAAGTCCACCTTCGACAGCGTCTGCACGCCCACCACGGCCACGGCCGCGAACATCGCCAGCGCCGCGCCGCCGAGCACCGGGTGCGGAATGCCTTCGACGATGGCCGCGGCCTTGGGCAGGGAGCCCAGCACGATCATGATGAAGCCCGCCGCCACCACCACCCAGCGGCTCTTGACCTGCGTGAGCCGCACCAGGCCCACGTTCTCGGCGAAGCAGGTGTAGGGAAAGGAATTGAACACGCCGCCCAGAAAGGTGGCCGCGCCGTCGGCACGGATCGCCCGGGCGATGTCCTCGCTGCCGATGCGCTTGCGCACGATCTCGCCGGTGGCGTAGACATCGCCGGTCGTCTCCACCATGGTGATGCACATCACGATCAGCATCGACAGGATGGCCGTGATGCTGAAGGTCGGCATGCCGAAGTAGAACGGCGAGGTGTAGCCGAACCAGGCCGAGCCGGCCACCTTGTCGAAGTGCGCATCGCCCAGCGCCCAGGCCACCAGCGTGCCCACCACCAGGCCCAGCAGCACCGCGACCGTGGCCATGAAGCCGCGGAACACGCGCTGGATCAGCACGATCAACGCCAGCGTGCCGAAGGCATAGAGACAGTTCTTGAGCAACACCGGGTTCTGGATCGCATTGGGACCCTTGCCCACCACGATGTCGTTGGCGGCCACCGGCAGCAGGGCGATGCCGATGATCAGGATCACCGAGCCCGTGACGATGGGCGGAAAGAAGCGGATCAGCCGCGCGAAGTAAGGCGCCGCGAAGAAGGTGAACAACCCGGCCACCAGCACGGCGCCATAGATCTGCAGCAGGCCGGTGACGCCACCGCCCGCGGCCAGGCCGATGGCGATCATGGGACTCACGGCCGTGAAGGTGACGCCCTGCAGCAGCGGCAGCCGCACGCCCACCTTGCCGAGCCCCCAGGCCTGGAGGATGGAGGCGATGCCACAGGTGAAGAGGTCCGCGTTGATGAGGTGGATCAGCTGCTCGCTGCTCAGGCCCAGCGCGCCGGCCAGGATGATCGGCACCAGCACTGCGCCCGCATAGAAGGCCAGCACATGCTGGAAGCCATAGGCCGCGAGTTGGGGAATGGGCAGCACCTCATCGACGGGATGAACCCGGCGCGGCGCCGTGGTTGGGGGTGTGACAGCAGTTTGCATGGTCTTGCTCTTGGAGCTTGTGGAGGGAAACGAAAGAAGCGCTGAGGCGCGCGCAGCGCGCCGCGGAGTCCGTTGCCGATGACATGCACGCTCCCTGATTGCTTTTGTTCGTGCGTTCCCGTGACGCCAACGGTCTCCAACGTCGCATCCGGGCATGCAAGGGACATGCCGTCGGACGGGGTGGTGGACATTGAATCGCCAAGACCGCGAACAAGTTCACGACGATCCATCCACAGACGGCCGAGTTCGCGCGGAAGTCACTCTCCATTGGCCTTGCAGCGCGGTGGCCCCGCACGCTGGCAGGCCGCCATGCGCCATTCACGCACCCTGCGACGCACCATTCCATCGCACGATCGCCGTCGAATTCTTCTCACCGATTGACACCCCAGGGCCTTCCCCGCACCCGGCAGGGCTTGGCAACACCACTCGTACATGGGCAGGCTTTCTGCTTGCCACCAAGTGGCTGTGACGGCCTCCGTGCAGGCGGCAGCGGACGTGCAATCGAACCCAGGGACTCTCACACCATGACCGTGGACATCGCCTCACCCGACCTTCCTCTTCTCACCTACGCCAGTGGCGTCGCCACCATCCGCCTCAACCGGCCGGCCTTCAGCAACTGGGTCCGGGACGAGGACCTGCGATGGATGCTCAGCACCTTCCTCGTGCTCGATGCCGATCCCTCGGTCAAGGTGGTGGTGCTGACGGCGAACACCGCTGGACAGGGTCGGCCCGTGTTCTGCGGCGGCTACGAAATCACCGAGGCGAATCCACGCGCCGACGACGCGCTCTTCACCTCGACCGCGGCCGCACTGGCACAGATGCGTCCCGTCACCCTGTGCGCGCTGAGCGGCAGCGTCTACGGCCCGGCCCTCGATCTGGTGCTGGCCTGCGACCTGCGGGTCGCCGC
Organism: Pseudacidovorax sp. DMC4; assembly: GCF_056314265.1. Lineage (NCBI taxonomy): Bacteria > Pseudomonadati > Pseudomonadota > Betaproteobacteria > Burkholderiales > Comamonadaceae > Pseudacidovorax > Pseudacidovorax sp. DMC4. Next base: position 105,230 of record NZ_JBQUYR010000016.1, on the reverse strand, counting down.
CAGCGGCACGGCCATCCACCTGCCCATGGAAATGAGCCCACTGCACAGCGACGCCTTCTATGCCCGGACGGTGCGGCACCTGGGCATCGACGGCGCCAAGCGCGCTTTTCTCTCGGGCAGCGCCATCACCACGGAAGAGCTGAAGGCACGGGGTGTCTTCGAGGGCGTGGTCCGTCCCGATGCCTTCGAAGGCTATGTCGGCACGCTCGCGCGGCAGATCGCCGCGCTCGAACCCTGCACCACCCAGTCCATCAAGCAGGCCCTCGACACCACCGCCTTCAGCTGATGAAGCGATGCAGCGACGCCGCGCGTCGCTGCCGCAACCGGCAACGACGGCCTGCCCGCTCAGCGACCGACGAGCAGGTAGGCCGTGAGGTCCACCGACTGACCCTCGTCGATGTTGTTCATGGAGGCGTTCTCGTCCCTGCTCCAATCGGTAGAGGCGGTGCCCAGCGCCGCCTCCGAGCCCGCCTCACGGAACTCGCCCAGGCCCGCATCGATGCGGCCGTCCGTCATGGCGTCGAACGCGATGGCCGTTGAGGGCGTCAGCCCCGCCAGGCGCAGCACATGGCGCGGTGCATTCTGGAAGGCGCCGGCCGTGGTACCGGGCAAGGTCCACTGCACCGTCATGAGGCAGACCTGGAGTTCATGGGGGTTGCCGCTCTTGTCGATGTAGACGTAGCGGTCCGGCATGCCTGCCGCGCGGCCATGCGGCAAGGTGATGCCCCGCTGGAGCATGGCCGTGATCAGCGGCGTGCCGCACAGCGCCGTGCCCACACTGCCACCGATGGCGTAGGTCGGGCTGGTCGTGGAGTCGCCGGGCTGGACGCCATAGCTGTCGGCGATGAAGGACAGGTACGCCGCCCGCCAGCCCAGCACGAAGTCGCTGTACATGCGCTGCACCTGGGCCTGGCGATACACGTTCATGCCGCCCATCACGGCGCCGATCAGGATCGAGATCACCACCAGCACCAGCGAGAGCTCGACCAATGTGAATCCACCGGCTCGCGCACGCGGCGCGGGCACGTCATGCAGTCGCTGTCTCATGGTCGTCCTTTGTTCAGAAGCGGTCATTCGAGGTCCATCCCCTCGGCAATGGCGGCCCGCGCGCGGGCGGCGATGGCATCGGCCAGTGCGGCGGCCTGCGTGGCCTCGTCGTTGCGTGCCGTCTGGTCCAACTGCGCAGCGTCGCCCAGTTCCTTGCCGGCGTTTCCCAGGTCCTGGATCTTCTGGATGAGGGAGGCGATGTGCACGGCCAGATCGGCCACCGAGGAAACGCACAGCGGGCCGGAAACCGGCAACGCGGCCCACTGCGGGGGTGTGGCTGTCAAGGCAATCGCGTCGGCAGCCAGGCTGGCCGCATTCGCGCAGTTCATCAGCGCATTGGCCACCTTGGAGGGCTGTCGTGCCGCCTCGGCGATGAGATCGATCAGGTCGTAGTTGTAGTTCGAGTGGGACGTGTCCAGGTTCATGGTCGAGAGCTTGAGCTGCTCCTGCGCCGCCAGCGCCATCATTCGGGCGGCAAGCGCGGCATTGATGTAGGCCCGTGCGGCCCCCGCGACCAGGGCGCCGCAATTGAGCTCGTTCCACAGCTCCGGCAGCGTGCGGGTGATCTGTGCGCCGGCGGCGTCCATGGGACGGCTGGTCGCGCTGGCCTGCGGGTCCACCCCCGCGCTGAACACCTGGTACGCGCGGGGGACGCGGCCCGTCGGGGCGGCCTTCATGCGCTTGCCGACCAGGTTGCACCAATGGATGGTGCGGTCGGTCGAATCCTGGCTGAACCCCACCACGCTCGTTCCATTGGCCACATCCAGGCTGAGCACGCCCAGCCCCGGCGGCGACTGGGCCAGGGCATCCGTGTCGATCGCGTAGCGGAGGCTGCCGGCACCGGCGTCCGGCAAACCGATGGTGACCCAGGGCACGAAGCCCGGGCTGGCCGCCATGCCGGTGACGCAGCGCTCCACGCCGGTGTTGTCGGCGGCCGGGCACGGCAGGCGGGAGTTGCGTGCGATGAAGGTCCGCAACGCCTGATCGGCGCGCGTGACGAGTTCGCCATCGGCGTCCTGCCGGGCTTCCACCACCACGCCGCTCTGCAGCTTCCAGGCGGCCACCGTCAGAAGACCCAGGACAAGAAGGGCGATGACCACTTCCAGGATCGAGATGCCGGACTGGCCCCGGCGGGAAGCGCCGCGACTCATTGCACCAGCCCCAATGCGGCCAGCCGCGCCAGTTCGCGCTGCGCATCGGCGAGCACGGCCGCGAAGTTGGCCTCCTGCGCCTGCGCCGCATCCAGGGATGTATTCAGGGCGGGCAGATCGGTGTTGGTCCATCGCTTCACCTCCTCGCGGACCAGGTCGCCCTGCAGCAGCACCTGTGCGATCGTGGACGCATAGGCACCCAGGACGAAGGGAAAGGTCACCACGTTCACGGCCGACCAGGGCAGCTTGCCCACGTGCATGGCCGTGAGATTGGCCGCATCGAAGACCAGCAGCTCCCACCACTGGTTGAGCCGGCCCCCGGAGTAGAGGACGCGGGCCTGCCGCGCGTTGCCCGCCGTGATCGCATTGCGCCAATGTTGGGTATTGAGCCTGGCCAGGTTCAGCAGATCGGTGGCGACGTCCACGTACTTGGCCGCAGCGGCGACGCGCGACAGCCTGTCGCCGCAACCCAGGGCCGAGAACAGCTCCTGCGCCGAAATCGCCCGGACGAAGCGACCCTGCGCCGTCCGCTGCAGGGCCGCCGCCGACCCCGGCAGCGCTACATCCGTCGGTGCAGTTGCCGTAGGACCAGACGAGGAATATTCCATCAGCGCGAGGACCGGCACTGTGGTGCCACCCTGGCCCGCGGCAATCAGGTCGCCCGCAGATAGCCGCGTCAGCGACAGGCAGAAGTTGAGCCCGGGCGAATTGATCGGATAGTTGGCCGAAGGGCTGAACACCACGGTGGGCGCCTTCGTCACGACGGATGCCACGTGGTAGCGCAGCCGGTTGCCCCGCGCATTGCCGGTGAGCACGCCGGGCAGCCAACCGTTGTCCGAGGCCGGCAGCCGGGCATTGGCACCGGCAAAACCGACGAGTGCGCCGTAGGCGCTGCGCAGCCCCATGTTCTCCTTGTCCGCGTTGACGGTGGCGGTGCTGAGCGCGATCAGCCGGCCCGCCACCACGACCACCACGCCGGTGATCATGAGCACGACCACCATCTCGATCAGGCTCAGGCCCTGAACATGGCTTCGCAGGCCTGAACGGCAGCGGCCCGGGGCGCGGGCTCCACGCGTGGACATCATGGTCCTTCCTCCCAGATCAGGGGACCGAGTTGGTCCACCTTCAAGAGCACGTCGTTCTGCCCCTTCCAGATGTCCAGCGTGTCGTAGTCCCGATGGATGCTGCCGTTCTTGGTCAGCTCGATGATGGCGCCCACCACGCGTGCCTCCAGCGCCAGGACGTCCAGCGCCAGCGTGACACTTTGAATGGCGACCAGGCCCAGCTGAATGCCCTGGACGATGCCAGCGGCGCACGCCGGCCAGTAGAGTCCGAAGCTTGCAGCGCACGCGGAGTCATCCTTCGCTTCCGACGCCGCAAGGCCGCCGATCAGCGCCGCCGTCTCGGTCGCGAAGGACGCCACCTCATCCACCGCCATGATCTGGCTCATGGCCAATGCATTGGCCATCGGCCAGATCGTGTAGCGGTTGTAGTCGAAGCTGGCGACCGTGCGTGCATCGGGCATGGCGCTGTTCCATTGCGCCGCGATGGTGAGCATGTTCAGCGAGGCGATGATGGCCCCGCAGTTGCTCGCCATGGCGAGCGAGCGGGCGCTGCCCGCGCGCACGCGTTCGCGGTAGATGGCGTTCTGCTCGCGGTCTTCGTCCTCGAGTCGCGATGCGGCATTCAGGTTATTGCCCGTGAAACCCGCCGGCCCCGGAGCGGCAAATCCATAGACCGGCGTTCGCTCACCCGCCGATCCCGGCAGGCCGCCGTCCACGCCGCCAAGACCGGGATCGATCAGGACCAGCGTCCGGCAGAAATCATGGCCATTGACGATTGCGGCGTCATGCGGGTCGGGGGGAAACACGTCCCTGACATTCGTCAGCCGGGCATCGGCGTAGTAGCGCAGCCCCTTGAGCCGCTCGGCCACATCGGTGGGGGCGAACAGCGTGGCCGCTTCGGCCGGGAACCAGCCCTTGGCCAAGGTCCCGTCGCACTGCTCCGGGCCGCCATAGGTGGCGGCCGGGCAAGGCAGCCGGCCCCGCAGCGCTGCAAAGCCGCGGGTGACCGCATCGGCCTTGTCGAGCAACTGGTCCTGCGCAAGCCGATCCGCGGCCAGTTGGTTCACCTGCCATCGGCTGTACACCACGAAGGCCAGCAGGCCCAGCAGCGCCGCCAGCGCCGCGGCCGCCAGCAGCGAAAAGCCCGACTGTCGCCACCGGCCTGCCGTCGGCCGGCGGCGCGCGCCCACGCGGGGCCCTGAAAGAAGCACCCGGTTCATCGCCGCACCGCCATCGCCTGCCCGATCAGGTCATACACCGGCAGCACCAGCGCCACCACGAACACCGCCATCAGTCCGCCCGCGATGAAGATCACCACCGGCTTGAGGATCTCCGAGAGCGTGGCCACCACGCGGCCCAGGCGCGTGCGGTATTCGCCGGCCAGGTACTGCAGTTGGTCGTCCAGCGTGCCCGAGTCCTCGCCCACCGCGATCACCCGCAGCATCAGCGGCGGAAACCCGCCCACCCGCCGCATGGCGGCAGACACTCGCTCGCCACGCTCCACGTACATACGCACGAGCGTGAGCTTTTCGCGGTAGTACAGGTCGCCCGTGATGTTCTCCAGCACGGTCAGGCTGCGCACGATGTCCACCCCCGCCCTCAGCAGCAGCGAGAAGTACTCGGCGAAGAAGGCCATGCCGGCGGCCGACATCAGCCGCTTGGCCACCGGCAGCACATGCAGCGCCCGGTAGACCTGCAGGCGGAACTTTTGGCTCGTGTACCAGGCAAACATCACCAGCGCCACCGCCGCCACCAGTCCCATCAACACCAGCAGGCCGTTGGACGACACCCATTCGGAAGTACCGATCACCGCCACCGTGAGCGCCGGCAGCTTGATGCTGAACTGCTTGAACAGCGACGCCAGGTTGGGCACCACGTAATAGAGCCAGAAGCCCGCCGCGCCGAAGATGGCTGTGAACACGAAGGCCGGGTAGATCAGCGCCTGCTTGGAGTCGGCCTTCAGCGCCGTCAGACGCTCGACGTGATCGGCGGCCTCGTGCAGCATGCGGTCCATCGCGCCGGTCGCATCGCCCAGGCGGATCAGGTTGCGCACCGGCTCCGGAAATACGCTGGGCTGGCGGTCGAAGGCCTCGCCCAGCGTGGCGCCGGCACGCAGGTCGGCGAGCATCCGAGACGCCACGGCCGCGCAGGCGGGCCCGACGGATTCGGCGTCTTCGGCGAGCGTGCGCACGGCATCGATGATCGGCACGCCCGCCTTGGCCAGCACGGCGAGGTCGCGAAGCAGAACCACCAGGTCCTGGTCCTTGAGCTTCTTGCCGAACAGGCTGCCGGCCGAGCGCACCGACTGCACCAGCACGGCCGGGATCTGCCGCACCGACAGGACGGCGCCGTCTTCGTACTCCTGCTCCAGGGCCTCGCGCACCGACTGCGGGTCGCCCAGCTCGAAGGCGCGCGTGCCCGAGCGCACGGCGCCAGCCGCGTCCACCACGCGATAGAAATACCAGGTCAAGGTCCAACTCCCAGGGATCGCACGATCTCGTCGCTCGTCGTCATGCCGTCGGCAACGCGGCGCCTGGCACAGAACTCGATGTCGCGGAAGCCGTTGCGCTCGGCCGCCTTGCGCAGCTCGGCCCGGCGCGCATCGCTGGCGATCAGGTCGGCCAGCTCGTCGTTGATCGACAGGATCTCGTACACCGGCACCCGGCCATGAAAGCCGGTACCACGGCACCGTGGGCAGCCCCGGCCTCGTATGCCCTTGAAGCCTGCGGGCTTGCCGAGCCAACGGCATTCCCGCTCGCCCAGTTCCACCGGCTCGGCACAGGCCGAGCAGTTGCGGCGCACGAGGCGCTGGTTCACCACCAGCAGCAGGTTTTCGGCCACGATGGGCGCCTGCCCGCCGAGCAGTGCCAGGCGCGGCACCGCCCCGAAGACCGAAGTCACGTGCAGGGTCGACAGCACCAGGTGGCCCGTGGTCGCGGCATCGAGCGCTGCCACCACCGTCTCGGAGTCGCGCATTTCACCCACCAGGATCACGTCCGGGTCGTGGCGCAGGAAGTGCCGCAGCGCCGACTGGAAGTCATAGCCCGCCTTGCGGTTGACCTCGGTCTGGCCGGCGCCGGGCACGCGGTATTCCACCGGGTCTTCCACCGTCAGCACGTTGCGCTCGATCAGGTTCTGCATCCGCAGCGCCGCATGCAGCGTGCTGCTCTTGCCGGAGCCGGTGGGGCCGGTGATGACCACCAGGCCGGCGGGCCGGCCAAGGCCTTCCTCCAGCAGCAGCGCATCCTCTTCGTAGTAGCCCATCTCGCGCAGGCCCTTGAGGTCGTGGCTTTCGGGCAGCAGCCGCATCACCATGCGCTCGCCGACGTCGGTGACGATGGTCGACAGGCGCACGGAATACGGCACGTCCAGGATGCGCGTGCGAAAGCTGCCGTCCTGCGGCTTGCGCTTCTCCGAGATGTCGATCTCGGCGATCAGCTTGATGTAGCTGCCGATGCGCGTCAGCTCCAGCGGCAGCGCGAAGGCCGGGTGCAGCACGCCATCCACCCGCAGCAGCACATGGATGCTCGACGCCGTGGGCGCGATGTGGATGTCGGTCGCCCGCTCCTGCACCGCCAGATGCAGCAGATGCTGCACGAAGGCCGCCGGGCTGCGGGTGCCGTCCTGGTCGGCCATGAGGTTGCGGATCTCGGCGTTGATCAGGTCCGACACCGGGTTCTGCGCAAAGAAGAAGCTGTGCCGGATGAGCGTGCGCACCCGCGAGAACTCGCCGAGCACGAAGCGGCTGCGCAGGCCACAGCGCCGCAGCACCAGCTGGCCCACCTCGATCGGATTGGCGTCACCCAGCACCACCAACAGATGGTCACTCTCGCGCCGCAGCGGCAGGAACTCGCCCTTCTGGCACAGCTCGCGGTTGAACAGCGCAAGCAGTTCCTCCCCCGGTCGCTCGACCCGGTCGAGGTCGACGAAGTCGATGTCGAACAGTTCGCTCAGCAGCTCGCACACCACGCGCTCGCGCACCAGGCCGGTGTCCACCAGCACCCGCCACAGCGGCTTGGCCTCCACGCGCTGCTTCTGCAGCGCATAGTCGGCCTCCGCCCGCGAGAGGATGTCGCGCTCCTGCAGTTGCCGGGCCATGAGCGCGCTCAGGCGCTCGACGGAATACTCCATGGGCAGGCTCGCGTCTCAACCACCCGGCGCCGACCGCGTCACCACCAGCGAACGGCCTTCCAGCTCGGCCAGCAGTGCATCGAGCTCGATGGCTTCCGGATAGACCAGCTTGAGCTTGCGCAGCCGCGTGATGGCCTCCCGGGTACGACCATCGTGTGCATCCACCAGCGCCAGGTTCATGTTCGCGTTCAGGTCGTCCGGCAGCTTGGCGATGACCTGTCCGAGCAGGCGGCGCGCCGCCTCGCGATTGCCGCGCATCTGCTCCACCCACGCGGCACGCCGCGAGAGGGCCACGCTGTCGGTCGGCAGCAGCGGCTGCAGCCGGGCGACCGCCTGCGCGGCCGCCTCGATGTCGCCCTTGCGCTGCGCAGCGGCGAAGGTGTCGAGCAGGCGCGAGGTCTCGGCCTCACGCGCGGCAATGGCCTCCTTCTCGCGCGTGGCCTTGTCCGGCGCGCCCTTGCGCGCCGGCGCGGCGGCAGGGAGCTTTGCCGGTGTCGGCAGGGCCTTGGCCTCGACGGGCGCCGGCGCGGCCGGCATCGCCGGGGGCTCCGCGGCCAGGGCGAGCCCGGCGAGCATGCCGGCAGCGCCCAAAGACCCGAGGCGGCCCAGCGCCCCAAGGGGAATGCGGCGGTGGTTCGGTTTCATAGCAGGTTCGCCTTCAGAAGGATCACCAGCTCGCGGCTGGTCTGTCCGTTGGAATTGGTGTCGAGGGCCTGGCCCAGGGCCGGCACATCGCTCAGGCCGGGCACGCCCGTGTTGTTGACGTTGGACGACTGGTCCGCCAGGCCGCCCAGCACCACCAGGTCGCCGCTGCGCACCGACAGCGTGGTCGCCACGCTCTTGGAATCGACGACGGGCAGCGTCACCGAATTGCCCCCGCCCAGCGCCACCAGGTTCAGCGACCCCGAGCGCACGATCGACTGCAGCGGATGCACGAACAGCTCGATGGAGCCGTCCTCCCGGATGGCCGGCGTCAGCCCGACCATGAGGCCCGAGAACAGCGAGTTCGTCTCGGTGCTGTAGCTGGTCTGGCTCACGCCCTGTACGACCGTCGTCGTCGCCGTGATCTTGGAGACGTAGCGGTAGGTCGTGCCCACGCTCACGAAGGCGGGCTCGCCGCTGCGGGCGCGCAAGGTGGGGTTGGACACGAGCTTGACGTTGCCGAAGGTACGCAGCGCGTTCACCACCGCAGACACCCGCCCCGAGGAAAGCGCCACCCCTGCGCCGCCGGACGTGGACCCCACCGTCTGCTCGGGAATCACCAGCGAGCGTGTGGGCAGCGAACTGCCCGATGCAAGCGTGGACGTCATCTGCGACAGCGTGCCCGTGGTGCTGCCGCCGGCCGCCACGACGCGGTTGCTCAGCACGCTCCAGTCGATGCCCAGCTTGTGCGTCTCGCTCAACGCCACGTCGATGATCTGCATGTCGATCTGCAGCTGGCGCCCGCGCACGGCGCGCACCTGGGCCAGGAAGTCGGCCACCTGCCGCACACGCGATGGCTTGGCCCGCACGAACAGCGTCTGGCTGCGCCGGTCGAGCGTGAGCACCGGCTTGAGCGAGTCGTCGTCGGACTTGGCGCCCTCCGGGTCCTTCACGATGGTCTCGACCGCCTTGAGCACCGAATCGAAGGCGTCGGTCTTCTGGCCGATCTCACCCGCCAGCTTGACCGAGCCCTGCACGCCCTTGTCACCGCTGGCGCCGCCCAGCACATCGCCGCCCGAGTCGGCGTTGAGCTTGACGTTGCTGGCCAGCAGATCGACCGGAAATACCTTCTGCTCCAGCGACGACACGCTGATGGTGTTGCCCGAGCGCGTCGCGCTCAGGTCGAAGAGCTGCGTCACGGCGGTGAGCGCCTCGCGCGCCGAGACCTTGTTCAGGAACAGGCTGGCCCGGTTGTCCGACTTGAGGATCTTGGGCTCCACGATCAGGTTGAAACCCATGTCCTTGGCGATGGCCCACAGGAACTGGTCGGCCTTGGCCTCGTACATGTCGAAGCTCACGATCCGCTCTTCCAGCGGATCGCGCTCGGCCGCGATCGCCAGCGGCAACTGGGGCTGCACCGTCTGCACGCGCTCCAGTCCCGAACGCATCGCCTCGGACGGTGGCACCACATCGGCCGCCACCTGGGGCAGTTGCTCGGCGGCCGACGCCATCATGGCGCGGTCGGTGCCGGGCGCCTCTTCCTTGCCGTTGAATGCGGCCCGTGGTGCCACGCAGCCGGCCAGCAACACAGACACCGCACACCCGGCGGCCAGTTGCCGCACGGGGCGACGTTTCGAATCGATCATGAGCGAGTTACCTCCGCGAGCAGCTGGGCTGCCATTTCGCTTGCTGTAGGTCTGGAAGAAAGGAAGCACGAGGCCGAGGCCGTCTGGACCGGTGTCCAGGTGCCCGGATCGACCGGCACCTGCACCACGAAAGCCGCATTGCCCGGCGCAGATCCGCAGTCGTCCGCGCTACGCACCACCCGGGGCTGCCCCATATCGGAAGCCGCCGAGGCCGCCGCCATCAGGGAGAAGGACAACCGCTCCCCCGGCGACACGTCCAACGCGCTGGTGGGCTTCACCAGGTCTGCGCCCGGCGCGCGATAGACCGCGTAGCGCGGTCGCTTGAGCAGGTCGGTGCTCAGGTTGCGATCACTCATGTTCAGCGTGACGACCGGCAGCCAGCCGACCCGGCTGCCCGCATCGGCGCAGTCACCCTCGAGGCCGTTGCCGGTGAAGTCCGGGCAGGGCAACCGGTGGTTGGTCCGCGCGAAGGAGTACAGCGCCTCGCGCGCCGCATCCGCGGTCGCCTGGGCGGCGATGGATGCGCCGCTCATGTGCGCCGTGGACACCCAATGAAAGCCGGCCACCGTCATCGTCGAGGCCACCGCCAGCACGATGGCGCACTCCAGCAACGAGAAGCCCGCGCCAGGGCGAGCGCGCCGCACGTCCAGTGCCGGCCTCATGGCGCGTCCTTGGTGAAGGGTGGGCGCGTGGCCTGCACCGCGCCCGTGCTGGCCTGCATCTGCGCGATGACCGCCTGCATCTCCTTGTACTTCTCCGCCAGCTTGGCCTTGTTGGCCTCGGTGGGCTCGCCCGTGGCCGGACGCAGCTGCTCGATCTCCTTCTGGAGCTCCTGCATCCGCGTGGCCGCACGCAGGCTGGCGCGCACCACGGACAGGTCCACGCCGCCCACCACGCTGGAGCCCTGGATGCGCTCAAGGTCGCCGAGGGCCTTGTCCACCTCGGCCGGATCGGCACGGTTGCTCGCCCGCAGGGCCTGCAGCCGGGCCGAGACCTTTTCGAGGGCACGCATCCGCTCGTCGCGGGCCGCCGCCTCCTTGTCGGTGGACGCCGATGCCGTGCCAGCCGCACGCGCGGTCGCCGGACCGGCGTCGGTGCCAGCGGGACGCTCCCAGGGTGCCGGCACCGGCGGCGCCGCGGGCGCTGCGGCAACAGGAGCCGAGACCACAGGCGGCGCGGCAACAGCGGGCAACGAGGCATCGGGCGCGGCGGCCGCCTTGCGATCGGCCCCCTCATTCCCGCGCGTGAACAATGCGGCAATGGCCGCGGCGACGGCCAGCACGGCCACCATCAGCCACAGGGTGGCGCGCTTCATGGTTGTTCCTTTCCGGGTTGGGCAGGCTTGGAGGGCGTGAAGCCCTGGGTGACCGCATAGCGGCTCACCACACCCGAAGGCCCCACCAGCACGACCTTGCCGGGGCGGATGCTCTGCACCCGGCTTCCGTCGGGCAGCACATCGCCCTCCTGTTGCACACGGTCATCGATCAGGGCGGTGCCCCGTCCCTTGACGGACATCACCACGCCGCTCACCTTGTGATCGGACGCAGGCGGCGGCGCCGGGTTGTCATCGGCGCGATCGGCCGAAGACAGCGGGCTGATCGGATAACTGCTCATGCTCACCGGCTCGATGGCGTCGAAGGCCGCCACCTCCTTGAGCGTGCGCAGAAGCTCCTGTCGCACTTCGGGCGTGAGCACGGCCACGCCCGTCGCACCCGCGCCCGCGCCGTTGCGCGCGGCGGGCTTGGAAGGCAGGCTCTTGCCCGACGCCCCCATGGCGCGCATGCCCGCCATGGACGACAAGCCCACACCCACCGCCGCAGCCACGCCCGCTGCCATCAGCACGGCGTACGCCAGGGGAATCCATTTGGCCTTCATCGCGGCACCCGACCTTGCGCCTCGTTGCGCATCGACTTCAATTGGTAAGAGAACACGGTGCGACCGTTCGACAGGGCGCCCCGGGTCTGCCCCTCCACCTCTGCCACCACGAAGCCCTGCTTGCGCAGCAGCGCCACGAAGTCCGACAGCGACTCGGCCTCGCTGCGCTGCGCCGTGGCGTCGACCGTGGCATCGATCTGGATGCGGGGCGCGGTCACCGAAGCGGGCGCGGCGCCTGCGCCGCCGGCCGGGGTCGCACGGCCGCCCGCGGACTTGTCCGCCACCGTGTACACCCGCAGCACGCGCACGCCGGAGCCGCCGGCGGCCCGCAGCGCACCGAGGATCTGCGTGAGGTCGGGCGAGCCGGCAAAGCTGCCCAGCCGCTCCACCAGCGCCCGCGTCTCGTCGAAGAGAGGCGGCATCGCCTCGGACGCTGCGCGCTGCTGGACGAGGGCCTCGATCCGGGCGGCTTCGTCTGCCGTCTGACTTGCGGTGGAACGCAGCGACAGGGTCGACGCCCAGAAGCCGGCCACGCCGACCGAAGCCAACACCGCGGCGGCCATCGACACCCAGGCCGCCGCCCGCATGTGATGCCGCGCCAGCAGCGCCGCCCGGGTGCCGGAAGAGCACACGGCCAGGGCCGGCCGGTAGGCCTGGGCCAGATAGCCCAGGCCCGACATCGAACCCGCCGACGTTCCGCGAAGCGCCTGATGCGCCTGCAGGCTGACCTTCGCCTGCAACTGCGCCTCCACGCGTGCGATGACCTCCTTGTCCACCTCTGCCGCCACCTGCCCCGACGCCAGCCGGCTGACCCAATCGATGCGGCTCAGGGCTGCAATGCCGCCTGCGCCCGCGGACGACTGCCCGAGTTGGGCCAGGATGCCGTCCGCCAGGATGCCCGCCGTGGCACTCAGGTCGGACACCTCTTCGCTGAACGCCTGGGTCGCGAAAAGCACCGGCGCGCCGCCCAGATTGGCCACGAAGGTGAAGCGGCTGCCGCTGCGATAGATGAGCCCCGTGCCCGGCGTCAGCGAATGCCAGAGCAACGACATGACCGGCACCACCGCCACCGCATGCGGCTGCGCCGAAGCCCAGGCCTGCAGTGCCTTCCACCGCGCTGCGGGATAGGCCGTGAACAGCAGCTCGTATTCGCCGCCGCGCCGGAACGAGGCATGCGCTACGACCGAGGCCTCGCCCTCCATCAGCCCCTGCTGGCGGACATGGCGCGCCGCCAGGGCCGGCGCATGCTTGGGGTCGCCTGCCAAGCGCACGATCTGCGTGATGGCCTCGTCGGCGTCCACGATGAGCAGGGTGTCTTCCTCGGCGTCGAACTCGCCCGGCAGGTTCACCACGCCGTCCGGCCGGTGGACCTCGCAGCGGGTGCCCAACAGGCACGCCAGTCGCATCGCCGCGCTCATTGCGACACCCTGAACATGGCGCGGCCCTTGAGCAGCACCTGGAAGTCCTGCGGCACGTCGCCGAACAAGCCGGCGCCCGCATCGGTCGCCGCCACATCGAATTCCTCGGCACTGAAGATCTGCCCGCGGTAGGACTGGGCCTGGTAGAGGAATTCCACCGCAGCCTTTCGCTTGGCCCGCGCCTCGCGGATTTCCACCCCGCGGCCGACCCATTGGCCCGCCGTCAGGCGCTTTTCACGGGCCTGTTCCATGAAATTCTTGGCGTAATCAGCCATTTCCACTTTCTGCAGAGAAGCGCGATCCCGGGTCTGCGCCTGCTTGAGGCGGCCCTGCTGAATCTGCAGGTTGCTTCTTGCCGAATTCCACGAATCGACCGCATGCCAGAGCAGACCGGTCGATATGAACAATGCAATGCAGGCACTGCCTGCCAACCGCATTGGAAGAGCCGAATTGATCGGCGGGCGCCCCGTCCCGAGCGCACGAAATTTCGATGCCATTTTTATTCGCGAGCAAAAAGACAGGGCGCGTCCGGTTTACTGGTTCATCTTGTAATTGGCGACCAGGGTCGCGACCTGGTCTTCCCGCGTCTGCGCTTCGGCGCCGTTGATGGCGAAGGTGTTGTTCACGGTCCAGTCGAGCGTGCCGGTGGGCTGGCCGTTCGCCATCACGCCTCGCGAGATTCCTTCCTGACGGAAGGTCCCGCTGTTGGCGTCCACCGAGCCTTTGATGCCGGTGGAGAGAGAGCGGGCCAAGTCAGGCGTGAGGCCCGTGATCACCATCACGTTGCCCGAGCCCGAGGCGGTGCCGGGAGGGTTCCACTGGAAGCAGACCTGGATTTCCTGCGGATTGCCATTGCTGTCCTGATAAACGTAACGATCCTCCAGGCCGGCCCCGCGGCCGGGGGGCAGTTCAATGCCTGCTTCGCGCATCAGGGTGATCAGGTCCAGATCGCTGTCAGCAGTGCGCGCCATGTTGGGGCCCGCGCCATTGCTGCATACCGCCTTGGGCGCCGTCACTGTGGACATGTCACCGCCAGAAAGCTGATTGCCATTGCCGGCAAAGGCGCGGCCATTGACCATTTGCCGAGGCTTAGCCGCGTCGTCGCCGATGGGAATGCCGTAGCGCTGCCGGTACGCGTTGTACGCCTCGGCCCATTGATTGATGAAGGTCTGGCGCACGCGCACGTATTCGGCATTGCGCTGGACGTCCCGCCCGATCATGACGGCCGAAATGATCACGCCGATCACGATGAGCACCACGGCCATTTCCACCAGCGTAAAGCCCTGCTGGGCTCGCCGCAGGGCGAGGTTGGAATTTCTGGATTTCATTGCTGGTCCCTGAGATTTTTAGACATGCAAGTGGCAATCGCTGCCAGCCCGCCTCCTCCGCGCGACCGCGCCATGCGGTTCACGAAGCGGGGCGAAGTCTATCGCCGTGTACTAAAAAAGTTCTGTGAATAAGTTCACGCAAGAATAGAGTAATACCTGAGTCTTGCAGGCACCATTTTCATCTGATGTACATCCTGTGTTTTTTCATTTTCCGTACCTGACTCATTGCCCGGAGAATTCAAAATCGGGGACGAGAAACTCCAATTTCCGCAATTCATCTGGAATTCGATTTGCCCAAAAAAACAGCCCCCGAAGGGGCCGAAAAGGCGATGCATGGCCTTCCCGGGGGAACAGGAAGACAAGGATCCACGCACCGCCGCGGCCGGAGGGAGGTCCAGCCGAAGCAACGTCGAAAGGCGTCAGGGCGCCATCAATCCACCTGCACCCGATAGATCACCGCCCCCGAGGTGCCGCCCGGCAGCGAACCGCTGAACTTCCAGCTCACCGCACCCGTTCCTCCGGCCGTCTGCGCCGTCGCGCATTCCACCCCTGCCGCAGGCGCCGCATTCGCCGGCGTGTTCTTCTGGCACGTACCCAACTGCGTGGGCGTCGTCTCCACCCCCGCGCTCACGAACGTCGTGCTCGTAGGCGTCGCGTCGTTGATCACCAGCGTGTTCACCGGCGAGGGCGTCGTGTTCTCGTAGCTGATGCGGTACTCCAGCACGTCCCCCGGCTTGGCCTGGTTGGCCGTGGCAAAGCTGCTCACCCCCTGCGTCACGTTGCGCACCGTCTTGTTCAGCACCACCGCCGTCGAACTGGCCGTGGTGGTGTCCGTGGCGGTGTAGGTGGCACTCAGCGCGGGTGAGGCGTTGGTCAGCGTCAGCGTGGCCGTCACCGGCACCGCATTGCTGTTGCCGTTGGCCGCAATGGCCGGCACCCGCTCCTGCACCACGAAGCACAGCACCTGCCCTTGGGTCACCACCTGCGCCGTGCCCGTGGGGTACAGCCGCGTGGCGCCTTGCTGCACCGTGCCCGTGCAGCCCGGATCCAGGTAGGCGATCTCGCTCCAGCCCGTCACGGTGCTGGGGTTGGCGGTGCCTGCGCCCAAGGTCAGGCTCAGGTTGCCGCCGGTGCCGGCGGTGAAGCTGTGGGCATGCACCGCGTTCACGCCTGCTGCTGCGCTGCGGCTGCTGGTGGTGGGCGTGAGCACGCTGGCCGGCACTTCCCCGAAGTTGATCGCCGCCTGGCCGTTGGTGGCTGCCGTGAAGCTCACCCGGCGGTTGGCCCGGCTGTAGGTGTAGGCCGTGCCCCCGGCGCTGGTGCTGCTGCCATCGGCCAGCACCGTGCCACCCACGTTCGCGCCTGTCGCGATGTAGTTGCTGCTGCCGGTATTGCCGCTGCTGGGCTTGCTCAGCACCACGCACACCCCCTGCCCGTTCTGCGCCGTGGGCACGGCCAGGCTGTAGGCGCCGCCGCCATCCGTGGTGGCGCTCGCATAGGTGGTGCCCGCGCAGTTGGTCAGGCTCACCGTCGCGCCGCTGATGCCCTGCTCACTGCCGTTGCGGATGCCGTCGTTCGGGGTGCCCGTGTTGCTGCCGCCGCTCGGTGCGCCGCCGTCGTTGAACACCACCCCGCTGATGCCGTTGTTGGCGTTGGTGAAGGTACAGGTGATGTCTGCCCCTGCACGCATCTGGGTGCTGCTCAGGCTGACGGTCGAGCCCGTCACCGTACCCAGGCTGCCCGTGCCGTTGCCGTTGCTCGTGCCGCTGGCGTCCACGCAGCTGATGCTCGCCGGGGTGGACGGCCAGCCCAGCGGCGGCGTCTGCGCGATGCTCACCGCCGTGCCGATGCTGCCCGAGTAGACGGCGCTGGTCACCGCCGTGCCGGCGGTCTCGGTGGTCAGTTGCACACTGGCGGTGTCCAGCCCGCTCATGACGAAGCCGAAGGTGCCGATGCCGCCGTTGCTGGTCTGCGCGATGCGCACCCGCGGGATGGAGACCAGCTTGACCTGCTTGTTGGCGTCGTCGTACTGGATCAGGCCCAGGTAGCCGATGGCTGCGAGGTTGTTGCTGCCGAAGGTGCCGGTGCGCGTGCCGGTGTAGGTCATGAGCACGTAGCTGCCGGCGGTGTTGAAGCCGCTGAGCTTGTTGATGCTCAGGCTGGCACCGCTGAGGTTGAGGTCGCCGTTGACCTGCACCAGGTCGTTGACGCCGCCACCGGTGGTGCCGCTGGTGCCCAGGTCCATCGCCAGCGTGGCGCTGCTGCCGCCGGTGAAGGTGAGCGTGCCGGTGCTCAGGGTGCCGGCAGTGCCCACGGTGGCGCTGGCGCCGGGGCTGAGGGTGCCGGCCACGTTGACGCTGCCGGAGGCGGTGCCGCTGCCGCCCAGGGTGGTGCTGGCGTTGACGTTCACGGTCGAGCCGGCAGCGGTGCTGCCGTTGACCACCAGCGTGCCGGCGTTGATGCTGGTGTTGCCCGTGTAGGTGTTGGTGCCACCCAGCACCAGCGTGCCGCCGCCGGTCAGGCTCAGGCCGTAGCCGGTCCCGCTGATGGGCGTGTTGATGGTGGTGGTGCCGCTGCTGGGGGTGGTGACCGTGGCCGACTGCGCCAGGGCGAGGCTGCCGCCGCTAAGGGTGTAGCCGCTGACGGTGAAGCTCAGGCCGCCGATGCTGGGCACGCCCGAAGTGGTGTCCACGGTGACGGCACCCGCAGTGCCGCCGAAGCTGGCGGTGTTGCTGCCGCCCGCCCAGGGGCCGTTGAAGCTGCCGGTGCTGGTGCTCCAGTTGCTGTTGCTGGTGTTCCAGGTGCCGGCGCCGCCGTCGACCTGGCTGTTGCCGCTGGTGGTGTCCCAGTACGTGTAGCTGCCGGCGGCGCCCACCAGCAGTTCATTGGTGCCGCTGGCCCAGTAGGTCTGGCTCACGGGGTTGCCGCCCAGGCTGATCTGGTTGAGCGGCGCGATGCCGGTGGTGTTGCGGGCCGGGGTGGGGGTGCCGGTGACGGACGTGGCGTAGAAGTGGTCGCTGCCCGATGTCCAGTTGTTGGCCGCGAGTTGGCCGCTGGTGATGGTCAGCGTGCCCACCGTGAGGGTGGCGTTGCCGCCGCTGGCGAAGTCCACGGTGCTGCTGCTGCTTTGCTGCAGGGTGCCGATGCTCACGCCGGTGCTGCCGACGCCGACGCTGAGCGTGCCGCCGGCCAGCACGATGGTGACGTTGGGGGCGTTCACGCCCGAGGCCAGGGTGAGTGTGGCGCTGCCGTTGACGGTGATGGTGCCCTTGCCGGTGAGGTTGGCGATGCTGTGGCTGCCGGCGCTCAGGGTCATGCTGCCGGAGCCGCCGAGACCGTCGCCCAGGTTGAGCGTGCCGTTGATGGTGGTGTTGGCGCTGCGCGTGACGCTGCGGTTGGCCACGTCCAGCGTGGCGCCGCCGGTGCTGGCCACGGTGATCTGGCTGGTGGCCGGGATGGCCGTGTCCGCGCCGTAGCGCAGCGTGCCGGCGTTGACCAGCGTGGGGCCGGTGTAGCCGTTGGTGGCGTTGCTCAGCACGGTGATGCCGCTGCCGTCCTGCGACACGGTGCTGGTGCCGGCGGTGCCCTGGGCGATCGGCCGGCTGAAGGTGTAGGTGTCGCTGCGCTTGAAGCTCAGCTTGGTGCCCGTGTCCAGCTTGATCTGGTTGACGGTGTTGAGGTCGCCGTCGGTGCCGCCGTTGCCGATCTGCAGGGTGCCGCCGGTCATGACGGTGGCTGTGCCGGTGAAGGTGGACTTGGCGGTGCCGGCGATGACGATGGTGCCGGTCGAGAAGGTCGTGTTGTACAGACCTTCCAGCGGTGTGGCGATGACGGCCTTCATGCTGCTGCCCGTGGTGCTGAAGGCGCTGGCGGAGTTCAGGGACAGCTGCGTGCCGCCCGTGATGGTGTAGCCGTCGACTTCGAAGCTCAGGCCGGTGATGTACTGCGTGCCGCTGACGGTGACGGTGCCGGCCGTGCCAGCGAAGCGTGCGATGTTGCCCGCGTACCAGGGGGCGTTGGGGCTGCCGCCAACGTTGGTCCAGAAGACGCTGCCGGTGTCCCAGGTGCCACTGCCGCCGTCGACCTGGTTGTTGCCGGGGACCGTGTCCCAGTAGGTGTACAGGGCGCTGGCCGTGGCGCCCACCAGCAGTTCGCTGCCGCCTGTACCCGCGCTGCTCCAGAACGTGCGGTTGGCGCCGTTGCTGCCCAGGGTGATCTGGTTCAGCGGGGCGATGTTGAACTGGTTGCGCGCAGGCGTGGCGCTGGTGAAGGCGGTGACGTACACATGGTCGCTGCCGCTGGTCCAGTTGTTGACGACCAGCGCGTTGGTGCTGAGCGTGACGGTGTTGAAGGTGACCTGCGCCGCGCCGGTGCTGTCCATGTCCAGCGTGCCGGTGGCGGAGGTCACCAGCAGTTCGCCCACCGTAGGCTGGGCGCCGGTGGCGATCTTGAGGGTGCCGCCGTTCAGCCGGATCGTGAGGTCCGGGTTATTGAAGGTGCCCGTCAGCACCAGCGTGGCGTTGGTCGACACGATGATGGTGCCCTTGCCGGTGATGGCGGCCACCTTGGTGGTGGTGTTGGCGTTCAGCGTCAGCGCATTTCCGCCCGCGGTGCCCATCGCCAGGGTGCCATTGATGGTGGCGTCGGCCGCGCGCGCAAAGCTCAGGCCATTGATGTCGAGCGTGCCGCTCGGATCCACGGTGATGACGCTGGACGACGGGATGCCCCCGGCGACGCCGTAGCGCAAGGTGCCCGAGTTGACGGTGGTGGTTCCGGTGTACGAGTTGGTGCCGCTGAGGGTGGTCGTGCCGCCCGCGAAGCTCAGGGCATACGAGCCCACGATCGGCGTAGCGATGGTGGCGCTGCCCCCGGCCGGCGTCGTGACCGTGCTGGCCTGCGCCAGCGTCAGCTGCGTGCCGCCGGTGATCTGGTAGCCCGAGGTGGTGAAGTTCAGCCCGCCGATGCTCGGGCTGCCGCTGACCGTGACCGTGCCCAGCGTGCCCCCGAAGTTAGCAATGGACGTGCCGCCCGCCCAGGTGCTGTTGAAGCTGCCATCCGAGGTCGTCCAGTTGGTGGTGCTCGATGCGTCCCAGGTGCCGTTGCCGCCGTCGGGGTTATTGTTGCCCGTGGTGTTGGGGCCGTCCCAGTAGGTGTAGTTGCCCGCTGCTGGGGCTGCCAGCAGCTCGGTGCTCGTGGCCCAATAGGTCTGGCTGCCAACATTACTTCCCAGCGCGACCCAGTACAGAGGATTGACGCCAGGGGAGTTCTTTGCGGGGCTGCCACTCACATCAGAGGCGTAGAAGTGATCGCTGCCACTGGTCCAGTTACTCACCGTCAACGGGTAGTTGTTGGTCAACTTCGCGATCGTCAGATTGGCATCACCGCTGTCGCTGAAGTCGACCGTGCTGGCGGCCGTCTGGCTGAGCGTGCCAATGCTGCTGGTCGCACCAGCGGGAATCTTCAAGATTCCCCCCGCCAGCGTGATGTTCACGCCGGTGTTGGTGATGCCGCTCCTCAAGACAAGCGTGGCGTTGCTATTTACATAGATCGTGCCGCTGCCGCTGATGGCCGCAATGCTGGCTGTGCCCCCATTCAAGTACAGGTTGCCACCAGCGCCCATGGCCAGAGTGCCATCGACCGTGGTGTCGGCCGAGCGTGTCATGTAGGTGACGCTGCCGGAGTTGACGTAAAGCGTGGCACCTGAATCGACCTTGACCGAAGCAGTTGGAGACAGTCCGTTGACAGACCCTTGCTGCACGGCGCCCGACTTGACCCAGAAGCTGCCCGCGTAACTGCTCGGGCTGTTCAGTGAGAGGGTTCCAGTGCCGGTCTTGGTGACACTGCCGGTCCCGCCGATGCTGCCCCCCAGGATGAGCGTGCCGCTGTTGTCCAGCGTGAGGACGTACCCTGCCGTGTTCACCGCACCGTCGACGCGCAACGTGGTGCTCGTCGAGTTGTTGGCAATCGTGGCGGCAGATCCGAGCGTGATGTTGCCGCTGTAGTAGTTGTTGCCCGAGACGTTGTACAGCGCCCCCACAGTGCCCACGCCCGTACCGCTCAGCGTCAGGGGCGTAGCCGCCGTTGTGATGCCACCCGACAGACCCAGCCCTGCCCCGCTGCTGACCGTGACCGAGGCCGAGGTCGTGCCCAGAGCGTTGGCATTGCCCGCGATCAGCGTCGCGCCCGCGTTGACGGTGATGGCACCGGTGTAGCTGGTGCTGGATCCGCTCAAGGTCGCTGTGCCACCCGAGAAGCTCAAGGGGTACGAGCCGCTGATCGGCGTGGCGATGGTGGCGTTGCCACCCGTCGGCGTGGTGATCGGGTTGCCGGTGGACTGCGCCAGCGTCAGCGACGTGCCGCCCGTGATCTGGTAGCCCGAGGTGATGAAGTTCAGCCCGCCGATGCTCGGGCTGCCGCTGACGGTGACCGTGCCCAGCGTGCCCCCAAAGTTGGCGATGGCCGTGCCGCCCAGCCACGTTCCGTTGAAAGAGCCGTCCACCGTCGTCCAGTTGGTCGTCGTCCCATCCCAGGTGCCATTGCCGCCGTCTACGCTGCTGTTGGGCGACGTGTTGCTGCCATCCCAGTAATTGCGGGGAATGGCCACCACCACCAGGTTCACCTGGCCGGCCGTGCTCGTGTCGACGGTGGCGGTGTATCCCGCAGGGGGCACGACTGTCGCGAAGCTGCCCGTCAAGCTCCCGCCGGTGTAAGTGAACAGCCGGTAGGTACCGGGGCCGATCGTGCCGCCATTGGACTTTGTGACGGTCAGCGTGCCGCCAAGCGCGAGGTTGCCGGTCACTGCGACCACATCGTTCAAGCTGCCAGTACCTACCTGCCCCAGCTCGATGTTGGTGAACGAGCCAGACTGCAATGTCAGGCCATTGGTGAAGCTGAGCGTGCCGATGCCCGCCGTGGTGCCCACAGCACCACCACCGGGACTCAGCGTGCCGCCGCTGTACACCGTCGTCGCCCCGCCCACCGTGCCGCTGCCGCCCAGGGTACCGCTGCCGTTGACGGTGACCTGGCCTGTCACCGCAGACAGCGGGGCGTTGATGTACAGGGTGCCGGCGCTGATGGTGGTCGGACCGGTGTAGCTGCTCGAGGCGTTGGTCAGCGTAAGGCTCGAACTGGCGGTGTCCTTGATCACCGAACCGGAGCCGATGATGGCGCCAATCCAGAGTTGGTCGGCACTGCTGCTGTACTGCAATGTGCCGTTGTTGGTCATGCCCGAGCCACCGTTCATACTGCCCATGGAGCTGGCACCGCCGAACTGCAAGGTGCCACCGTTGATATTGATGACGCCGCGGAAGTTGTTGGTGCCCGACAGGGTAAGAGTGCCTGTGCCCTGCTTGGCCAAGGCCAGCGCGTTGCCGGTGATCGTGCCTGTGAAGGTGGTGGAGGCGTTGTTACCACCCACGGTCAGGAACGCGCTGCTCGAGCTAGAGATGACATTTCCACTGCCCGATAGCGACCCGATGGTCTCGTCATAGGTGGACAGGTCGAGCGTGCCGCTACCATAGACCGTCACCGCCGAATTGCTGCCGAAGGCCGTGGTGGCCACGCCCGCCTGCAGCGTGCCGGCGTTGACGATGGTGGCACCGGTGTAGCTGTTGCTGCCGCTGAGGGTGGTGGTGCCTGAGCCGGTTTTGGTGAGACTGCCGGTGCCGCTGATCACGCCTGACAGGGCCATGGTGCCGCTGTTGTCCAGCGTGAGGCCATATCCGCTGTTTGTCACGGCGCCACTGACGGTCAGCGTGGTGCCGCTGACGTTGTTGGCGATGGTGGAGGCGGAGCCCAGGGTAATGGCACCGGCAACGGTGTTGCTGCCTGAAGCGTTGTACAGCGCACCCGCGGAGCTGACGCCGTTGCCGTTCAACGTGAGCGGTTCGGCTTTGGTGGTGGCTGACAAGGCCAGACTGGCACCATCGCTCACCGTGGTGGTGCCGGTGATGTTGCCCAAGGCATAGTAGCTGGCGGCGATCAGGGTGCCTGAACTTATCGTAATGTTGCCGGTGTAGCTGGTGCTAGCGCTGTAGACGGTGCTGAGCGTCAGCGTGCCGCCACTGATGGTGAGGCCGTAGCTGCCACTGATGGGGGAGTCAATGGTGGCCGTGCCACCGCTCAGCACGCTGATGGTGCTGTCCTTCGCCAGGGCGAGCGACGTGCCGCCCGTGATCTGGTAGCCCGAGGTGGTGAAGTTCAGCCCGCCGATGCTCGGGCTGCCGCTGACGGTGACCGTGCCCAGCGTGCCCCCGAAGTTGGCGATGGCCGTGCCGCCCGCCCAGGTGCTGTTGAAGCTGCCGTCCGAGGTCGTCCAATTCTTGGTGCTGGACGCATCCCAGGTGCCGTTGCCACCATCGGGATTGTTGTTGGACGTGGTGTTCGGCCCGTCCCAGTAAGTGACGCTGCCGGCAGGGGGCGCCGCCAGCAGTTCGTTGCTGGTGGCGGTTGCACTGCTCCAGTAAGTCTGGGCAACAGTATTGCTGCCAAGCTTGATCTGGTTCAGCGGGGCGATGTTGGGCGTGTCCTTCGCGGGCGGGCCAGAGATGTTGTTGGCATAGAAGTGGTCCTGCCCGCTTGTCCAGTTGCTGGCCGTCAACACAAAGGTGTTGGGTGTCAGCGTAGTGACGGTCAGATTGGCGTTGCCAGCATTGCTGAAGTCCACGGTGCCGTCTGAGCCGCCCAGGGCCAGCGTGCCAATCTTGGTGGTGGTACCACCCGCGACAAACAGCGTTCCTCCAGCGAGCGTGATGTTGACGCCGGTGTTGGTAAAGCTGCCGCTCAGGGTAAGGGTGGTGTTGCTGTACACAACGATGGTGCCGCTGCCGGTGATGTTGGCGATGCTGTGCACGCCACCGTTCAGGGCCAAGATGCCGCCCGACCCCAACGCCAGGGTGCCATTCACGGTCGTATTGGCCGTGCGGCTCACGCTGAAGCCACCGGTGTTCAGCGTGGCGCCGGCATCGACCGTCAAGGCACTGGCAGGAGGCACGCCGCTGGGCACGCCATAGGTCACTGTGCCACCACTGACCGAAGTGGCGCCGCCGTAGGTATTGGTGGCCCCCAGAGTCGTCGTGCCGCTGCCGGTCTTGGTGACACCGCCCGCGCCGCTGATGACGCCGTTGAGTGTCACAGCATCAGTGCCGGCAAGCGTGAGCGTGTAGCCCGTGGAGGAGCCGGTGTCGATAGTGGCGCCCGAGCCCAGCGTCAGTGAACTGCCGCCGGCGTTGTTGGCGATGGTGCTTGCCGCGCCGAGGGTGATCGCACCGGTGACCGTGTTGTTGCCGCTGGCGTTGTAGAGCGCACCGGCTCCGCCATTGCCCGTGCCGCTGAGGTTGAGTGGCTCTGCCGCCAGCGTGATGCCGCCAGACAAGGCCAGGCTGGCCCCGCTGCTCACGGTGGTGCCGGTGGTCGTCGCTCCAAGGGCGTTGGCACTGGCCGCCACCAGCGTGCCAGCGCTGACCGTGGTGGTGCCGGTGTAGCTGTTATTGCCAGAGAGGGTCAGGGCCGCGGTGCCCGTGTTCTTCGTCAATGCCCCTGCCCCGCTAATGACACCCGACAGCGTCTGCGCCGCGCTACTGCTGTGTTGCAGGGTCCCGCCGTTGCTGATGGCGCCGCTGTAACTGCCGCTGCCCAGCGAACCGCTGCCACCGATCTGCAGCGTGCTGCCGTTGCTGATGGTCGTGCTTCCGCTATAGGTGTTGGTGCCGGTCAGGATGGTGGTGCCCCCCGCCGCGGTAATGCCAAAGCCGCCGGTCAACGGAGCACTGATGCTGGCATTGCCACTCGTCGGCGTGGTGATGGTCGAGTCCTGCGCAAGACTCAATGCGCCGCCGCTGTTTGCAGCGATGGTGTAGCCCGAGGTGCTGAAGTTGAGGCCGCCGATGCTGGCGGTGTAGCCGGAGTCCAGCGTAACCGTGCCCGTACCAACCGGGAAATAGGCGATGGACGGACCTCCGGCCCACACCCCGTTGGTCGTGCCTGCGCTACTGGTAGCCCAGTTGGTACCGGACGCCGTCCAGTTGCCGGATCCGCCTTCCACCGCTGTCGTGTCGCTGGCGGGCCCATCCCAGTAGGTGCCTGCCGCCGTTAATTGAACAGTCGGCGCAGAGCCGTAGGTGATGTCCACATCACTGAAGGTGACGGACATCCAGATCGCTGCCCAACCGGTCGTACTTGATGTCGTCGAGCTGGCTGCCGTCAGCCTTGTGGACGATAGTGACGAACTCCCCGCAGAAGAGTCCGAGACGACGATCTGCGCCGGGAATGACACGGTCGCCGAGAAGTTGGTGCCCATGCTCGTGCATGGCGGGAAATACGTCCAGCTGCCCCAGGTGCCTGCCGATCCGGCGGAGCCGCAGGATCCCCCGGAGGACGTTAGGCTTGGCGTGCCGTTGGTCTTGATCTGCAACCCTGTGGCGGTACCGGTCGTTGTAACGATGGAACTGCCCGTCGAAGTGAAAGGCACCATGAACCATGGCGACGAGGTAGGGGCATTTTGGCAACCTGAAGCGGCCACGATCATGTTGCCGCTCCAGAGCACTGTCCCGGCAGGTGTGCCCACCGTATTGCCCACAAACGTGGCTGGCAACGCCGGACTGAAGCTCACCGAACTGGAGCTACAGGTCTGCCCCGTCGCCCATGCCGCATTGGTGCCGAAGATCGCAAGGATCAGCACGACAAGCCCGATGGCGCGGCGCAGCGCCTCGCGGAGACCAGCTTCGATGTCCTTGTTCATTTGCTCACTCATTTCGTCTTCCTGGCTTCTCTCTCTGGGCATCAATCCACCTGCACCCGATAGATCACCGCCCCCGAGGTGCCGCCGGGCAACGATCCGCTGAACTTCCAGCTCACCGCCCCCGTGCCGCCTGTTGTCTGCGCCGTAGCGCAGTCCACTCCTGCGGCGGGCGCCGCATTCGCTGGCGTGTTCTTCTGGCACGTGCCCAGCGGCGTGGGGGTCGTCTCCACCCCCGCGCTCACGAACGTCGTGCTCGTGGGCGTGGCGTCGTTGATCACCAGCGTGTTCACCGGCGAGGGCGTCGTGTTCTCGTAGCTGATGCGGTACTCCAGTACGTCCCCCGGCTTGGCCTGGTTGGCCGTGGTGAAGCTGCTCACGCCCTGCGTCACGTTGCGCACGGTCTTGTTCAGCACCACCGCCGTCGAACTGGCCGTGGTGGTGTCCGTGGCCGTGTAGGTGGCGCTCAGGGCAGGTGTGGCGTTCGTCAGCGTCAGCGTGGCCGTCACCGGCACGGCGTTGCTGTTGCCGCTGCCCGCAATCGCCGGCACCCGCTCCTGCACCACGAAGCACAGCACCTGCCCTTGCGTCACCACCTGCGCCGTGCCCGTGGGGTACAGGCGGGTGGCGCTTTGCTGCACCGTGCCCGTGCAACCCGGGTCCAGGTAAGCGATCTCGCTCCAGCCAGTCACCGTGCTGGGGGTGGCGGTGCCCGCGCCTATCGTTACGTTCAGGCTGCCGCCGGTGCCGGCGGTGAAGCTGTGCGCGTGAACGGCGTTCACCCCTGCCCCCGCGCTGCGGCTGCTGGTGGTGGGCGTCAGAGTGCTGGCCGGCACTTCCCCGAAGTTGATGGCCGCCTGGCCATTGGTGGCCGCGGTGAAGCTCACCTGCCGGCTGGCTCGGCTGTAGCTGTAGCTGGTGCCTCCCGTGCTGGTGCTGCTGCCATCGGTCAGCACCGTGCCGCCCACGTTGGCGCCGGTGGCGATGTAGTTGCTGCTGCCGGTATTGCCGCTGCTGGGCATGCTCAGCACCACGCACACGCCCTGCCCGTTCTGCGCCGTGGGCACGGCCAGGCTGTAGGCCCCGCCGCCGTCCGTGGTGCTGCTCGCGTAGGTGGTGCCTGCGCAATTGGTCAGGCTCACCGTGGCGCCGCTGATGCCCTGCTCTGCTCCGTTGCGGATGCCGTCGTTGGGCGTGCCCGTGTTGCTGCCGCCGCTCGGCGCGCCGCCGTCATTGAACACCACGCCACTGATGCCGTTGTTGGCGTTGGTGAACGTACAGGTGATGTCCGCGCCCGCACGCATCTGCGCGGACGTCAGGCTCACCGTACTGCCCGAGACGGTGCCCAGGCTGCCCGTGCCGTTGCCGTTGCTCGCGCCGCTGGCGTCCACGCAGCTGATGCTCACCGGCGTGGCCGGCCAGCCCAACGGCGGCGTCTGCGCGATGCTCACCGCCGTGCCGATGCTGCCTGAGTAGGTCGCGCTGGTCACGGGCGTGCCGGTGCTGGCGGTGGTCAACTGCACGCTCGTGGTGTCCAGCCCGCTCATGACGAAACCGAAGGTGCCGATGCCGCCGTTGCTGGTCTGCGCGATGCGCACCCGCGGGATGGACACCAGCTTGATCTGCTTGTTGACCGTGTCGTACTGGATCAGGCCCAGGTAGCCGATGGCCGCCAGGTTGTTGCTGCTGAAGGTGCCCGTGAGCGTGCCGGTGTAGGTCATGAGCACGTAGCCGCCGGCGGTGTTGAAGCCGCTGAGCTTGTTGATGCTCAGGCTGGCACCGCTGAGGTTGAGGTCGCCGTTGACTTGCACCAGGTCGTTGACGCCGCCTCCGGTGGTGCCGCTGGCGCCCAGGTCCATCGCCAGCGTGGCGTTGCTGGTGAAGGTCAGTGCGCCGGTGCTCAGGGTGCCGGCCGTGCCTGCCGCTGCGCTGGCGCCGGGGCTCAGGGTGCCCACGACGTTGACCGGTCCACTCACGGTGCCGCTGCCACCCAGGGTGGTCGTGTTGCCCACGCTGACGGCCGAGCCAGCGGCAGTGCTGCCGTTGACCACCAGCGTGCCGGCGTTGATGGCGGTGCTGCCGCTGTAGGTGTTGGTCCCGCCCAGAACGAGCGTGCCGCCCCCAGTGACGCTCAGGCCGTAGCCAGTGCCGCTGATCGGGGTGTTGACGGTGGCGGTGCCACCACTGGGCGTGGTGACGGTGGCCGACTGCGCCAGGCTCAAGGCCCCACCGCTGACGACGTAGTTGGTGGTGCTGAAGTTCAGCCCACCGATGCTGGGGACGCCACCAGTGGTGTCCACCGTCACAGTGCCGGCCGTGCCCGCAAAGACGGCCGTGTTGCTCCCACCCGCCCAGGCGCCGTTGAAGCTGCCGGTGCTGGTGGTCCAGTTGGTGTTGCTGGTGTTCCAGGTGCCGGCGCCGCCGTCCACCTGGCTATTGCCGGCGGTGGTGTCCCAGTACGTGTAGCTGCCGGCCGCGCCCACCAGCAGTTCGTCGGTGCCGCTGGCCCAGTAGGTCTGGCTCACTGGGTTGCCACCCAGGCTGATGCTGCTCAGCGGCGCCACGCCGGTGGTGTTGCGTGCCGGCGTGGGGCTGCCGGTGACGGCGCTGGCGTAGAAGTGGTCGCTGCCCGACGTCCAGTTGCTGGCACTCAGGGTGCCGCTGCTCACGGTAAGGGTGCCCACCGTCAGCGTGGCGTTGCCGCTGCCGCCGAAGTCCACGGTGCTGCTGCTGCTCTGCTGCAGCGTGCCGATGCTGACGCTGGCCCCGGCGCCGATGCTCAGTTGCCCGCCCGCCAGCACGATGGTGACGTTGGGGGCGCTGAAGCTCGCCGGCAGCGACAGGATGGCGCCCGTGTTGACCATGATGGTGCCCTTGCCGGTGATGGCAGCGATGCTGTGGGTGCCGCTGCTGGCCGACAGGGTCAGGCTGCCCGAGCCGCCCACGCCGTCGCCCAGGTTGAGGGTGCCGGCCAGCGTGGTGGTGGCGCTGCGCGTGACGTTCTGGTTGGCCACGTCCAGCCTGGCGCCACTCTGGCCCGTCACGACGCTGGTGGCCGGGATGGCCGCGTCCACACCGTAGCGCAGCGTGCCGGCGTTGACCAGCGTCGGGCCGGTGTAGCCGTTGGTGGCGTTGCTCAGCACGGTGGTGCCGCTGCCGTCCTGCGCCACCGTGTTGGCGCCGGACGTGCCCTGCGCGATCTGCTTGCTGAAGGTGTACGTGTCGCTGCGGTTGAAGCGCAGCGTCGTGCCGCTGTTGAGCGTGACCTTCTGCACGGTGCCGATGTCGCCCTCGGTGCCGCCGTTGCCCACCTGCAGCGTTCCGCCGCTCATGACGGTGGCCGTGCCGGTGGCCTTGGTGGTGCCGGTGATGATGATGGTGCCGGTCGAGAAGCTCATGCCGTACAGGCCCTCGATCGGCGTGGCGATGGTGGCCTTGGCGGTGCTGGAGGTCACGCCGAAGGTGCTGTCCGCGTTCATGGACAGCTGCGTGCCGCCCGTGATCAGGTAGCCGTCGGTCTCGAAGCTCAGGCCCGTGATGTACTGCGTGCCGATGACCGTGACGGTGCCGGCCGTGCCGGCAAAGCGTGCGATGTTGCCCGCCGCCCAGGTGGCATTGGCGCTGCCCGCGGCGCTGTTGGTCCAGAACACGCTGCTGGTGTCCCAGGTGCCGTTGCCGCCGTCGACCTGTCCATTGCCGGGCACCGTGTCCCAGTAGGTGTAGCTGGCGCCCGGCGTGCCGCCGGCCAGCAGTTCGCTGCCGCTGGCCGCGCTCGTCCAGTAGGTGCGGATGGCCGGGTTCGGGTTGAGCGTGATGCTGCTCAGCGGCACCACGTTGGCGCTGTTGCGCGCCGGGCTTCCGGTGATGTCCAGCGCGTAGAAGTGGTCCGTGCCGGCCGTCCAGCTGCTCACCACCAGGTTGCCGGCGGTGACCGTGAGTTTGGTGGCGGTGAGCACGGCCGTGCCGCTGCTGGCGAGGTCGACCACGACGACGCCTGTCTGCGCGGGCGCGCCGATGGTCAGCGTGCCCATGGTGACGGTCGCACCGGCACGCACGTACATCACGGTGCCCGTGCTCAGGGTGATATTGACACCGTTGTTGCTGAAGCTGGTGGGCAACGACAGAGACGCGCCGCCGCTGAGGGTGATGGTGCCGCTGCCGGTGATGGCGTCGATGCTGCTCGCTCCGCCACTGAGCGTGAGGCTGCCGCCTGTGCCCAGGTCCAGCGTGCCGCCCGACTCGACCGTGAGGCCGCCCGAGAGCGTCTGGCTATAGGTGCCCAGGCTGAGCGTGCCGCCGGTCTTGACGGTGACGCCCCCGGCTGCGGGCAGCGCGTTGTTCGCGCCCACGGCCAGCGTGCCGGCGTTGATGGTGGTGCCGCCGCTGTAGGTGTTGGCGCCTGAGAGGGTCTGCGTGCCGGTGCCGTTCTTGACCAGCGCGATGGCATTGCCGATGGCGCCGCTGAACGTCGTGCTGGTGTTGTCGCCGCCGGTGGTGAGCACGACGGACGCCGTGGCGGTGAGGCTGCCCCCGCCGGCCAGCGAACCGATGGCCTGGCTGTAGCTGCCCAATGCCAGCGTGCCCGACACCGTCACGGCCGAGTTGGTGCCCAGTGCGTTGACGATGCCCGCGGTGATCTGACCGCTGGAGACGGTGGTGGCGCCGGTGTAGAGGTTGGCCTTGTTCAGCGTGAGCGACGAGCCGTTCGCACTGGTGTGCTGCAGCCCGCCTGCGCCACTGATGACGTTGTTGACCGCCACGTTGGCGTTGACGTTGAACGCCAGCTTGGCACCGGTGTTGACCACGATGTCGCTGGACGCATTGAGGTTGGGCGCCGTGCTGCCGTCGCCGACCTGCAGCGTGCCGGTGTTGACGGCGGTGGTGCCGGTGTAGGTGGGCGTGGCCGTCAGCACCAGCGTGCCGCCGTCGGTCTTGATGCCGAAGCCGCCGGACAGGGGTGAGCCGACGGTGGCCGTGCCGCTCGTGGGCGTGGTGATGGCGCCCAGCTGGGCCAGCGTCAGCCCGCCGCCGCTGAGCCTGTAGCCGCTGGTGGTGAAGTTCAGCCCGCCGATGCTCGGGCTGCCGCTGACCGTGACCGTGCCCAGCGTGCCCCCGAAGTTGGCAATGGCCGTGCCGCCCGCCCAGGTACTGTTGAAGCTGCCGTCCGAGGTCGTCCAGTTGGTGGTGCTGGACGCGTCCCAGGTGCCGTTGCCGCCGTCGGGGTTGTTGTTGGCCGTGGTGTTGGGGCCGTCCCAGTAGGTGTAGTTGCCAGTTGCAGGACCGGCCAGCAGTTCGGTGCTGGTGGCCCAGTAGGTCTGGCTCGGGGCGTTCGCACCCATCGTTATCTTGTTCAGCGGCGCGATGTTGGGCGTGTTCTTGGCCGGTGGGCCCGCCACGGCGGTGGCGAAGAAGCGAGAAGTCCCGCTGGTCCAGTTGGCGACGTTCAACGCGTTCGAATTCAGACCCAGCGACGTGGTCGTCAATTGACCATTGCCGCCCACGAAATCGATGGTGCTCGCCGATGTCAGCGAGATGTAGCCAACGCTGCTGATGGTGCCGGGCGCGATTACCAGCGTTCCGCCATTGGGAACGAAGTTGACACCCTGATTGGAGATGCTCCCAGTCAAGGTCAGGGTCGCACCCGAGCCAATGCTGATAGTGCCGCTGCCTGTGATGTTGGCGATCCTGTTCTGCGTGCCCGCTCCCAAATAGATGCTTCCATTGGCACCTAGTGCCAATGTCCCGTCGATCAAGGTATTTGCGGTGCGCGGGCTACCCACAACAGTGGCATTCAGGTCGAGCGTAGCCCCGGCAGAGACGGAAACGGCGCTCGCTGCGGGGATGGCGCTGTTGCTGCCGTACTGCAGCGTGCCGCCACTAACCTTTGTGTCTCCTGCGTAGCCATTGCTGGTACTCGTCAGCTTGGCAATGCCCGAACCAGTCTTGGCGAGTCCGCCCGTGCCAGTGACCGCGCCCGACACGATGATCGCCGAGCTGCCATCCAGCGTAAGGTCGCTTCCGCCGTTGGTCACGTTCGCGCTCACAGTCAACGTGGTGCTGGCCACGTTGTTGGTGATAGTCGAGGCCGCGTTCAGCGTGATCGGCCCAGCGTAGTTGTTGCTGCCCGCCGCGTTGTACAGCGCTCCGGCCGAGCCTGCGCCGGTGCCGCTGAGCGTGAGAGGTTTGGCCGCTGTCGCGATGCCGCCCGACAAACCCAGGCTGGAGCCGCTACTGACCGTCACCGAACCCGAGTTCGTCCCCAGAGCATTGGCGTGGGCCGTGATCAACGTCGCCCCCGCGTTGACGGTGATTGCACCGGTGTAGCCGGTGCTCGATCCGCTCAAGGTCGAAGTCCCACCCGAGAAGCTCATGGGGTAGGAGCCGCTAATCGGCGTGGCGATGGTGGCGTTGCCGCCGCTCGGCGTGGTGATCGGATTGCCGGTGGACTGCGCCAGCGTCAGCGAAGTGCCGCCCGTGATCTGGTAGCCCGAGGTGGTGAAGTTCAGCCCGCCGATGCTCGGGCTGCCGCTGACCGTGACCGTGCCCAGCGTGCCCCCGAAGTTGGCGATGGCCGTGCCGCCCGCCCAGGTGCTGTTGAAGCTGCCGTCCGAAGTCGTCCAGTTGGCCGTGGTGGACACGTCCCAGGTACCGTTGCCACCGTCGATGGTGCCGAAGCCAGCGGCATTGGTGCCGTCCCAGTAGGTGTAGCTGCCGCCGGTGGGTCCAGCGAGCAGTTCATTGTTGGTGGTAGCAGCATTGCTCCAGTAAGTCTGGCTGGCCGCGTTGCTGCCCAGCTTGACCAGATTGAGCGGCGAGACGTTGGGTGTGTTGCGGGCAGGCGGCGAACTGATGAAGCCGGAGACATACAGATGGTCGCTGCCGCTGGTCCAGTTACTTACCGTGAGCGTGTTGCCGTTGAGCGTCAGGTACGCAACAGTGAGTTGGGCTGCGCCCAGCACATCCATGTCCAGAGTGGCTGCGTTGCCTGTCAGTGACAGCTCTCCCACCGAAGGCGCAGCGCCTGCAGTGACCTTCAGGGAGCCCCCGTTCATGCGGATGTTCAGATCCGTGTTGGTGAAGGTGCCGGTGAGCACCAGCGTCGCGCCGGTGGAGACGATGATGGTGCCCTTGCCGGTCACGGCGGCCACCTGCGTGGTGTTGTTCGTCAGGGTCAGCGCATTGCCGCCTGCCGAGCCCATTGCAAGGGTGCCGTTGACGGTGGCGTCAGCGGTACGCGAAAGGCTGAAGCCGTTCAGGTCGAGCTTGGCACCCGGGTCCACCGTGACGCTGCTGGTCGAGGGCACAGCACCCGCCACACCGTACTGCAAGGTTCCTGCCTTGACGGTCGTCGATCCGCCGTAGGAGCTGGAATTGCTCAGTGTCAGCGTCGACGCGGCCGTGTCCTTGAGCAATGACCCCGTACCGGAGATGCCACCCGACAGCGTCTGATTGGCGCTGCTGCTGTACTGGAAGATGCCGTTGTTGGTGATCGCCCCCGCATAGCTGCCGCTGCCGCCGCTGGTGCCCAGCGAGCCGCTGCCGCCGATCTGCAGCGTGCCGGCGCTGATGGTGGTGGCGCCCGTGTAGGTGTTGCCGCCGGAGAGCGTCTGCGTGCCCGCGCCGGTCTTGGTGAGCTTGACTGGTCCGCTGATCACGCCGCTGAAGGTGGTGGACGTGCCGTCGGTACCGGTGGTCAGTACGCTGTCGCTTAAGTCAGAGGTGATGCTGCCCGCACCTGCCAGCGACCCAATCGTTTCGCTCCAGCCACTGGGCATGTGGAGCCTGGCGTTGCTGGCCACGGTGACCGCAGAGTTCTGGCCCAGGGCGTACGTTGGACCTCCGACCTGCCAAGTACCACCGTTGATGTTGGTGGGCCCGGTGTATGAATGGGCTGCGATCGAATCAATGCTGCCGGTGCCCGTCTTGGTTACCCCGCCGCTACCGCTTATGACGCCGGCGAGCATGAGTTGGGTGCCGCTCGTCGAGTCGACGGTAAGCGTGTATCCGGAATTTGCGACAGTTGAAGAAAGATAGAGCTGGGTGTTGGCGACATTGTTGGCAATGGTCGAGGGCGAGTGAAGCGTGATCGCCCCGGTATAGCCAGTGTTGCCCGAATAGTTGTAAAGCGCGCCTGCCGAGTTCGCACCTGTGCCGTTCAGAGTGAGTGGCTTCCCAGGCAACGAAGAGGTAGTGGTAGATAGCCCAAGGCTTCCGCCGTCGTTCACCGTAATGGCGCCAGCGGCCGTCCCGAGCGCGGACCCACTGCTGCTGGAGACCAGAGTGCTTCCGCTGTTGATCGTGATCGGCCCCGTGAAGCTGCTGCTGGCGCCGCTGAGAATGGTGGTTCCCCCGGAGAGGGTGAGGCCGTAGCTACCGCTGATCGGCGTCGCGATGGTCGACGTCACGCCGGAGTCATTTGTGATCGTGCTGGCCTGCGTCAGGCTCAACGCCATGCCGCCGGTGATCTGATAGCCCGTGGTCTTGAACCACAACCCACCGATGCTCTGCGTACCGCTGACGGTGACCGTGCCCAGCGTGCCAGAGAAGACCGCCGTGTTGGTTGAGCCGGGCCAACTGCCGTTGAGCGAGCCGTCGATGGTCGTCCAGTTGGTGGTCGTGCCCCACGTGCCGTTGCCGCCGTCGACCGTGCCGTTGCCCGCGGTATTGCTGCCGTCCCAGTAGGTGTAGCTGGCCGTGGTCGGCGCCACCAGCAGTTCGGTGGACGTCGCCCAGTACGTCTGCGCTGCCGCGTTCGTGCCCAGCTTGAGCAGGTTGAACGGCGACACGTTGGCCACATTGGTCTGCGTCGAGCCGGTGACCAGGGCAGCCTTGAGGTGGGCATTGGGCTGCGCCCAGTTCAGCGCGTTCAGCATGGTGCTGGCCGACAGCGTCAACGTGCTCACGCTCAGCGTGCCGCCGGCCGCAACGTCGAAGCTGAGAGTGCTGTTCGCGGCCGTGCTGTTGAGCGTGCCGATGGTCACGCTCTGGCCCGCGCCCAGGGCCAACGTGCCGCCGTTGAGCGTGATGGTCAGGCCGGTGTTGGTGAAGCCGTTGGGCAGCGTCAACGTGCCGTCCGTGACCTTGATGGTGCCGGTGCCGGTGATGTTGCCGAAGCTGTGCGAGCCCGCAGTCAGCTCGATGGTGCCGCCGGCCATGACCAGCGTGCCGCCAGCCAGGGAGGTGTCGGCCGAGCGGGTGATGCCGGTCATGCCACCCAGGCTGAGCTGCGTGCCGGTCTGGCCCGTGATCTTGCTGGCGGCGGGAATGCCGGTGTTGCTGCCGTAGACGAGCGTGCCGGCGTTCAGGAGCGTGTCGCCGGTGAAGCTGTTGCTGCCGCTGAGGGTGGTGGTGCCGGTGCCGTCTTGGCTGACGACGCCTGCGCCGCTGATCGCGGGACTGAAGGCATAGGCATTGCTGCGGTTGAAGGACAGCTTGGCGCCTGTGCTGACTGTTACGCCGGAGGTGGTTGAGATGTCTCCACTGGTTCCACCATTTCCTACTTGCAGAGTTCCGCCGGTGATGCTGGTGGCCCTGTTATAGGTATTTGCGCCGGAGAGAATTTGAACCCCGATACCTACTTTAGACAGAATGACTCCGTCGATTACACCCGTAAATTCGGTGGAGGTGTTGTCGCCCCCGGTTGTCAGCGTGAAAGCTCCACCTGCAGCTACATTGCCGCTGCCCGAAAGTGAGCCGATTCCCACGTTACTGAAAAGGTAGAGCGTGCCGGGCGACTGGATCGTGGTTGCGGAATTGCTACCCAGCGCATCAACCGCCTTGGCCTGTAGTGTTCCACCTGAAATCAACGTTGGTCCGGTATAGCCGCTCGTCGCGTTAAGCAACACGGTCCTGTTGGGCGCTGCGGTGCCGATCAGCGAAAAGCCACCGGCGCCTGTGATGGGGCCTGAATAGCTCAATGTGTTCAATGGGTTGATAACAAAGGTCGAACCCAGTGCCACGGAAATAGCCGACGTCGTTATGGACGGCTCCGAGCTGGCACTGTTGTACTGCAATACGCCGCTGTTGACGGTAGTTGCACCCGTGTATGTGGCATTCGATAGGATGGTGGTGCCGCCCTCGGTCTTCAGTTTGAACGAGCCTTGAATGGGTGTGGAAATGGTGACGCTTCCACCAGACGGTGCAGTGATCGTGCTGTCCTGCATCAAATTAAGGGCAACGCCCCCGCTGACCGTGTAATTGGGTGCCGAGAAGGTTAGTCCACCGATGTTCTGGGTACCACTGACGTTGACCGCACCCCCGGAGCCTTGAAATACAGCGATCGCTGTGCCGCCGGCCCACGGCCCATTGAACGAGCCATTCGAGGTCGTCCAATTGGGCGTCGTGCTGTCCCACGTGCCCGCCCCGCCATCCGCGTTGTTGTTGGCCGTCTGGTTGCCGCCATCCCAGTAGGTGAACGCCGAAGTCACTGGACCAGCCAGTAATTCGGTAGAGCTGGCCCAGTAGGTCTGCGTCTTGTCGTTGGTGCCGAGCACCACCTGGTTCAGCGGCGTGACGTTCGTCCGGTTCTTGTTGGGCGAAGTGGGCGAGATGTTGTTGACGTAGAAGTGGTCGCTCTGCCCGGTCGCGTCCCAATTCGAGGCAGTCAAGGTGCCCGCGCTCAGCGTCATGGTGCTCACGCTCAGCGTGGCGGCGCCGGTGCCGCCGAAGTCGATGGCGCTGCTGGCCGTCTGCGTCAGCGTGCCCATGCTCACGTTGGCGCCGCTGGCCAGTTGCAGCGTGCCGCCGGCCAGTGTGATGTTGAGCAGGTTGTTGCTGATCGTGCCGCTGAGGGTGAGCGTGGCACCGGTGTTGACGGTGATGGTGCCCCCGCTCGACGAGAGCGCACTGACCGAGAAGTTGCCGCCGCTGAGCGTGACGCTGCTGCCGCCCAGCGTGAGCGTGCCGGCCGACACATCGGTGTTGGCCGAGCGCGCGACCGACTGCCCGCCCAGGTCGAGCGTGCCGCCGGTGACGGTGATGCTCGCACCCGACGGGACGCCGCTGGCCGCGCCGTAGCGCAGCGTGCCGGCGGTGACCGACACGGCGCCGGTGAAGGTGTTGGTGGCGCCCAGGGTGGCGGTGCCGCTGCCGGTCTTGGTGAGGCCACCCGCCCCGCTGATCACGCCGTTGAGCGTCAGGGCATCGGTGCCGTCGAGCGTGAGCGTGTAGCCCGTGGGCGAGCCGGTGGCGATGGTGGCGCCGGAGGTCAGTGTCAGCGCACTCCCCCCCGTGTTGTTGGCGATGGTGCTGGCCGCGCCGAGTGTGATCGCGCCGGTGACGGTGTTGTTTCCGCTGGCGTTGTAGAGCGCCCCGGCGCCACTGTTGCCTGTGCCACTGAGATTGAGCGGCTCAGCTGCCAGCGTGATGCCACCCGACAGGCCGAGGCTGCCGTTGGTCTGTACGGTGGTACCCGTGCCCGTACCCCCCAGGGCATTGGCACTCGCCGCCAACAGCGTGCCGGCGCTGATGGTGGTGGCGCCGGTATAGGTGTTGCTCCCCGACAGGGTTTGTGTCCCTGCACCCGTCTTGACCACTGCGGTGGCGCCTCCGATGACGCCACCGAACACCTTGGATGTGCCGTCGCCGCCCACGGTGAACGTCCCCGGTCCGGTTACGCTGCCTGTGCCCGTCAACGAGCCGACTGCCGCGTTGTAGCCATTCAGGGCGAGTATCGCGCTGCCTGCGATATTGACTGCGGAATTGACACCGAAGGCACCATTGCTGGATCCGGCGGTAAAAGTTCCTGCCAGAACATTTGTCGGCCCGGTATAGAGGTTTTGCCCGCTCAGCGTGATGTTGGAATTTCCTTCGTTTCTCACTTCGCCCTGCCCTTTGATGGGCATGGCGTAGTTTTCAGTGTCGTTGTTGTGATTGAACGAGAATACGGCGCCAGAATCGACCGTGATGCTGGAAGTAGAATCCAGATTTCCGGTCCCGCCCCCGTTACCCAATTGCAATTTTCCAGACGATATATAGGTTGGACCTGTGTATCCGTTGCCCCTGGTCAAAATTGCGGTGCCACCTGAGAACGTCAGTCCGTAGCTGCCAAAAATTCTCAACTCGATTGTCGCCGTTCCTCCCAATGGCGTGATGAGATTTGCATCCTTGGATAGATTCAAATAATGATTCACATAATCGTCGCTAGAAAGCAGATAACCAGAAGTCTGAAATTCGAAGCCCCCAACCGATAAAACCTCTTGCAGCGTGGCTGTACCCAATGAACCAGAGAAAATGGCGGTGGATCCCGTCGGCCATGCGAAGCTGCTGGACCCGGAAGAATTGGTCCAGTTAAGACGGGTCGAATTCCAGTTTCCTGTTCCGCCTGCCGGAGAGCCTACCGGACTGGTGTTTGGTCCGTTCCAATAGGCAGTTTGAGCACCCGCGCTGAACGCAAGGCAGGTAGCTGATGCGAATACCACACGGAATAGATTTAGCTTCACGGCTAAAAAATTCCTGATGCACAACCTGCCACAGACGGAATAAATCCTTTGAATTTTTTGAGCTAATTCGAATAAAATATAAAGCATTGGGATTTAATTTTTAAGATTAAACGGATTGACTGCGTTTTTTGCTTTTCTCCGCCGGCATCAATCCACCTTCACCCGATAATTCACCGCCCCCCGAGGTGCCGCCCGGCAGCAGGCAGCTACCCCCCAACTCATCGCTCCGGTTCCCCCAGCCGCCTGCACCGTCGCGCAGTCCGCACCTGCTGCTGGCAACGCATTCGCCGGTGCTTTTTTCGTGCACGCGCCTAGCCGTTTCGGCGTGACCTTCACCCCTGCGCTCCCGAAGCTTGTGCTCGTGGGCGTCGCGTTCTCGTAGCTAATGCGGTACTGCATCTCGTGCTATTCGCTTCGTTAGATTGACCGCCACCTTCGGAGCGATGCCATGCACGTAGCCCTGCGGGAATGGGCAACGACTCGAAACCCATCGCGGCCGTCTCTCGCCGAGGGGACGTATCGAACTGCTGATCTAAGACCGCAACGATCCCTCGGCCTCGGGCCAATCCACCGCGCGCGGCTCCTCGCGGTCTGCCCGTCCCGCGACCACGCACAGCGCCATCACCAGAGCCCCGAAGGCCCCGCCCACCAGCAGCCCACCCACCCAGGCCATCAGCACCGAAGCTGTCATGTCACTGCCCTCCGCTGGCTGGGCTCGCGCTGGCGCGCTGGCCGTTGTTGCTCGTTGAAGAAGAAGACGTTGCGCCGGCAGCCGGTGCCAAGCCCGGAGCTGCAGCCGGCACCGATGCCGATGTCGATGGCGCGTCTGCCGGTGCAGCGGCATCGGCGGCGATGCGCGGCGGCGCTTCGATGGGGTTGCTGGGCGCGCTGCCCGGGCCCGAGGACGCCATGCCCACGCTGCCAGCGGGCGCGGAACCGCCCTTGCTGCCCGTGCGCTCGAAGCCCAGGCCGGTCTCGTCGAACTTGAAGCGCAGCCGGAAGTACGCGCCCTTGCTCGTGTACTCGCCCGCCGTGAGGTCGCGGTCCGAGAGGCCGATGGCGTTGTAGCCCACCGAGAACCACAGGTCCTTCATGACCTGGTAGCCCAGCTCCAGGCCCAGCGACTTCTGCAGCGCGCCGCCCGAGCCGTGCAGCAGGCCACCCTGCACGCTCAGGTCCCACTTGGCGTTGAGGTCGCGGGTGTAGCGCGCGTACAGCAACTGGGCCGTGTAGCTGCTCTTGAGGCTGAGGTCGTCGTAGGTGGAGTACTTGGCCGCCAGGCGGCCGGTGACGGTGTTGCCGGCCGAGGGGTTGTAGTTGACGTGCATCGACACGATGTGCGCGTCGTAGTCGCCCGGCAGGCTGTTGTCCGAGCCGAAGGCGTTGCCGCTCATGGTGGCGGTGGTGGTGTCGCTGCCCCGGATGCGCTCGCTCTTGTGCTCGTAGCGGGCCAGGGCGTTCCAGGTGTCGTCGTTGGTGGGGCGGTAGGCCACACCCACCTGCTGGCGCGACAGGGTGCGCTCGTTGCCTTCGTTGCTGCCCACGCCCTTGCTGCTGTTGTAGACGCTGCGTGCGAGCAGGCTCCATTCGTCGCTCAGGCGGTAGCCGAAGCCGATGCTGCTGAGTGCGGTGTTGGCGTCGGAGGCGCGGCGCCCTTCGAGGATGCCGCTGGCACGGAAGCGGCCGTTGGTGTATTCCACACCGCTGGTCACGGCGGTGGAGCTGCCCAGGCCCGAGGCCAGGCTGTCGCTGGAGACGGTGCCCAGGGCGCGCGCGCGCTCGATGCCGCCGGTGACGGACCAGTGCTCGCCCAGCTTGATGGTGTTGCGGATGCCGTTGGCGATCTGCGCGGTGCGGGTGCTGTCCGCATCGGCCAGGCGGTACTCGTTGTAGACGCGCCCGCCTTCCATGTAGGCGCTCTCGACGCCCAGGATGCCAACGTTGCGGCTGGTGCTGGTGGTGCTGCTGTCCTCGTAGAGGGTGGAGGTCAGTTCGTAGCGGCCGTAGACGCGGGTCTTGTCGGTGATGGCGTAGTTGCCGCCGACGGCGGCCATGCGCTTGCCGCTGTCGTTGGTGGCCTGCTCGGCTTCGACAAAGACCTGGGCCTGGGGCAGGCCGGGCACGGTGGCGGTGAGGCGGCCGCGCACGGTGGTCAGGTCGTTCTGGCTGGCCGCCAGAGCGCTGCTGCTGGCGGTGCTGGCCAGGCTGCCCAGGCTGGTGACCGAGCTGGCGCCGTTGCTGCTGCCGAAGCTGGAGACCTGGTCATAGCTGAACATCGACGAGCTGCTGCTGGCCGTGGCGCCGTGGCGCAGGCCCACTTCACCGGCGAAGTAGTTGTTGAAGCGCTTGAGCAGCGACACGGCCTGGCCGCGGGCGGCGTCGGTGTCGCTGGTGGCGCTCTTGCTGTAGATGGCCTCGGCGCGCGCGGCCATCGTGGAGTCGATGCGGTACTCGGCGCGGGCGCTGGCCTCGGTGTTGCCGGCGCCGAAGCCGGCGGCCGGGTTGTCGAAGCCGGTGGAGGCGCGCGCGGCCTGCACCGACACGCCCAGGTTCTCGGTCTGGTGGCGCAGCTCGATGCGCCCGGCCGAGCCCGCGCCCTTGTCGTCGCTGTGGGTGCGCACGGCCTCGGTGGCCATGCTGGTGTTCTCGTCCAGGCGGGCCAGGCCGGTGAGCGCGGTCATGCGCCGGCGGTTCTCGGGGTTGTCGTCCACATGGGCGACCACGCCGGCCTGCACGCGCTCGCCCAGCTTGACCTGCGCGTCCACACCGGCCACGGTGTACTTGGGGCCACCTGCGTCCACTTCGTAGGTGACGCGGATGGACTGCGGGTTGAGGCTGCCGTCCACGGCCGAGACCGGGCTCACGAACATCAGCCGGCGCGTGGTGGGCTCCAGGGTGTAGTCCACGTAGCGCTGCAGCGTGGTGGCCTTCACGATCACGTTGGCCTGGTTGCGGTCGCGCGAGACGATTTCCACCGTTTCGCTGTTCTCCACCATCTCGCCCAGGTTGCCGGCCAGGTAGTAGGGGCCGGAGATGCCGCGGCCGGCGAATTCCTCGATCTGCTGCGTCTGCGAGGTGCGCGAGGCATAGGCGGTGACGCGCATGCCGTTGTCGTCGTACACGCCCTTCATGCCGGTGAGGGTGCGGCTGGTCTGGCTGAGCTTGCGCACCTCGGTGCTGCTGGCGGTGGTGAAGTCGCCGTAGAGCAGGTAGGAGCGGTTCTTGTCGATGCGCACGTACAGCTTCTGCGAGCTCTGCGCGTCGTAGCCGCGCTCGGAGCTGTCGCCGTAGACGGGGTAGAACTCGTCGGGGCGGATGTCGCGGAAGAGGCGGTCCTTGCTGGACTTGCCGGTGTCGAGCGCGGCGGTGAGCAGGTAGTCGCCCTTGATGGCGCCCTTGAGGAAGAACGCGGCGCGGCCACCCGCGCGGGCGTTGCCGCTGTCGCCGTTGCTGCCGAGCGAGGACAGTTCCTGCTCGAAGGCGGCGCCGGCGGGCAGTTGGTCCACGCCCAGCTTGCCGCGCTTGGTCAGGTCGAGCGTGCCTTCCACGATGCCCAGGGCGATCATGGGGCGCAGGTCGGGCAGCAAGGTCAGGCGCGCCTCCTGCACCAGGGCGTTGACGGTGGCACGGATGCGCAGCTCGCCCGGGGTGCCCGGGGGAATGAGGTGGAAGGTGGCCTTGCCGCCTTCGATGAAGGCCTGCAGGCCGGGCTCCTGCGGGTTGAGGTCTTCCTCCTGCCAGCGGCCGGCGTCGCTCTCCAGGGTGATCTGGCTGCGGGCGGTGACGGGCACGCCGGCGGCGTCGGTCAGCAGCACTTCGACCGGCACGGGCGTGCGCAGGTCGGCGCGGGCGTCCTTGGGCAGCACGATGCGAACGATGCCCAGCTTGTCGGGCGCGGTGACGGTGATCTGCACCGGCGCCTCGCGCGGGATGCCGGCGTCGTCGAGCACCTGCAGGCGCAGCGCGTTGGCCCCTGGCTGGAGCTGCACGCCGATGTATTCCCAGGCGGTCATGTTGGTCGAGGGCAGCGTGGCCTTCTTGCCGACGCGGCGGCCATCGAGCACCTCGCCGTTGACGGCCAGCTGCAGTTGGGCACCGGCGGGGCCCTTGACGCGCACGTTCACGACCTGGCCGGGCACGGTGTCCTTGTCGCGCAGCTCCACGAAGCCGGCGCCACGCTCCAGGGTGGGCAGGAGTTTTTCGAGGTCGATGCCGCTGGGGGCGACGGGCTGGGGCACCAGGCCGGCGGTGGGGCCGCCGGTGGCGGCGCTGGCCGGCTGGGTGGCGGTGCCGGCCATGGGCACCTGGCCCGAGCCCTTGGCCGCCTGCTGGGCGGCGCTGAGGGTGCCGGTGCCGCCCACGGAGCCGGAGCCATCGAGGAAGCTGCCGCCGCCCAGGCTGGCGGAGCCGCCGGCCGCACCGGGGCCCGAGGGCATGGCGATCAGCGGGCCGCTGTTGGCCGAGAGGCTGCCGGCGCCATTGCCACCGCCGCCGTTGATCTGGCCCGAGGCGGGCATGCCGCGCGTGTCCGAGCTGGTGGTGACGGTGCCCTTGGGGTCCAGCCGGGTGCGCAGTGCGGCAGCCATCTCGGCGTCGAGGTTCTTGGCGGCGGCCTTGCGGCGCGCTTCGACGTCCTTCTGGGTGTCGGCGTTGTCGCAGCCTTCGAGCGGGAAGTTGCCCTTCTGGAACTCGCCCTTCTTGAGGTCGAGGAAGCGGCTGCTGGGGGTGCCGGCGTTGCGGTTGTCCTGGATGAGCACCTTGGCGCCCGCAGGCAGCGTGGTCTCGTCCAGGCGCAGCACGTGGGTGACGGGTTTGAGGCCGTACAGGCTCCAGCGGCCCTCGCCGTCGGTGACGACGTTGGTGCCGTCTTCCAGCCACAGGCGCACGCCGGGCACGCCGGGCTCGTCCTCGCCCTGCTGCTGGCTGTCGCGCTTGCAGTCCATGTAGACCTTGCCGAAGGCGAAGGCCTCGTCGGAGAACACGCCCCCGTTGACGCGCACGGTCTGGCTGGCCTCGTTGGAGGTGTAGCCCTTGCTGGTGGCCTGGGCGCGGTTGGTGGCGTCGCCGGCGATGCGCGCGCCGACACCGACGCGTACGCGGTAGCGCACCAGGGCGACCTGGTCGGGCGCCAGCACGAAGCTGGGGAACTGCCATACCAGCGTGGGGCCGGCGCCGCCGGTGGGGTTGGCCACGGCTGCACCGTTGAACTTGCTGCTGCCGGCCACGTAGGCAAAGCCGGCGGGCAGCACGTCGCTGAAGTTCAGGCCCGTGACGCTGGCACCGGTCTTGTTGGTGACGGTGAGCGCGTAGTCGAGGAAATCGCCGAACTCCACCTGCTGCTTGCTCGCACTCTTGCGCAGCAGCAGGCCGTTGGCCAGGCCCGGGTCCAGCGGGATGTGGTCGTGCACGACGTCGCAGGCGCTGCCGTCGCTGTTGAAGCCGCTGGCGAAGCTGGTGTACCAGGTGGTGCTCTGCCCTTCCTGGGGAGGCGTGCTGGCGGGGCCGATGGCGCCGCAGCTGGTGAAGCTGCCGCTC
This sequence comes from Pseudacidovorax sp. DMC4, assembly GCF_056314265.1. NCBI lineage: Bacteria > Pseudomonadati > Pseudomonadota > Betaproteobacteria > Burkholderiales > Comamonadaceae > Pseudacidovorax > Pseudacidovorax sp. DMC4. Next base: position 62,218 of record NZ_JBQUYR010000016.1, on the reverse strand, counting down.
TGTGCCGGAATGCGCTGCGAGGGATAGAGGTAGCCACCGGTGGCCGGCGGGGTGACGGAGACGGTGTAGGTGCACTTGCCCGAGATGGGCGGCGAGACCCAGTAGAACTGCCAGGTGCCGTCCGCGCCGGTGGTCATGGACAGGGTGCCGTCGGCGTTGTAGGTGTAGACACCGGAGTTGCCGCCGAGCACCTGGTCGGCCGTGATGGCGCCGGAGGTGCCGCCGTCGCACGACTGGCGCCGCACGGTGACCACCGCGCCGGCAATGGGGTTGCGGTTGACGGCGTCGTACACGGTGCCCTGCGGGTCGATCAGCACGCCCTGGGCGGTGGTGGTGGAGGCGCCGGCCACCATGGCGCCGGTGACGTTGATGGTGTTGTCCGACAGCGCGACGGCCCAGGCCTTGTTGGTGAAGCTCACGCGGTTGCCCACGGCGGCGCTCTTGAGGGTCACGCGCACGGTGAAGCCGGCCTGCTCGCTCTGGCCGGCGCCCAGGGCGCGCGAGCCGTCGACCACGCTGAGCGCGAACTCGGTCGGAAACTGCGTGGGGTCGGTGCCGTCCCACTTGGTGCGGTCGCAGATGGCGTTGCCGGTGAAGCTCCTGGAAGGCGCCAGGATGCCGCTGCCGGTGTGCACGCCGCCCTGCAGCGCCCAGCTGGCCACGGGCGTGTCGGCCTTGTCCATGGAGAAGGCGCAGTTGAGGTTGTCCACGATGCGCACATTGGGCGCCGCGGCCGTGCCGTTGTTGGTGATCTTGAAGTTGAAGTCGACGTCGTAGACACCCGTGGAGACCACGCGCGGCAGCGAGACGGTCTTGACCAGGGACAGCAGCGGCTGCGTGCTGCCGATGGGCGTGGGCGCGCTGTTGTTGCCGGGGTCGCCGTCGCGGTCGGGGTCGGGGTCGCTGCCGTCGACGGAAGCGTCGCTGACGGTGGCGGTGGCACCCGGCACGGTGGCCGCCGTGGCGGTGGTGCTGGTGTAGAGGGTGCCGGTGCGCCCGCTGGTGTTGAAGCGCACGGTGAACTGCAGCGTGAGGTCGCCGCCCACAGGCAGCACGGCGCCCGCGGCGAGCAGGCCGGACTGCGCGGCGGTGCCGGTGAAGGCGCTGTTGACGCTGGCCACCTGCCCGCCCACGCTGCCGTTGGGCTGGTAGATCTTGAGGGTGCCGGCACGCACGGTGTACTGGCCGGTGGCGGGCGAGGCGGCGCTGGTGTAGGTGCCCAGGGTGCTGGCCGCGGCGCCTTCGAGCACGTTGCTCAGCTGCACGTCGTACAACGGCGCGTTGCCGTAGTTCTTGACGCGCACGGTGAGCGTGACGTCGCTGGTGCCGTCGCCGTTGGCCAGGGGGATGCTGGCGGCTTCGGCCACGCCGATGCGCGTGGACGGCAGCGGGATGGCCACCGTGTTGGAGTCGCTGCTGGCGATCTGCGTGCCGTTGTTGAAGTAGGCCTGCGCGGTGTTGGCGATGTTGGCGGCCGTCGCGCTGCTGGTGACGGTGACGCCGAACTGCATCTGGAAGGAGACGTTGACGCCGATGCTCTGCCCGGCGGGCAGTGCCACGGCGACCTCGATGGCCGCGGCGTCGTCGGCGTTGCTGCGGTAGGCGAAAGGGGCGTCGCCCGGCAGGCGGAACAGCCTCAAGGCGCCCGGCAGGCTCGACTGCAGGCTGCCGGCGACGTACCGGGTGCCGGTGGGGATGACGTCGCGCAGCAGCAGCACGCTGGTGGCGGCGCCGTCGATCGTGATGGCGGTGCCGCCGGTGGCGGCGGTGCTGGCCGTGGGCTGCGCGGTCTGCGAACCGATGTTGCTGCCGCGCACGGTGTAGTCGATGCGCGAGAGCCCGGCCTGCAGCGGCGAGGTGTAGACGGCCGACTTGTTGATGGCCAGCACGGCCACGTTGCCGATGTCGATGCTGTCGCGGTTGCTCGCGCTCACGCCCTGCGTGGCGGTGGTGGCGGTGAGGGTGGCGCACAGGCTGCCCGTGGCGGTCATGGGCACGGTGCCCACGGCCAGCAGGGTGACGGATTCACCAGGGGCGAGGGTCAGCGCGTTGGCCGTGTTGAGGGCGAGCACGGGCTCGCTGCCGTCGGCCACGCCGTTGGCGTTGGTGTCGCGCACCAGCTTCAGGCCCGACAGGGCCAGCGCGGCCGAGCTCGGGCAGGTGCCGCCGCCGTTGCCCCAGGCGAGCTTGTAGCTGGAGCTGACGTTGCCGGTGTTGGTGAGCTGGTGACTCAGGGTGAGCTGCGCGCCGGGCGGCATGGTGAGCGCCTGGTCCTGCGTGAGCGTGAGCGATTCGACCGAGGCGACGCTCACGGTGAGCAGGTTGGAGGAGACGGTCTCGGTCTGCGTGAGGCCTGTGGGGATGTAGGTGGCCGTGGCGATCACCCGCAGCACGGTGCCGCCGGCGGGCTGTGCGGCGTGCGCGGACCCGGGTGCCAGCGACAGCAGGCCGGCCCCGAGGGCCAGCAGCCACATCAGCGCCAGCGCGGCAAGGCGTGGCGAGCCAGGGCGGGGCCGGTCGGGTCGGGCATGGCTGTCGGGACGGGCCTGGCAGTCCTGGATCCTGGCGTTGGGCATGCGAGAGGTGGTCACGGTCTTGTTCTGGTGGGCGTTTTGCTTCTTTTCTGCGGGCTCTGGCAGAGCTGCCAAAGCACGCAGAGAAGGGCTAAGCCGGCCGGACGGGCCGGCGGCTTAGCCTTCGTTGGAGGCGGGCTGCCGCCCTGCCCTGCCCTGCTTCACGGCAGGGCAGGCGGGCAGCAGCTGTTCGCGCTCAGGCTTGCTTACTGGTTGTTGATCTGAACCTGGAAGGTCAGCGTCGCCGTGCCGCCGGGGTTCACGGTGGTGGCCGTGGTGCCGTTGCCGCAGGTGACCGAGGTGGTCGCCGAGGTCCAGCCCGTGGGGCTGGTGAACTGCGGTGCGATGCTGGTGGACGCACAGGTCGTGTCCGGCTGCACCGTCGTGAGCGTCGTGTACGCGGGCACGACGTCCGTCAGGTTCAGGTTGGTCAGCACCGAGGTGCCTTCATTGACCGCCTTGAGCTGATAGACGATGCACTCGCCGGGCTTGGCCGAGATCGCGTTGGCGGTCAGGCTGTTCAGGGCGGTGTTGATGCCGGCCTTGTCGCAGGTGGCGTTCGGGTTCTTGGCCTGGCTGGCGTACAGACGAACCTGGCCAGTCACTACCTTGGACGTGTCAGTTGCCGTCGGTGCGCCGCAGCCAGGGGTGGTGGTTGCGCTGAAGTCGACCTTCACGGTGGCGATGTCGGTCGCGCCGGCAACGGCACCACCGGGTGCAAACACCTTGACCAGCAGGTACTGCGGCGTGCCAGGTACCACGTCCGGCAGCGTCGTGGCGCTGGTGACCAGCGTGTCGGCGGCGTCCAGTTGGCCGTTGCCGTTCGTATCGATGTAGACCGCATAGGTCCAGCCGGCAGTCACGTCCGCCGGGTCCAGAGTGACGCTGACCTTGCCGCCAGCTTTGCAGGTCGCCGTACCAGTGGCCTGCACCAGGTGGGCATAGACCACCGAGCCGCCCGGAGCGACTTGGCCCTCGCCGTTGGGCGTGAGCGAGGCGCCGAAGGTGTCGGCAGCGGACGTCACGATCACCTGGTCGTAGATGATGTCCACGGGCGTGGAACCATCGGAGGCAGCCGAGTTCGCCTTGGCCTGGAAGTACACGGCCTGGGTGACCTTCACTTGCGTGACGGGCACGTAGACGCAGGCTGTGACCTCGGTGTTGCCGCCAACGGCGACCGAAGCGGTGCTGGTGATGGCAGTTGCATCCTTACATTGGTCGGCAGGAACAGCACCCGCGGCGAACTTCACCGTCCAGCCCGAGGGCAGGGTTCCGGGGAAGCCGGTGGTGCTGCTGGCCGACAGCGCATAGCTGTTGGCCGCGCTGTCGTTGTTGGTCAGCCACAGGTCGAACTTGGTCCAGGAGCCGGCCGGAACGCTCGCGTTGGAGACGGTCGGCAAAGCGCTCGGGCCCGTGCCCACGTCGGCATTGCTGCCAGAGGAGCTGACGCCCGCGGCGCTGTTGTTGGTCAGGTCGACGAACGGGCCCGTGACAGCCGTCAGCTTGTCGGACGAAGCATCCTTGACCGTGCTATCACCCTTGGAGGTACCCACGATCACAACGTTGTAGTTGGCCGAGGCGTTGGCCGCCGTCGTGGTGGGCACGGTGGCCGTCACGATGATCTTGACCGACGAACCCGCAGGAATCGGACCGGTGTCGATCGTTCCATCGGCATTGGTGTCCGACAGCTGTGTCGTGCCATCCGCCTTGTAGTAACGGAAGATCGTGCCGCTCTCGAAGGTGTTGCCCGTCGCCAACGTCAGTTCGACCGTGTCCGTGTCGTTACCCAGGTTGTAGACCGTGTGCGTGAACACCGCGGGCTTGCCGGCGGCCACCTTGGCCAGGGTCTGGGTGTCGGTCGGATCAGACCGGGGCGTGCCGGCCGGGCTATCCAGCGCGTCGGAGGCGGAGACCGAAGCGGCCGTACCGACCACGATGCTGTAGGTGCCGGCGACCGTGAAGGCTGCCTGGTTGGACGAGGAGATCGCCACGCCGATCGGCGCGCTAGCGGTGGCGGTGACGCCAGCATCGGCCGGGTTATAGGTCACCGTGCTGGTCGTGGTGCTGTCCTTCACCGCAGCCGTGCTGTTGACCAAGACCACGAAGCTCAGCGTACGGGTCGTGTTGACCGGCAGCGCGTTGTCCACGAAGGTGAGCTTCTTGGTGGCACTGTCGTAGGCGAAGTCGATGTTGGCCCCGTTGGAGCCCGCCGTCTCGGCCAGCGCCGCGCCGGAGTTGTTGCTCCAGACTGCCGAGCCCGTCACGTACGTGAAGCCTGCCGTGGCACCGGTGCCGATCACGTCCTGCATGTTGAAGCGACCTGCCGCACCACCCGTGTTGCTATAGGTGATGGTGTAGGTCGTGTACGTGCAGGTGGCCGACGACGCGAGCGTGCTGCTCCAGGTCGTCGCGCACGATGTGGACGAGGAGCGCTTGCCGTTGTTGATGGCTGTGGGCCAGGCGCCGGAGGGCGGGTTGATCCCGCTGCCGGGCTGACCGATGGCATTGGACACGTTGAATGCCGCCGTCGTGGTCAACGAGACGGTGTCCTGCACGCTGACGCTCTGGTTCGAGGTCGCGTACATGGAGGTGCTGGCCGTGATCGGCGTGACCGTGACGTCGCCGACGTCATAGGCACCGCTGCCGGTGGCGGTCGCCGGAATGGAGTAGGCCACGACGAAGCTGAGCTTGCCGTTGCTGCCTGCGACCGTCTGTGCCGTCGAAACGGTACAGCCCGTCGTGCCCGAGCACAGCGGCGTCGCGCTGTCGGGCAGGCCGTCGGAGTTGGTGTCGCTGTAGATCTCGACCTTGTTGAACTTGGTCGAGCCGGCCACCGAGATGTTGAAGCTGTCCGCGCCATTGCCGGTGTTGATCAGCACGTGCGGGGCGTAGATGACCGCACCGGCCGCGCCGCTCTTGGTGTTGACGATGTCCAGCGGTCCGCCCGTGGTCGCCTTGGCGTCCAGGGTGAAGGAGCCCACCTGCTGCACCGTCGTCACCACGACGTTGGAGGCGGCCACCTGGGCATTGCCGTTGGTGTCCAGGTACGAGGCCGAGGCCTGGTTCGATATGGACGAGTTGGCGGCGGGGGCGGCTGCGAGAGCGGACGAACTTCCCATCAGGAAGACGGCTGCCAGCGCCAGCGCGCTGCCCCACGCCGCCGGGCGCCCGAAGGCCCCCGGGGTTCGTGGATTGTTGTATTTCACGTGATTTCTCCTCTCTGAGCTGACTTGCAAGTCGGAATGACGAAGGGCTGCCCTGCCGAGCCCGGGGCCCGAACTCGTGCATGGCCGTGAGATCAGCAGGCGCCAGCAGCCAGGACGGCCACGGGCGTCTGCCGATCAGCACTGGGGGCGCGACAGGGGTGACGACGCCGGGTCCGCCCGGTCGGTCGCCCCGGACGCATCAAGGTTTGGCGGGGGTGGCCGCGGGGGACGTGGCGGCGGGTTTGGGGGCTGCGGTCGCCGAGGCGGTGGCCGCAGGCGGCTCGACCGCTTCGACCTTGGCGCGGGCAACGACCGTGACTTCGGCGCCCGGCGCGAGCTCGTCGATGGACCAGCGCACGCTGCGGTAGTCGCTGTAGGCCAGCGGCTCGCTACGGCCATTGGGCAGCTTGCGCATGAGCGGCTCGGCGGCGTAGGCGCCCGAGGCGGGTGCGAACTGCACGCCCTTGCGTGGCTGGGCCGAGGTGGGCAGGTATTCCAGCCCCTCGGGCAGCGGGATGGTGGCGGCCAGTTGCTTGACCGGCCGCGTACTCACGTTCTTGTAGACCGCGCGGTACTCCAGCACGTCGTTGGGCTTGACCGTTTCGGCCTCGACCAGCTTGTCGCGACCCTTCTCGTCCTTGACGACCTTTTGTTGCGTCAGCGCGACAGTGACAGCCTTTTGTTCCTGCGCCGCTGGGGCCGGCGCAGCCCCTTGGGCCGAGGGCGCCAACTGCGCCCAGCCGGTCCCGGCAAGCGCAAGCGTCAACACAAAGGCGGCAGTCAGACGGTGCTTCATGAGGTTTCTCCTCGCGGAAATGGAAGGGGGATCGGGGGGGGGGGAAATGGGAGACGCGAGCGTTCGCAGCGAAGGAACACGACAAACGTCGTTCAACGGGCGGCGGAGCCGTCGCCCGCCATAAGGCGCTCGCGATGGGGCTGTCGCAAGGGCGCTCGGCCCAGGATCGGGTTGCTCGGCTCGGGCTGAGGCAGCAACTCGTCCTTTGCACGCAGGCGGTAGCCCCAGCCGTACACGGACATCAGCGGGCCCGGTGAGGTGGAGCACGCGAGCTTCTTCATGAGCCGCATGAGGATCATTCGCTTGCTGGTGACGGCAAGCGGCTTCTGCCCATACACCGCGCGGGTCGTGCCCATGAGCTGGAAAAACGCGTCGAAGGAGATCGCGTGATCGTTGGCGTTCGCCAGAGCGAGCAGCAGTGCGCGCTCGCAGATGTTCAGGCGAAGGCGGTAGCCGTCCGGGGCGCGAAGCAGCCACCCATCGCCGAGCAGCACCCAACCGGTATCGCCCAGAGGGCCCTCGGTCGCGTGCTCGGGCAACGCCGACGGCGGCGGCAGGTCGCGCGAGGGGACGAGGATGTCGTCGTTGCGTTGGGGGGGATGTGCTGCGTCATTCGCCGAGGCGTCGGCGCGGCCGCCAACCAGGCCGTAGTCGCCGATCGCGTCACGGTAAGCGCAGATGGTGTTGAGCATCTCGCGCAGTTCCCGCTCCAGCCGATCAAGGCCGAAACGGTCGAACCGGCCGGGCTTCAGCCGTTGGGGCAGGTCGACCTCGGGCGTCATGCCAGCCCCCATGCGCCGGGCGCGGCGGACGCCCCGTATCGGCGTACGTATTCGTCGTGATGGACAAAAGGGTACCGTTACGCCCTAATACTTAAGAATCATCCCTCAGTGACGTCTCTTACTCTTTGTCTCTTTTCTTTTAGGGGCTGTAAATGAAGCAAACAAAAGGGTACCCTTTTGTCAATCCCTAGACTCCCAACTCGTTAACTACTTCTCAGGCAAGTGACGCGCCCATGCCCCAAAGGTGGGTGCGCACCCCTCACCCGGATCATGAAAGTTGGCTACGCACGCGTTTCAACCGATGAACAAAGTGTTGAGCTTCAGCTTCGGGCGCTGGAGCGCGCGGGCTGTGATGTTCTCTACACGGACCAAGGCGTGTCCGGCGCGGTGTTCGACCGCCCTGGGCTTGCGAGAGCGCTACGGCGCTTGAAACCCGGCGACACCCTGGTCGTCTGGAAGCTGGATCGACTGGGACGCTCGGTCAACGGGCTGGTCCAGGTGGTCGCCTCCCTCGGGCGACGAAAGATTCAATTCGCCTCTTTGTCCGAGAGCATTGACACCGGCACTGCGGGGGGCGTGCTCATCTTTCATCTGATGGGCGCACTGGCGGAGTTCGAGCGCTCGCTCATCAGCGAGCGCACCAAGGCCGGAATGGAAGCCGCGCGCGGGCTGGGACGGCACGTCGGGCGTCCCCGCGCCCTCACAGCCGAGCAGCTTGACGAGCTGACGCTCTACCTGGGACGGGAACCCTTGGGTGCCCTCGCAGAAAGGTTCGGCGTTCACATCCGCACGCTGCGGCGCTACATGCGCTCCCTGGAATCCTTCGACGACCTTGGGGCCGCCAAGAAGGGGGAACTGCCGCTGCTCACTCCGGCGCCCCCTCCCCCCGACTATCCGGACTGCTGAAGCGGTCCCCGGGGACCGGGGTAAAGGCCAAGCATCCACCACTTACCCACCGGCGCCGGTCATATGCGGCGAAGGGGTACGCCTTGACGGCAGAACAATGGTCTGCGGCATTGGAGCATCTCGAAGATGGCCGTCCACGCGCCCCGGAAGGTCCGTGGACGATACAGGCGTGATTCGCGTGCGAACCGGGCAAAACGCCGCAAATGACGGACGTTGGACCTCGCCGAGTCTGCGCGTACGGCCACAGCGCACGCCACGTCAGTGCGCTCGAAAGTCATCGGTAACTGCCGACGCTCTGCCGTTGCAAATGCGCCGACCCATTAGACGGCGCATTCTTTGAGCACCGGCAATTTCAGTCGAGCGTAATACGGGGCCGGTAGCCGACGGCCCGCGTTCTGTACTTGATCTAAATCAAATAAGTTAATGATTGCGCTGGACTGCTTGGTGACAAGACGTCTTTGGCCCGAGGGATGACAGCGCTTCAAATAGCTCGTCAAGGATGCGCATTGCGCGCAAGGCGAACCCGCCGGCATAGCTCACTGATCTGGAAGCTGGAACCGCCCCATGCCACGGCATAAACGGCGTGTGGTGCGCGAGATGAGGAGGGGAGCGGCTTGCAATCCAACGCAACGCCTCCGTGCGCAGGGAATGCTGACCGAAAACAGAAACGGGCACCTAAGTGCCCGTGTTCTATACGTATTCGATGGGGTGGCTGATGGGACTCGAACCCACGACGACCAGAATCACAATCTGGGACTCTACCAACTGAGCTACAGCCACCGAGAGAACTTCGGAGTATAGCGGAAAAATCCCGACTCTCACGAAAATCAGTTCACGACCACTGAAGGAGCGCCGGAGGGATGCGGCACCTTGATCGTGGCCTTGAAGCGGTCCTTGAGCATCGCATAGTAGGCCTCGGCCTCCGCGCCCGCCATGGCTTGCGAAAGCTGCGTCCGCTCTTGCTGACGCTGGTCCGCGGGCACCTCGGCCGGCGGCAGCGTCTTGTTGACGCGCACCACGGCATACCCTTCGGCACCGAGATCCACGCCGACCCACGCGGGCAGCTTGGCGGGATCGGCACGCAGGGCCGCCTCGACCACAGCCGACGGCTGCGAGCTGGCGTTGTCGTTGCGTGACACGGCGATGGGCTGGCCCAGACCGGCAGGCACGGCACCGGCCGCAGCTCCCTCCCAGGCCTTGAGCTTGGCCTCACCCTCGGTCTTGGCGGCCGCTGCCGCGCGCTCGGCGACCAGTTCCTGGCGTACACGCGCCTTCACTTCGTCGAAGGTCTGCGTGCGCGCCGGAACGTGGCGCGTCACGCGACCGACTGCGAGCTGGTTGCCGCCCAGGTCGATGGCCTCGGTGTTGTGCTTGCGCTCCAGGGTGTCCGCCGCGAACAGTGCATTGATGAAGTTGCGGTTGCCCAGGGGACCCTGCGCGCCAGGCACGGGCGTGCGACCCACACCCTGTGCCTTCTGGATCTGCAGCTTGAGCGCATCCGCCGCGGGCTGCAGGCTGTCGGCCTGCTGGTAGACCAAGTCGGACAGGACCTCGGCCTGCTTGGCAAAGGCCTGCGAGGCCTGCTGGCCGCGAATCTCGTCCTCGATACGGGCACGCACCTGCTCGAAGGGCGGCACCACGGCCGGCTTGATGTCGTCCAGGCGAATGATGTGGTAGCCGTATTCGGTTTCGACCACATTGCTGATCTCGCCCTTCTTGAGCGCGAACATCGCATCCTCGAAAGGCTTGACCATCGCACCGCGGGTCACGAAGTCGAGTGCACCGCCTTGCGCGGCAGACACCGGATCCTGCGAGTTCTTCTTGGCCAGGTCACCGAAGCTGGCCGGCGTCTTGCGGACCTCGGCCAGCAGTTCCTCCGCGCGGGCCTTGGCCTTGGCGCGTTCGGCGGCCGGCGCATCCTTGCCCGCGGCGATCAGGATGTGCGAGGCCTTGCGTTCTTCCTTGGTGCCGAAGCGATCCTTGTTCTGGTCGTAGTAGGCCTTGAGGTCGGCCTCGGGCACAGCGATGGTCTTCTTGACGGCATCCATGTTCAGCACGATGTACTCGACATCCGCCTGCTCGGGCAGTTGGTAGCGACTCGTGTGGCTCTTGTAATAGGACTCCAGGTCGGCATCGGACACGGACACCTTGCCGGCGAAGTCGGCGGGCCCGAAACGTGCCACCTGCACCTCGCGGCGCTCGCGCAGCGCATTGCTCAGCACGTCGAGCAGCGCAGGGTTCGGCGCGGCCGAGCCGGTCACGCCGCCGAGCAGTTGCTGCGTGGAGAGATCCGCGCGCACCGCAGCCTCGAATTGTTCGGGCGTGCGACCCGTGGCCATGATGAAACGCTGGCGGTCGAAGTTGCCCTTGTCGTCGCGGAAGCTGGCAAGCCCAGGATCCTCGGTGAAGACACGGGTGAGGCGGCCGTCGGACACGGTCATGTGGGTCTTGAGGGCCGCCGCCGTGAGCACACGATTGCGGACCATGCGTTCCAGCGTGGCATAGCGCGCAGCGTCGGAATCGAAGACCGACACATCGAGGCTGGGCATCTGCTGGCGCAACCGGTCGGTCTCGTTGCGATGCTGCTGCTCCCATTCGGTACGAGTGATCGACTGCCCATCGACGGAGGCGACCACGTCGCCACGGTCGCCGTTGTTGGTGTAGTTCTGCACGCCGAACAACACGAACGAGGGAATGATCAGCAAGAACAGGACGATCATCACGATCTTGTTGTACTTGCGGAAGAAATCAAACATGCCTGCACACCTCTAGGATCGGACGCCACAGCGCCCGCGGAGACGACGAGAAACAAAGGCGAACATGACGTCCGCCACCGGTCACGGAGGGGGTGAATGCTCGGGGACGATCCCTGACCTTGGCTGGCAAGAGATGTTGTTGTACGACTGCTTGCAGCACCTGCCCTGACGCCGGCTGGTCGAACCGGCGGGCGGATTCTAGCTGCGGCGCCTGCGCGCATTGCCGCCGACAAACGCCAATGCGACGAGGCCGCACGAAGACGAGGTGCCACGCAAACCCAAGCGGGAGTGCGGTTTCGCGTTAACAATGCAAAAGGCCCGGATCGCTCCGGGCCTTCGCATCAATCGGGGTGGTGGGTGCTGAGGGGCTCGAACCCCCGACCTACGCCTTGTAAGGGCGCCGCTCTACCAACTGAGCTAAGCACCCCCGATGGTTCGGATTCAGTTCAGTGCGTCCTTGAGCGCCTTGCCGGGACGGAACTTGGGAACCTTCGCGGCCTTGATCTTAATCGCAGTTCCGGTCCGCGGATTGCGCCCCGTGCGCGCCGCCCGCTTGCCCACCGCGAACGTGCCGAAGCCGACCAGCGACACCGAGCCGCCCTTCTTCAGCGTGGTGCGGATCGCACCCAGCGTGGACTCCAGCGCCCGCGTGGCCGCAGCCTTGGAGATGTCGGCGTTCTTGGCGATGTGTTCGATCAGTTCGGTCTTGTTCACAAGGGCCTCTTGGCGGAAGGTTGATCAGCAATCGGAAGCGCGAGCAGGCCCTCCGGGGGCATGCGCCGTGGTCGTCAAACAGGGAGGGAGGCGGTTCCGAGGACATCGGCCCTGGCGGCCGAGCGGCCGATTACAACCATGCGGTCAAGGAGTGTCAATAAGCCGTGGCCGCGCTGCCATCATCTGCAAACAGATTGCACAACAACTTCACAAAGTAGTTCAGCCACGGGCCTCGGTGCGCGCGCGGATCTCGGGGATCGCCTTGCGCAGGTAGTACACCATCGACCACACGGTGAGCACCGCGGCGGCCCAGATCAGCCAACGTCCCCACCGGCCCGTGTCGATGGTTCCGAACAGCATGCCCTGGTAGAGCAGGAAGGGAATGGCGACCATCTGCACGGTGGTCTTGACCTTGCCGATCATGTGCACGGCCACGCTCTTGCCAGCGCCCAGTTGGGCCATCCATTCACGCAATGCAGAGATGGCGATCTCGCGCCCGATGATGATCAGGGCCACGAACACATCGGCCCGGTTGAGGTGCACCAGCACCAGCAGCGAAGCGCACACCAGGAACTTGTCGGCGACCGGATCGAGAAAGGCGCCGAAGGCCGAGGTCTGGTTGAGGCGCCGTGCGAGGAAGCCGTCGAGCCAGTCGGTGGCTGCGAAGACGATGAACATCACCGTGGCGATGAGGTTGCGCATGCCCTCGGGCAACGGCAGGTAGAAGACGCCCACGATCAGGGGAATCGCGACGATGCGCGTCCAGGTCATGATGGTGGGCAGGGTCCAGAACATCAGGAGATTGTGGCATGAGGTCACCACCCGCTTGACGCTGCCGATGCAGTCATAAGGCCGCGTGCGCGCGGGGATCAGTGAAGCGCGCGATATATCTCCTCAGCCAGGTCACGCGCAATGCCGTCGACGGAGGCAAGGTCCTCCACGCTGGCCGCCGCCACGCCGCGGATGCCGCCGAAGCGCTGCAGCAACCGGGCCCGCCGCTTCGGGCCCACGCCCGGGATGTCCTCCAACTGGCTGCCACCCACACGCACCTTGGCGCGCTTGGCGCGCATGCCGGTGATGGCGAAGCGGTGCGCCTCGTCGCGGATCTGGGCGATGAGCATCAGGGCCGCCGAATCCCGTCCCAGGTACACCTTCTCGCGCCCATCGGCAAAGACCAGTTCCTCGAGGCCCACCTTGCGGCCTTCGCCCTTCTCCACGCCGACGATCAGAGACAGCGGCAGGCCCAGCTCGACGAAGACCTCGCGGGCCATCGACACCTGGCCCTTGCCGCCATCGACCAGGACCAGGTCGGGCATGCGCGCACCCGCCGTGCCGGGCGGTGCATCCGCGCCGCCGCCATCGCCCGGCGCAGGCGCCTGGGCCTCGGCAGCCATGGCCTCGGCGATCTTGCCGTAGCGCCGCATCAGCACCTGGCGCATGGCGGCATAGTCGTCGCCGGGGGTGATGCCCTCGATGTTGTAGCGGCGGTACTCGCGGTTCTGCATCGCATGGGCTTCGAAGACCACACACGAGGCCTGCGTCGCCTCGCCCGCCGTGTGCGAGATGTCGAAGCACTCGATGCGGAACTGGGTCAGGTCGTCCGGCGCCAGCTCCAGCGCATCGACCAATGCGCGCGTGCGGGCCTGCTGCGAGCCCTCTTCGGCGAGCAGGCGGGCGAGCTGGATGTCGGCATTCTTCTGCGCCATCTCCAGCCACAGGCGCCGCTGCGACCGGGGCTGGAAGACGGCCGTGACACGCTGACTGGACTGCTGCGCGATGGCCTCGATCAGCTCGCGCCCGACCACCTCGCCCAGCACCAGCGTGGCGGGCGCCGGCGCCTCGATGTAGTGCTGGGCGATGAAGGCTTCGAGCACCTGACGCTCGACCGAAGGCACCTGCGCATCTTCGTCCACGCCTTCGGCCGGTCCGCCGTCGTCGGCGGCGGCGACGTCCTGTTGCAGCAGCGAGGCATCCTCCACATGCGCGGGGAAATAGGCCCGGTCGCCCAGATGCCGGCCGCCGCGCACCATGGCCAGGTTGACGCAAGCCTTGCCGCCCTGCACCTTCACGGCCAGGATGTCGACGTCCTTGTCGTCCACGATCTCCACCGACTGCTGGTGCAGCACGCGCGACAGGGCCGACATGCGGTTGCGAAGCTCTGCTGCCTGTTCGAACTCCAGCCGCTCGGCGTGCTGCATCATGCGGCCCTCCAGTTCAGCCAGCACCTGCTGCGTCTCGCCGCGCAGAAAGGCTTCAGCGTTGGCCACGTCATGCGCGTAGTCGGCCGGCGCCACATGCCCCACGCACGGACCGCTGCAGCGCTTGATCTGATAGAGCAGACAGGGCCGGGTACGGTTGCCGTAGACCGTGTCCTCGCAGGTGCGCAGCTTGAACACCTTCTGCAGCAGCTGGATCGACTCCTTCACCGCCCAGGCGCTGGGGTACGGGCCGTAGTAGCGGTGTCGCCGGTCGGTCGCGCCACGGTAATAGGCCAGGCGCGGGATGCTGGCCGGTGTCAGCCCGTCGCTGCCATCGCGATCGCGCACGCCGGTGATCTTGAGGTAGGGGTAGCTCTTGTCGTCGCGGAACAGGATGTTGTAGCGCGGCTTGAGCGTCTTGATCAGGTTGTTCTCGAGCAGCAGCGCCTCGGCCTCGGAGCGCACCACCGTGGTCTCCATGCGAGAGATCTTTCCGACCATGTGGCCGATGCGCGTGCCACCATGGTTCTTCTGGAAGTAGCTGGAGACGCGGCGCTTGAGATTGCGCGCCTTGCCCACGTACAGCACGGCGCCGGCGGCGTCGAAGTAGCGATAGACCCCCGGCAGTGAAGGAAGCGCGGCCACCTCGGCCAATAGTTGTTCGGAATGCACCTCGGACATGGGCACCATTGTGGCCCGCGACCCCGGAACGAATCCTGCTACACAAACTTGCAATATCAAGGATGATTTGCGTTCCCGTTCAACTACAAGAGTCGGAATCCCCGTGAGAACTTCTGAAGACAAGCGAGGCCTGTGGGTCCTCGCTCCCCTTGCCATGGCCGTTTCGGTCGCCGCTTGCGGCGGCGGCTCGGACAACAACAACCAGCAGGCCGTGGCGGCGGCCCTGATCGCCGCCAACCTCAACACCCCAGCACCTGCGCCCGCGCCGGCTCCCGCCGCGCCCGACTACAGCTGCCAGACCACCAGCACCGGATCGCCGGTGGTGGTGGGCTCGGGCCTGCAGGGCGACCCGGCCGCGCCGGAGCCGGCGTCCGGCTATGTGCCGGGCAAGAAGGTCATCTATGCCAAGACCTACATGGTGGTCGCCAACCACCCGCTGGCCACCAAGGCCGGCTGCGACATCCTCAAGGCAGGCGGCAGCGCGGTCGACGCGGCCGTGGCCGTGCAGGCCGTGCTCGGCCTGGTGGAGCCGCAGTCGAGCAGCCTCGCCGGCGGGGCCTTCCTGCTGCACTTCGACGCCAAGACCAAGAAGGTCGAAGCCTATGACGGCCGCGAGACGGCCCCGGCCGCAGCCACGGCCGACTACCTGCGCTACATCAGCGACGCCGACAAGACCACGCCCAAGCCCAGTGCCCGCGCCAGCGGCCGTTCCATCGGCACCCCCGGCGTGATGCGGATGCTCGAACTCGCGCATGGCGACCACGGCAAGCTCGCGTGGAAGGACCTGTTCGGCGAAGGCACCAACCTCGCCACCAACGGCTTCAAGATCGGTGGACGCATGGCCGCAGCCATCGCGGGTTCGGCCTCCAACCTCAAGCGCGACGACGAGGCAGCCGCCTACTTTCTCGACGCCTCTGGCAATCCGAAGCCCCTGGGCGCCACGCTGACCAATCCGGCCTATGCCGGCGTGCTCAAGGCCATGGCCTCGCAGGGTGCCGATGCCATGTACACCGGCCCGATCGCCCAGGACATCGTCGCCAAGATCGGCATCACCGCCGGCATCGATGGCTCCGTGATCACCCCGGGTCTGACCACGCTGGACGACCTGAAGAACTACCGCCCCAAGCGCCGCGACCCGGTGTGCGTGACCTACCGCACCTACTACATCTGCAGCATGTCGCCGCCCTCCTCCGGTGGCATCGGCGTGCTGTCCACGCTGGGCATCCTCGAGAACTTCAACATGGCGCTGCATGCGCCCACCGCCGTCGACATCGAAGGCGGCAAGCCGACCGTGATGGGCGTGCACCTGGTCTCCGAAGCCGAACGCCTGGCCTATGCCGACCGCGACAAGTACGTGGCCGACACCGACTTCGTGCCCCTGCCCGGCAACAGCCCGGACACGCTGCTCAACAAGACCTACATGCGCACCCGCGCCAACCTGATCGACTTCACCAAGAGCATGGGCACGGCGCAGGCCGGCGACCTGGGCCCCGTGCCACTGGGTATCGACAAGACGCCCGAGAACGGCACCACGCACCTGACCATCGTCGACAAGGAAGGCAACGTGGTCACGATGACGACCACGGTGGAGTCGTCCATGGGCTCGTACCACATGGCGCGCGGCATCCTGCTGAACAACCAGTTGACCGACTTCTCGGCCTCGCCCACCGACAGCAACGGCCTGCCCGTGGCCAACCGCGTCGCACCGGGCAAGCGCCCGCGCAGCACGATGGCCCCGACCATGGTGTTCAACGGCAGTGCGCCCGGCGACTTCGTGATGGCCACCGGCTCGCCCGGCGGCGGCACGATCATCCAGTACGTGGTCAAGACGCTGGTCGGCGCCCTGGACTGGAAGCTCGACGCGCAGCAGGCCACGTCGATGGTCGATTTCGGCGCCTCCAATTCGGTAACCACCAACGTGGGCGGCGAGCATCCCAACATCGACGCCACCAGCAACGGTGCCAACGATCCGCTGGTGACCGGCCTGCGCACCCTGGGTCACACGGTCTCGGTCAGCGCCCAGTCCAGCGGCATCAGCACGGTGGTCCGCACGCAGGTGAACGGCAAGACGGTGCTCAGCGGCGGCGCAGACCCCCGCCGCGAAGGCATCGTGCTCGGCGACACCTTCACGCCGTGATGCGCGGGATGCGCACGAGGCGCCGGCGCTAGCCGGGCCTCTCCTCAGAACAAAGGGCGGTGCCGATGGCACCGCCCTTTTTCCTTCAGCGGCGATTGCGCGCTTCCCTCGGCTTCAGTCCACCTCGATACGCGCCGTCTTCGCCAGTTGCGACCAGCGCGCGAGGTCGGCCGTCACCCGCGCGGCCAGTTGCGCCGGATCCTGGAAGTCCGCCGTCGCGCCCTGGTCCTGCGCCAGCTTTCTGAAGGCGGGCGTGTTCACCACCCGCCCGATCTCGCCCGCGAGCTTCTGCACCACCGCATCCGGCGTGGCCGCGGGTGCGAAGACCGCAAACCATGAGCTGGCATCCAGCTTCGGAAAGCCCGCTTCCGCGGTGCTGGGCACGTCCGGCAGGCTGGGCAGGCGGCTGGCGCCGGTCACGGCGAGCACACGCAGCTTGCCGGCCTGGATGTGCGGCATGAAGGGCGGCGCGGTGCCGAAAGTCAGGTCCACCTGCCCGCCAAGCAGGTCCTGCAGGGCCGGGCCGGTGCCCTTGTAGGGCACGTGCACCATCTGCACGCCGGCCTGCTGCTCCAGCATGGCGCCGGTCACGTGCTGCAACGAGCCGTTGCCCGACGAGGCGTAGTTCAGCTTGCCCGGATGCGCTTTGGCGTAGGCCCCCAGATCGGCCAGCGTCTTCACGGGCAGGTCGGCCCGCACCACGATGATCTGCGGCGCGGACAGCACGTTGGCGACCGGCCGCAGGTCTTTCTGCGCCCAGGGCAGCGGCGTCTTGCTCACCACCGGCGTGATGACGTGGTAGCCGGAGTACTGCATCAGCAGCGTGTAGCCGTCCGGCTCCGCACGCTTGACGAAGGCGGCGGCAATGGCGCCGTTGCCGCCGCCCTTGTTCTCCACCACCAGCGACTGGCCCAGCGCCACGCCCAGCGGCTGCGCCAGCATGCGTGCCGACAGGTCGGTGGTGCCACCAGTGGCGGTGGGCACCACGAGCGAGATCGGCCGCGACGGATAGGCGCCCTGCGCCAGACTGGCGAGCGGCAAGGGCAGCAGGCAGGCGGCTGCAGCGGCAGCCAGGAAGCGCTGGCGGGTAAGGTGCATGCGTGTCTCCATGTTCTTGATTGGCTACTGGGCGGCCGGAACGCCCGGCCGCGGCATCAATCCACCGTCGCGCCCGTGTCCTTCACGATCTGCGCCCACTTGCGCAGGTCCGACTGCACCAGCGCGGCCAGTTGGGCCGAGCTGCCCTTGAAAGGCTCGCAGCCCACGCTGGCCAGTTTCTCCAACACGTCCGGGCTTTCCAGTGCCTTGTTCACCTCGGCCTGCAGCCGGGTGACGATGGGCACGGGCGTGCCGGCCGGCGCGAAAAGCGCGTACCACGGTGCCTGGCCGAAGCCCGGCAGCGTCTCGCCGATGGTGGGCGAATCGGGCAGCGCCTTGATGCGCTGCGGGTTGACCACGCCCAGCACCTTGAGCTTGCCCGACTTGATGAAGGCGATGACCGAGGGCAGGCTCTGAACCGACAGCGGCACCTGCCCGCCGACCACATCGGTCGCGGCTGCCGCCGAGCCCTTGTAGGGCACATGCTGCAGCTTGATGCCTGCGGCCTTCTGCACCATCTCGCCGATCAGGTGGTTGAGCGTGCCGTTGCCGGCCGACGCGTACGAATACGCGCCCGGCTGCGCCTTGGCCAGCCGGATCAGGTCGGCCATGTTCTGGCCCGGAAAGGACGGGTTGGCCACCAGCACATAGCCGGCGGTGGCAATGGGCGCGATGGGCTCGAAGTCCTTGACCGGATCGAAACCTGGGTTGCGGTAGAGCGCCGGGCTCGTCACCTGCGCGCTGTCGGCCGTGAGCAGCAGCGTGTAGCCGTCGCGCTTGGCACGGGCCGTCGCTGCCGTGGCCACGGTGCCACCTGCGCCGGGCCTGTTGTCCACCAGCACAGTCTGGCCCAGCTGCTGGGACAGGCGCTGCGCCACCACCCGGGCAATGACGTCGTTGGCGCCACCCGCGGCCTGGGGCACGACCACCGTGATGGGCTTGCTGGGGTAGGCGTCCTCGGCCCAGGCGGCCGGGACGGCAGCGCCGCAGAGCAGCGCGGTGCCGATGCCGGCCGCGATGCGGCGGCGGGCGATGGCGGGGAAGGTGGTCGTCGTCATGGTCTTGTCTCCGTTGTCGTCAGGGTCGGGCAGGTCGTCAGGTGCGGGCCAGGGCGCGCTCGCGCACGGCCGCGAAATCGGCCGGCGGCGGATGCAACTGCAGCCGGGGGCCGGCCTTGAGCAGTTGGCTGGGCACCTCGTGGCCGACCAGGGCGGGCAGGCGGGCTGCAGCGTGCATCACCATCGCAAGATCCACGGGCACATGGAAGTCCATGCACTGCAGCGCGTGCACGATCTCCTCGGTGCAGACATTGCCGGTGGCACCCGGCGCATAGGGGCAACCGCCGAGACCGCCGATGGAGGCATCGAAGCGGTCCGCGCCGGCGTCGATGGCGGCCAGCACATTGGCCAGGCCCATGCCGCGTGTGTTGTGGAAGTGCAGCGTGAAGGTCTGGCAGGGCCAGCGCAGCCGCGCCATCGCCACCACGCGCACCACCTGCGCCGGATGGGCCATCCCCGTGGTGTCGCACAGCGTGAGGCCGTGCACGCCCAACTGGTCGAAACGCTCGATGAGGTCGAACACCTCGTCGACCGCCACCTCGCCCTCCATGGGGCAGCCGAACACGCAGGACAGCGACACGTTCACCGCCACCCGCGCCGAATGGCCCAGCGCCACCACCTCGGCCAGCGCGCGGAAGGACTGCGCCCGCGTCATGCGCAGGTTGGCCAGGTTGTGGGTTTCGCTGGCGGACATCACCAGGTTGAGTTCGTCCACCTTCGACTCGATGGCGCGCTCGGCGCCGCGCACGTTGGGCACTAGCGCGGCATAGACGACGCCGGGGTGGCGCTCGATCTCGCGCAGCACCACCTCGGCGTCGCGCAACGCCGGCACCGCCGCGGGCGAGACGAAGGCGCTGACCTCGATCTTGTCCAGCCCCGCGGCCGACAGCTGGTTCACCAGCGCGATCTTGTCCGCGGTGGGCACGAAAGCGGCTTCCATCTGCAGGCCGTCGCGGGGGCCGACTTCCTGCATGTGGATGCGGCGGCCGGCGCCCTGCCAGGCACTGCGCACGGCCGTCATTGGATGATTCCCTTCTCGCGCAGTTGTGCGATCTGGCTGGCGCTCAGGCCCACCTCGGCCAGCACGGCGTCGGTGTCATCACCCAGGCGCGGCGCGCTGCTGCGCACGCGGCCCGGCGTGGCCGAAAGCTTGGGCACGATGCCCGGCACCGTGAGCGTGTCGCCATCGCGCGTCTGCTGGGTCAGCAGCATGTCGCGGGCGCGGTAGTGCGGATCTTCGGCAATGTCGCGGGCGGTGTAGACCTTGCCGGCCGGCACGCGGGCGGCGGCCAGGCTTTGCTGCACCTCGCGCACCGTGCGGCCCGTGGTCCAGTGCGCGATGGCCGCGTCGATCTCCTGCACGCGGGCCACGCGGCCGGCGTTGTTGGCGAGGTCGGGCGCGGCGGCCAAGTCCGGGCGGCCGATGGCCTGCATCAGCCGCTTGAAGATGCTGTCGCCATTGCCGGCCACCAGCACCCAGCCGTCGGTGCACGGATAGGCATTGCTGGGCGCGATGCCCGGCAGTGCGCTGCCGGCGGCCTCGCGCACCACGCCGAAGGCGCTGTATTCGGGGATCAGGCTTTCCATCACGTTGTAGACCGCCTCGTGCAGCGCGACGTCGATCACCTGCCCGCGTCCGCCATGGGCCTGCCGGTGATAGAGCGCCGCCAGCACGCCGATGGCGCCATGCAGCGCCGCCAGGGTGTCGCCCAGCGAGACGCCGACTCGCACGGGCACCCGGCCCGGCTCGCCCGTCAGGTGGCGCAGGCCGCCCATGGCCTCGCCGATCACGCCGAAGCCCGGCTGGTCGCGGTAAGGCCCGGTCTGCCCGAAGCCGGAGATGCGCAGCACGATCAGTCCCGGGTTGGCGGCCTGCAGCGACTCGGGGTCGAGGCCCCATTCCTCCAGCATGCCGGGGCGGAAGTTCTCGATCAGCACGTCGGCCTCGGCAATCAGGCGCCGCGCCACCTCCTGGCCCTCGGGCGCGCGCAGGTCGAGCGCCACCGAACGCTTGTTGCGCGACTGCACCTGCCACCACACCGAGGTGCCCTTCTGCAGCAGCCGCCAGTTGCGTAGCGGGTCACCGGTGACCGGCGGTTCGATCTTGATGACCTCTGCGCCGAATTCGCCCAACGTCTTGCCGCAGAAGGGCCCGGCGATGAGCTGGCCCATCTCGACGATGCGGACGCCCTGCAGCGCGTCGCCGCCGATGAGGGAGAGGGATGGAGGGCCGCTGTCCACGTGATGTCTCCTGGCAAGGCCCGGCGGGCCGATCGGGTGCGGATCATGGCGGCTGGACATCCGCCCGCAAAGCGCCGTTGCGCGAGGCCACCATCGCAATCCGGCATGGCAGGTAGCATCGCCCCTCCCATGAACCTCGACCCCGTCTCCCTGCGCGTGTTCGTGGCCGTGATGGAGCACGGCACCATCGCCGCCGCCGGCGCGCAGCACCACATTGCGCCTTCGGCCGTGAGCCGCCGCCTGGCCGAGCTGGAAGACGTGCTGCGCGTGCCCCTGTTCGCCCGCAGCAACAAGGGCATGGCGCCCACGCCGGCCGCCTTCGCGCTGCGCGACCTGGCGCGCGGGCTGATCAACGAGATGGAAGGCATCGCCCAGCAGATGCGCGACTACGGCCGCGGCACGCGCGGCCAGGTGCGGGTGGTGGCCAACATCTCGGCCATCACCCAGTTTCTGCCGCGCGAGCTGCAGACCTTCCTGGCTCGGCATCCGCAGGTGGACGTGCGGCTGCAGGAGCAGATCAGCAGCGCCGTGGCCCGTAGCGTGGCCGAGAACGCGGCCGACCTGGGTATCCTGAACGACGGCGACTACGGCGATGCCGTGCGCCTGCTGCCCTACCGCGAGGATGAACTCGTGCTGGTCGTGCCGCAGGGCCATGCGCTGGCGCGGCGCCGCCAGGTGGACATCGGTGCCCTGCTGGACCACGACGTCGTCGGCATGCATCCAGGCAGCGCGATCAACCAGCAGCTCACCCGGGCCGCCGCCGAGCGCGGACGGGCGCTGCGGCTGCGCATGCAGGTCAGCAGCTACGACGCGCTGTGCCAGATGGTGGCTGCCGGGCTGGGCGTGGGCGTGCTGCCGCGCGGCAGTGCCGCCCTCTTCCGCGGCGCGTTGCCGCTGCGCATCGTGGGTCTCACCGAGCCCTGGGCACGACGCCGGCTGGCGCTGTGCGTGCGGGCGGACGAAGGCCTGTCCAGCGTGGCGCAACTGCTGGTCGACCACCTGCGCGCGGAGGCACAGGCATGAACTGGGACATCTTCTGCCGCGTGATCGACAACCACGGCGACCTGGGCGTGACCTGGCGGCTCGCCCGGCAGATCGCCGTCGAGCGCGGCGAGCCGGTGCGCCTGTGGGTGGACGACGCCAACGCGCTCGCCTGGATGGCGCCGCAGGGCCAGCCGGGCGTGCAGGTGATCGACTGGTCCGACCCCGCCGCCGTACGCGACGCTGCGGCCGCCGGCCCGGATCCGGATGTGCTGATCGAGGCCTTCGGCTGCGATCCCGCGCCCGAACTCGTCGCCCGCTTCGCCGCGCGGCCCGGCGGCATCTGGCTCAACCTCGAATACCTGTCGGCCGAGGACTTCGTCGAAGGCCTGCACGGTCTGCCCTCACCGGTGATGAGCGGCCCGGGCCGCGGCTGCACCAAGCATTTCTTCTATCCCGGCTTCACGGATCGCACGGGCGGGCTGCTGCGCGAAGCCGATCTGGCGCAGCGCCAGGCCGCCTTCGACCGCGGCGCCTGGCTGGCGGCGCAAGGCGTCGGCTGGCAGGGCGAGCGCATCGCCAGCCTGTTCTGCTACGAGCCGCCAGCGCTGGCCGACTGGCTGGCGGGCCTGTGCGGGGGCGCCCGTCCGACGCGGGTGCTGGTGGCGGCCGGCCGAACGGCCGAGGCCGTCCGCGCAGTGCTGCCGCAGTTACCCGCCTACCGGGGCGCCCTGCACATCGACTGGCTGCCGCACCTGCCCCAGCCCGACTTCGACCACCTGCTGTGGGCCGCCGACTTCAACGCCGTGCGCGGCGAGGATTCGCTGGTGCGCGCCCTGTGGGCCGGCAAGCCGATGGTCTGGCACATCTACCCGCAGGACGATGGCGTGCACCACGACAAGCTGGGCGCCTGGCTCGATGCGCTGGACGCGCCCGCCTCGGTCCGTGCCTTCCACGCCGCATGGAACGACCGGCCGGGCGCGCCGGCATTGCCGGCCCTGGACGACGCGCTGCTGGGCGACGCGACCCGCATGATGCAGGCGGCGCGCGCGCGGCTGCTCGCCCAGGACGATTTGCTGACCCGGCTCCTCCGTTTCATTGCCCAAAAAAGCTAAAATCGCGGGCTTTGCGGAAATCTCCGCCGCGGCGCGTGCACCAGCCGGTGCGCCCCCACGGAGCCGCCAACCCGCCGCGGGAACCTGCTTTTGCCGCCGCCACCGACGTCCTTCCGGGCGGGAGTGACGGTCCGGGGCACGCCGAGCGGCCTCAACTCCAGCACCTATGAAAATCGCTCAAGAAATCCGCGCCGGCAACGTCATCATGCACGGCAAGGACCCGATGGTCGTCCTCAAGACCGAGTACAGCCGCGGCGGCCGCAACAGCGCCACCGTGCGCATGAAGATGAAGAGCCTGATCGCCAACTTCAACACCGAAGTGGTCTTCAAGGCCGACGACAAGATCGACCAGATCGTCCTGGACAAGAAGGAGTGCACGTACTCCTACTTCGCCGACCCCATGTACGTCTGCATGGACAGCGAATACAACCAGTACGAAGTCGAAGCCGAGAACATGGGCGATGCCCTCAACTACCTCGAAGACGGCATGCCGGTCGAAGTGGTGTTCTACGAAGGCAAGGCCATCTCGGTCGAACTGCCCACCAGCGTCGAGCGTGAAATCACCTGGACCGAGCCCGCCGTCAAGGGCGACACCTCCGGCAAGGTGCTCAAGCCCGCCAAGCTGTCGACCGGCTTCGAAGTGGCCGTGCCCCTGTTCGTGAACCAGGGCGACAAGATCGAAATCGACACCCGCACGGGCGAATACCGCAAGCGCGTCTGAGCCTGCCGGCGGCAGACTCCCGCATCGCTCCTGCAGCACGAGGCCCCACCGGGGCCTTTTTCTTTGGCCGCTGGCCCGAGGATTGCAGCGAGCAGAATCCCCTGGCCACTTTCCACAGCGCCGAATGAGCCCCAAAGACAGCACGCACGACCTTCACAACAAGCGCCTGGCCGACGCCTGGGCCACGCTTCAGGCCCATTCCGACCGCGGCCTGCCGCTGGACCCGGACCCCTCCCGCCTCGCCTTCGCCGACCCCGAATTCCTGCTGCGCCGCGAAACCCGCGGCCTGCGCATGCAGCTCGAGCTGATGAAGCCCGACATCGAGATGCGTGCCCACGGCATCGAGAACACGGTGGTCGTCTTCGGCAGCGCGCGCTTCCGCAGCGAGGAGGAGATGACGGCCCTCATCGCCCAGGCCGAGGCCGCCGGCGACGAGAAGGCCGCCGCGCGCTGGAAGCGCCTGGCCCGCGGCAGCCACTATTACGAGCAGGCCCGCGCCTTCGGCAAGCTGGTCGCGCACTACAGCAACGACAAGGAACCCGAGGACAAGCTCTTCGTCTGCACCGGCGGCGGCCCCGGCATCATGCAGGCGGCCAACCGCGGCGCCTACGAGGGCGGCGGCCTGTCGGTCGGGCTGGCCATCGCCCTGCCGATGGAAGAAGCCGCGAACGTCTACGTCACGCCCGCGCTGAGCTTCAAGTTCCACTACTTCGCCATCCGCAAGATGCACTTCATGATGCGGGCGAAGGCGCTGGTGGCCTTTCCCGGCGGCTTCGGCACGCTGGACGAGCTGTTCGAAGTGGTCACGCTGGTGCAGACCCGCAAGGCCAAGCCGGTGCCCATCGTGCTGTTCGGATCGGAATACTGGCGGCGGCTGATCGACTTCGAGTTCCTGGTGGACGAAGGCGTGATCTCGCCGGAAGACATCGACCTGTTCCGGTATGTCGACACGCCGGAAGACGCGTGGACCGAGATCAAGCGCTTCTACGAGTTATGAAATAGGAGCGCTGCCCGCCGCACACCCACCAGGGCAAGGGCGGAGCGCTCGGGCGCAACGTCAAGGCAGAGGATGCCGGTATGCGTGCGGAGGTGCCATTCGCGGCGCCGTGCAGTGCCCCAGGCACATCGGTTGAAGGCGAGCACCCCGTCTTGTGCAACAAGTCGGTCAGCGCGAGCGTGCACCGGGAGCGCGCATGCCGGCGTCCTCTGCCGGGTCAGCGGCCGGACCACTCGTGCCGGCCAGAACATGCGCGCCGCACGCGCCCGCGTCGAGAAGGGTCAATGTAGCGCCTGCCCGACGAGCTCAACCCAGCAGCGCCTCCGCCAGGTCGATCTCCGGCTCCTCCTCCTGATGCAGGTTGAGCGACTTCTCGATGTGGTGCAGGTGCTCGGCCATCAGCGCCAGGGCCTCGTCGCTGCGGCCCGCCTCGATGGCGTCGATCAGCAGCGTGTGCTCGTCGTTGGGACAGGCCGCGCCCGTGGGCGCCTCGAAGGTCAGGATGGCCAGGCAGGTGAGCGGCGTCAGCTCGCGCATCATCCGCGTCAGCAGGCTGCTGCCCGACAACTCGGCCAGCAGCACGTGGAACTCGCCCGACAGCCGCACCGCCGAGCGCCGGTCGCCGTTGTCATGGGCCTGCTGCTCGCGCTTGACCAGCGCCCGCAGTTGCTTAATGGCCTGCGGCGCCTTGCCGGCAACGATCCGGTCCATCACCCGGCGCACGATGGCCGGCTCCAGCGTTCGGCGCACCTCCAGCACGTCGTGCGCCTCGTCCACGCTGGGCGTGGTGACGAAGGCGCCGCGGTTGGGGATCAGCGTCACCAGCTGCTCCACCGCCAGACGCTGCAACACGCCACGCACCTGCGTGCGGCTGACCGAGAACAGCTCGGCCACACGCTCCTCCGACAGCTTGGTGCCCGGCATGAGGCGGTGCTCCACGATGGCGTCGTAGATGCGCTGGTAGATGTCGGCCTTGGAGGCCGACTTGCCGGTGGCCTTCAGGACCTGGCGGGGCGTGGGGATGGGCATGGCGTCGGTTCGGGCGTTCGGCGAGTGTAGGCAAGGGCGCGCACCAAGGCGCACACCGTTACAGGCGCACTTCACAACGCGAACAGGCTGCCCCAGCCTGTCACGCGGCGCGTGTCCACACCGGCGATGCGCAGCGACTTCCACACCGCCGTGGCCACGGTGTCGTAGACCGGCACGCCGAGCGCCGCCTCCAGCTGCGGCACCAGGTGCGCGGCGCGCAGGTTGGTGCAGAAGGTCGTCAGGCATTGCACGTCGCCGCTGGCGAGGGCGGCGCGGGCCATGGCCTCGATCTGGTCCGGCGTGACCTCGGAGAAGGCAAAGTTGACCGACAGCCCGAGGTGCTGCTCGGCCACGCAGTCGAAGCCGCTCGCGCCGTAGTTGGCCACGATGCGCTGCTGTACCTCGGCCAGGTAGGGCGAGAGCAGACCGAAGCGCGTGCGTCCGGCCAGGCGCATGGCCTCGTTCAGCGCCAGCACCGAGGTGCAGGCAGGAATGCCCGTCTCGGCCGTGATGCGCGCGCACAACGCCTCGTCGCGCTCGAAGCCCAGCCAGCCGGACGAGGTGCCGTTCCAGGCGATCACGTCCACCCGCGCGTCGGCCAGTAGGCGCGCCGCCTCCAGGATCGGCGTCTCGTCGAACTGGCCCAGGGCCTGGTCGGAGAGCGAGATCTCGGTGACGCGGAAGCGCGCGAAATGCGCCGACACCTCGGGCAGGCCGGCCACCATGGCCGAGGTGATGGGCTCCAGCGCGGTATTGGACGAGGGCGTGAGCATGCCCAACAGCACACGCCGGGGCGCGGCCCCGGGCGCCGCGGGCGGTGTGAACGAAGCGATGTCGCTCACCGTGCTCAGACCTTGATCTCGCGGTTGAAGCGGTCGATGTACTCGCCACGGCGCGGGTTGAGCTTGGCCCAGTCGACGCCGTTCATCTGCTCGATCTCGGCCATGTTCTTGGCGTAGGCCTGCAGGCCGGGGCTGAACTGGGCCTTGGTGCTCACCGGCGCCACGAAGTAGGGCTCGGCCGCCATCTTCGTCTGCACCTCGGGGCTGAGCGCGGCATTGATGTAGGCGGCGGCCAGGTCGGGGTTCTTGGTGTTCTTGACGATGTGCATCACGCTCTTGATGTGGATCCAGCCCGTGTCCGGCTTGGCCAGCGCCACCGGCACGCCCTTGGCCTGCAGGTCGCCCACGTTGTTGTTGTAGTGCACCGAGATGTCGATCTGGCCCTGCTGGAACAACGTGGCCAGCGAGCCCGGGTTGCTGGCCACGGCACTCACGTTGGGCAGCAGCTTCTTCACGAACTGGAAGGCGGGCTCCATGTTCTCCTCGCTGCCGCCGTTCAGGCGCGCCATCTCGACCATCCAGGCCGACATCAGCGTCGAGCCCATGCCGGCCAGGCCGACGCGGCCCTTGAACTCGGGCTTGAGCAGGTCGTTCCAGGACTTCGGGGGCGTCTTGATCTTCTCGGTGTTGTAGGCGATGCCGATGATCTGGCCCGAGACGAACACACCCAGGCCACGCGGGTCGACCAGCTTGGCCGGCACGTCCTTGAGGTAGGGCATCTTGTCGGCGGGGATCTTCTCGAAGATGTCCTGCGACAGCGCGGCGAGGTACGGGCCCTCGTCCAGGATGATGACGTCGTAGGGCGGGTTGGCCTTGGAGGCGGCGACCTTCGACACCGTGTCCACCGCCAGCGAGGGCACCAGGCTCACCGAGGCGCCCGTGGCCTTGGTGAAGGCCGGCAGCAGGATGCCGCGGTGCGCCGATTCCCAGGCGCCCGGATAGGTGGTGGCCGAGATCGACTTGCCCTGCGCCAGGGCCAGGCCGGCATGTCCGGCGAGTTGGACGGCACCGGCGCCGGCGGCACCCTGCAGAAGACGGCGGCGGGACAGAAGCAGGCTCATGGATCTTTTCCTTTCAGTCGGAGCCGGCCACCTCGGCCGGATGCGGCTGGCCTGCGCAAGCTCCGTGCCATGGACCCACGCCATCGAAAGACGCCGTATCCAATACCGGCGTCCCCATTTCGGGCGGCGGCCTGCGCCAACTTGGTCAGGCGCGCACCATTTCGTGCACAGTCAATCTTGGTTTTGTATCCAATTCATCGAGGTTTTGTGCCTCGGTCATTGGCATGGATCTTGAAGAAGACAGCCGCGGCCCTTCCCGCGAAACCAGGACCCATGCGCATGCCTTCTTCTCCCGCCGCCGCAGCCACCGCCGTCGAGCTGGACCAGATCCATCACCGCTATGCGGGCTCGGTGGCGGTCGAATCGGTCTCGCTGCAGATCCGCCCCGGCGAGCTGGTGGCGCTGCTGGGCCCCAGCGGCTGCGGCAAGACCACGCTGCTGCGCATCGTGGCCGGCCTGATGCGCCAGAGCGGCGGCCAGGTGCGCATCGGCGGCGAGGTGGTCGACGCGCTGCCGACCAACGAACGCGGCGCGGGCATCGTGTTCCAGAACTACGCCCTCTTCCCGCACATGACGGTGCTGGCCAACGTGGCCTACGGCCTGCGTGCCCGCGGCGTGGCCGCGGCAGAGGCCCGCGCCACCGCCGAGCGCATGCTGGCGATGGTGCAGATGAGCGCCTTCGCCCAGCGCCATCCGCGCGAACTCTCGGGCGGCCAGCAGCAACGCGTGGCCCTGGCCCGCACGCTGGCCGTGCAGCCGCGCGTGCTGCTGCTGGACGAGCCCTTCGCCGCGCTGGACAAGAACCTGCGGCTGGACATGCAGATCGAGATCCGCCGCATCCAGCGCGAGCTGGGCATCACCACCATCCTCGTCACCCACGACCAGGAAGAAGCCATGTCCATGGCCGACCGCATCGCCGTCATGCATGCCGGCCGTGTCGAGCAGTTCGACACGCCCGAGGCCATCTACGACCGGCCCGCCTCGCTCTTCGTCGCCACCTTCATCGGCACGGCCAACCTGCTGCCGGGGCGACTGGCGCGCGAGGGCGAGGCCGGCTTCGCGGTCGACTGCGAAGGCGGTGGCCGCCTGCCGCTGACCGAGGCCCAGCCCTGCTCGCGCGTGGGCGCCGTGGTGCTGGCCGCCCGGCCCGAACACCTGGCCCTGGGTGCACCGGCCGCCGACGCCCTGCCCGCCACGGTCGAGATGGTGCTGCCGCTCGGGCCCTCGCTGGTCTACGAGCTGCGCCTGCCCGGCGGCACCACCGCCAAGGTGACGCAGCCGCGCACGGCCGAACAGCCACGCTTCGAGGCCGGCCAGGCCGTGGGCCTGCGGCTGCGCCAGGGCTCGCCCGCCAGCGTCTTCGCGGGGTGATCGCCATGGCTGCCGCTGCCAATCCCCGCCTCACGCCGCCGCTGGCCCTGGGCCTGCCGCTGGGCCTGTTCTTCGCCGTCTTCGTGCTGGCGCCCATGCTGCTGCTGGCCTGGGTGAGCCTGCACAACGACACGGCCATGACGCAGTTCGGCGTCGGCCAGTACGCCAAGTTCCTCGGCGACGGCTTCAACCTGGGCATCCTGGGCAGCACGCTGTGGCTGGGCCTCAAGGTCACGCTGCTGGCGGCGGTGGTGGGCTTTCCGCTCGCCTACCTCTACACCCAGGCGCCGCCGCGCTGGCAGGGCGTGCTCCTGCTGCTGGTGCTGCTGCCGCTGCTCACCAGCTCGGTCGTCCGCACCTTCGCCTGGGTGGTGATCCTGGGGCGCCAGGGCATCGTCAACACGGTGCTGCTGGACCTCGGGCTGATCGCCGATCCGCTCAAGCTGCTCTACACGCCCGGGGCGGTGACCGTGGCGCTGGCGCAGATCGAGCTGCCGCTGATGGTGCTGCCGCTGATCACCGCGCTGGCCAACATCGACGGCAACCTGCGCCAGGCCTCGCTGGCGCTGGGCGCGGGCCACTGGCGAACCTTCTGGCAGGTGACGCTGCCGCTGGCCATGCCGGGCCTGCTGGCAGGCAGCCTGCTGGTCTTTGCCAGCAGCGTGAGCGCCTTCGTCACGCAGACGCTGGTGGGCGGAGGGCAGCAGATGTTCATGCCCTTCTACATGTACCAGCAGGCCATCCAGGCCAACAACTACCCGTTTGCCGCTGCCGTGGCCATGCTGCTGCTGGTGTGCGTGCTGGGGGTGGTGGCCGCCATCAACGCGCTGGGCCGGCGCAGCAAGGGGTTCGTCCATGGCTGAGGCTTTCGTTTCCGGCACGCCGGTGCCCGTCACTCCGACGGCGCCCACGGCCAAGGCCGACCCGCGCGGCCGCGCCGAGCGCCTGTCGTTCACGCTGGTCTTCGGGCTGCTGGGCCTGATGGCGGCGCTGCTGCTGCTGGCACCGACGGTGATCGTGGTCATCACCTCCTTCACCAGCGGCTATTCGCTCAAGTTCCCGCCGCCGGGCTATTCGACCCGCTGGTACCAGGCGCTGTGGGACCAGTCGCCCGAGCTGATCGAGGCCTTCGTGCTCTCGCTCGAACTGGCGGCCACGGCGACGGCCATCTCCATCGTGCTGGCGGTGGCTGCGGCGCTGGCGCTCGCCCGCCGGCGCGAGGCCTGGGCACGGGCGGCCGAGGCACTGTTCCTCTCGCCGCTGATGCTGCCGGCGCTGGCCATCGGCCTGTCGCTGCTGATGCTGTTCAACCTGGCGGGCACGGGGCTGTCGTTCACGACGCTGGTGCTGGGCCATGTGGCCATCACGGCGCCCTACATCCTGCGCACCACCACCGCCAGCCTGGCGCAGATGGACGGCGCGCTGCTGGAGAGTGCGCATTCGCTGGGCGCCTCGGGCGTGTTCGCCTTCCGCACGGTGACGCTGCCGCTCATCGCGCCCGGCGTGGCCGCGGGCGCCTTCATCGGCTTCATGTATTCCTTCGACAACGTGGCGGTGTCGCTCTTCCTGTCGGACGCGCGCAGCGAGGTGCTGCCGATCCGCATGTGGCACATCATCGAGTCGAGCCTGGACGTGCGGGCCGCGGCGGTGTCGGGCGTGCTGATCGCCGCGACCATCGTGCTGATGGTGGTGATGGAGCGCGTGGCCGGCATCTCGCGGCACATGCGATGAGCGGCTCCTGCGGGCATGCGCAGGGCGCGACCGGTGCGATGTCCGGCGCGCCCTGCCTCTCAGGGCGCGGGCGCCACGCGGTCGCCGCCCCAGCGCAGGCGCAGCGCCAGGTAGTCGTCCTCCAGCACGCCGTCGCGCAGTTCCAGCGGGTAGTCGGTGAGGTGGCAGAAGCGCTCGATGCTGTAGTCGCCCAGGTCCACCCGCCGCAGCCGCGCATGGCGCAGGGCCAGCACCAGCGTCTGCACGCCGGCGATGCGCAGCGCGCCCGCGCACATGGGGCACGGCTCCATCGTGCAGTACAGCGTGGCCCCCTCGGCGGCCTGCGGGCCGTGCGCGCGGAAGGCACTCTGCAGCGCGTCGGTCTCGGCATGCGCCGTGGGATCGCCGCGCGTGTTCTGGCGGTTCTGCCCATAGGCCAGCACGCGGCCCTGCTTGATCAGCACCGCGCCCGTCGGCCAGTCGCCGCGGGCATGGGCATCGAGCGCCTCGGCGAGTGCGGCACGCATCCAGTGGATGTCGGCAGCCTCCTGCGTCATCGGCGACGCGGGCATGGCGGCAATGGGCATCGGGTCCTTCCCTTTCTGTTCGATGGAGACACACACGCATGAGCAAGAAGCGAACCCTGCTGCGCGGCGCCCAGGCCTTGCTGGGCGACCGGCACCAGCATGAACCGCGCCCGCTGGATGTGCTGGTCGAGGACGGGCGCATCGCCGCGATCGAGCCAATGGGCACGCTGGGCGGTGCAGACCGTGTAGTCGACCTGTCGCGGCACCTGCTGGTGCCCGGCCTGGTCAACGGCCACCAGCATTCACACGAGCACTTCCAGCGCGGCCGCACCGAGAACCTGCCGCTGGAACTCTGGATGCACCTGGTGCGCACCCGCATGCCGGTGCCGCTCACGCCTCGCCAGGTCTACCTGCGCACCATGATCGGCGCCATCGAGTCGCTGCGCACCGGCTGCACCACGCTGGTGGATGACATGGCCTTGGGCGCGGCCATCGACCGCCCGCTCATCGAGGCCTGCCTGCAGGCCTACGACGATGCCGGCATCCGCGCGCTGGTGGGCTTCGCGATGATGGACAAGCCCATCGTGGACAACTTTCCCTTTCTGGCGCAACACATGCCGCCCGCGCTGGCCGAGGAGATGCGCGCCGGCCGCCGGCCCGACCCGCAGGACTGCCTGGCCCTGGTACGCGAGCTGGCCGCGAGCCGCCATCCGCACAGCCGGCGCGTGGGCGTGCTGGTGTCGGCCTCGGCCCCGCAGCGCTGCACCGAGCCCTTCCTGATGCAGGTGCGCGCGCTGGCCGACGAGCTGGCGCTGCCGGTCATCACCCATGTGCAGGAGACGCGGCTGCAGGTGGTTACCGGCCAGCTGTTCTACGGCTGCCCGATGGTCGAGTACCTGGACCGCATCGGCTTCCTCAAGCCGGCCACCAGCCTGATCCACGCGGTGTGGCTCAACCCGCGCGAGATTGAGGCGCTGGCCCGCACCGGCGCCACGGCCCAGCACAACCCCTGGAGCAACCTGCTGCTGGGCTCGGGCATCCAGCCGGTGCGCGAACTGCTGGACGCGGGCGTGAACGTGAGCCTGGGCTCGGACGGCTCCTGCTCCACAGTCACCGTGAACATGCTCAACGTGCTGGGCAGCGCCGCGGCGCTCTCCAAGATCCGCGGTGACGACCATGCCCGCTGGCTCAGCGCGCAGGAAGCGCTGCATGCCGGCACCGTGGCGGGCGCACGCGCCCTGGGCTTCGGCGACCAGTTGGGCAGCCTGCGCGTGGGCGCCATGGCCGACCTGGTCGCCTATCGCACCGACACCGTCACCTTCACGCCGATGAGCGACCCGGTGCGCCAGCTCGTCTATGCCGAACGCGGCGCGGGGCTGGACTTCTCGATGGTCGATGGCGAGATCGCCATCCAGGACGGCCGGCTGGTGCGCGTGGACGAAGCCGCGCTGCTGGCCGAGATCCAGCACGAATTCGCCGAGTTGATGCCGCAGTACGCCCGCGCCGAAGCCGACATGGCACCAGTGCTGGCGGCCATGGAACGCATCCACCGCGAGGGGCTGGCCACGCCCATCGCGCCCGACACCTTTGCTGCACGCCTGCCATGAGCCCTTCACTGCCTCCCCGCGACTTCGCCGGCTACGGTGACGACGCGCCCGCCATGCGCTGGCCCGGCGGCGCCGGGCTGGCCGTCTCCTTCGTGCTCAACATCGAGGAAGGCGCGGAGTTCGCGCTGTCGGCGGGCGACGAACGCAACGAAGGCTGCCACGAGGTCAACAACGAGATCCGCGGCGTGCCCGACCTGTGCATGGAAAGCCACTTCGAATACGGCAGCCGCGTGGGCTACCGGCGCATCGTGCGGCTGCTGGCCGAGGCGGGCGTGCCGCTCACGCTCAACTGCTGCGGCCGCGCGCTGGAGGCCACACCCTGGATCGCCGAGGACGCCATGCGCCGCGGCTTCGAGCTGTGCTGCCACGGCTGGCGCTGGGAGTCGCATGCCCACCTGGCCGAGGACGAGGAGCGCGCGCGCATCGCCCGCACGGTGGCGACCGTCACCCGCCTCACGGGCCGTGCGCCGGTGGGCTGGCACACCAAGTCCTCGCCCTCGGTGAACACGCGCCGGCTGCTGGTCGAGCACGGCGGCTTTCTCTACGACAGCGACGCCTACAACGACGACCTGCCCTACTACCGTGAGGTGGCCGGCCGGCCGCACCTGGTGCTGCCCTATGCCTTCGACACCAACGACATGCGCTTCTTCGACAGCCATGCCTTCGTGGCCGGCGAGGACTTCGCGCGCTATGCCATCGATGCCTTCGAATGGCTGCGGGCCGAATCGCACGAGGCACCGCGCATGATGTCCATCGGCCTGCACACCCGCATCATCGGCCGGCCCGGGCGCATCGGCGGTTTGAAAGCGCTGGTCGAGCACATCCGTGGCGCCTCGGGCGTGTGGCTCGCCACGCGCGAGCAGATCGCCTGCCACTGGCTGGCCGAGGTGCCGCCGCCCGCTGCAAAGGACGCTGCATGAAGCTGCTGCTGATCAACCCCAACCGCACCCAGGCCGTGACCGACGCGGTGCTGGCGGCCGCGCGCACGGCGGCCCGTCCGGGCACCGAGCTGCTGGCCGTCACCGGCCGGCAGGGCCCGGCCATCATTGCGTCACGCGCCGAGAACGCGCTGGCCCAGCAGGAAGTGCTGGAGCTGGCCGCCCAGCACGCACCCGAGGTGGACGCCATCGTGCTCGGCGTCTCGCTCGACAGTGCGCTGTGGGCCTGCCGCGAGCTCTTCGATGTGCCCGTCGTCGGCATGACCGAGGCCGGCCTGCTGATGGGCGCCACGCTGGCCGGCCGCATCGGCGTGCTGACCTATGGCGCGCGCATGGCGCCGCTGTACCGCGAGCTGGTCGAGCAGCACAGCATGGCCGCGCGCCTGGCCGGCATCGAGACGCTGGAGGTGACACCGCAGCAGACCTTCGAGGCGCCGCTGCGCGTGCAGGAGGCCGTGCTCGCCGGCATCGAACAGCTGGTGCAGCGCGACGGCGCCGAGGCCGTGCTGCTGGCCGGCGCGGCCATGGCCTCGATGGCGCCGGTGCTGCAGCCGCGCGCCAGCGTGCCGCTGCTCGACGGCGTGGCCTGCGCCGTCGCCCTGGCCCAGGCCCGCGTGGACCTGGCGCTGCCCGCCGCCCGTGCCGGCAGCCTGGCGCCGCTGCGCGGGCGGGACGTGACGGGCGTGACGCCGGCGCTGGCGGCGAGCTTCCGGGGCACAGCGGCATGAGCGCCGGCCCTGCCACTGCGCAAGGCGCGCCTGCCGCAGGCTCCGTCGAAGCACAAGGTCGTCCAACGGACGTGAACCGCCTCGCCGCCTCCTCCGTTCGCCCTGAGCCCGTCGAAGGGCAGGAGGGCGCACCCGCGTCGATCCCGCCGCTGCACGACATGGACGCCCGCGAACTGGCCGCCCGCGTCGCACGCCGCGAACTGACGGCCACCGACGTCGCCCGCCATTTCATCGCCCGCGTCGAGGCGCTCAACCCCGCCCTCAACGCCATCGTCCAGTTCGATCCGGCGCGCGTTCTCGCCGAGGCCGAGGCGGTGGACCGGCGCCTGGCCGCGGGCGAGCCGCTGCCGCTGGCCGGCGTGCCCTTCACCGTCAAGGACAACCTCTGGGTCGAGGGCTACCGCATCGCCCAGGGCTCGCGCCTGTTCGAGGACTTCGTCGCCCCGCGCGATGCCTGGGCCGTGGCCCGCCTGCGGGCGCTGGGCGGCGTGGTGCTGGGCATCACCAACTGCTCCGAATTCGCTTGCAAGGGGGTGACGAGCAACCTGCTCTACGGCGCGACGCGCCATCCGCTCGACCCATCGCTCACGCCCGGCGGCTCCTCCGGCGGCGCCGTGTCGGCGCTGGCGAGCGGTTTGGGCCTGCTCGCGCTGGCCACCGATGCCGGCGGTTCCACGCGCCGGCCGGCCGCGCACTGCGGGCTGGTGGGGCTCAAGCCCAGCCCCGGGCTCATCCCGCATCCGTGGGGCTTTGCCGAGCCGAACTATGGCCTGTCGGTCATCGGCGTGCTGGCGCGTGGCGTGGCCGACTGCGCCTGGGCCTTCGACCTGCTCGCGGCCTATGACGCGGGCGATCCGGCGGGCGTGCCGATCCCGAGCGGCCTCACGCAGCCGGCGCCCGGGGCGCCGCAGCGCGACCTGCGCATCGCCTGGAGCCCACGCCTGGGCTGCGACTTCGCCATCGACGACGACGTGCTGGCCCAACTGCAGGCACGCATCGACGCCCTGCGCGCCGCCGGCTGGCAGATCGCCGACGCCGATCCACCCTGGCCGCCCGAGGCGCGCGAGTACCCGCTGATCGCCCTCCAGCATGCGGGCCTGCATGCACTCCACGGCGAGCAGTGGGCCGCCGACCCGTCCCGCATCGATCCGGTGCTGGGCGGGCAGATCGAGACCGGTGCCCGCATCGCGCCCGCCGATGTCGCACGCGCCCTGCGCCTGCGCGAGCGCATCGCGCACGCGCTGGCGGGCTTCTTCGAGCACTACGACCTGCTGCTGTGCCCCACCGCCCCGGTCACCGCCTGGCCGCTGGAACAGCTGGGCCCACCCGTCATCGGCGGCCAGCCCGCCGGCCCGCGCGGCCATGCGGCCTTCACGCCACTCTTCAACTACTGCGGCGTGCCGGCCTGCTCCGTCCCCGCCGGCACCGTCCGCGACCTGCCGGTCGGCCTGCAGGTGGTGGCGCCACGCTACGAGGATGCGCGGGTGCTGGGCTTCGCCGCGGTGGTGGAGACGACGACCGACTGAAGTCTTGCGGTCTCGTGCGATGTATATACTGTATATACATCAACCATCCGGAGGCGGGCCATGCAGACGCGCATCTTCAAGAGCGGCAATTCGCTGGCTGTTCGCATTCCGCGCGAGTTGGCCTTTGCCGACGACGTGCAGGAGGTGGAGATCGAGCGCGTGGGCGATGCCCTGATGCTGCGCCCTGTCCAGCAGGCCACCCTGGCGGACCTGGGCGACGTGCTGGCCCAGTTCAGCCCCGGCTACATGGCGGGGGGCCGAGAAGAAGCCCCCGAGCAGGACCGGCCGTGGGGCGGGAAGGGGTGAGCGGCCCGTGCGCTACATGCTCGACACCAACATCTGCATCTACCTCATCAAAGGCCAGCCCGTCGAGGTGCTGCGGCGCATGCGGACCCAGCGGGTGGGCGACGTGGTCATGTCCGCCATCACCTTCGCCGAACTGCGCGCGGGCCTGGAGATGCAGCCGGCCCTGCGCACCCATGACGAGCGAGTGCTGGGCCTGCTGGCCGAACGCATTCCCGTGCTGCACTTCGAAGACCGCGCCGCGGCGTCCTACGGCGAACTGCGTGCTGCCGTGCCAGAGCGCCGACGCAACGCGCTGGACCGCCTGATCGCCGCCCATGCGCGCAGCCTGGGCCTGACGCTGGTGACCAACAACGAGGCCGACTTCATGGGCTATCCGGGCCTGGCGGTCGAGAACTGGACCCTTGCGCCATGAAGTCGGTGAAGCCAGGCAGTGCCCGACGTCGCACAGGCCTTCTGGTGCTCGTGCTGACCTTGCTGCCCGCCGCCGCCCTCGCCCTGCCCCGCTTCGACGACGTCCGCCGCGACTTCCGGCCCTCCGACGTGCAGGTGCTGGACCAGGGCGGCGCGCTGGTGCAGCGGGTGCGCACCGATGCCACCGTGCGGCGCGGCCAGTGGATCAGCCTGGCGGACATCTCGCCCGCGCTGCGCCATGCGCTGATCTACAGCGAGGACCAGCGCTTCTACGAACACAGCGGCGTCGACTGGCGTGCCGTCTCGGCCGCCGCCTGGGGCAACCTCTGGAACACGCGCACCCGTGGCGCCTCCACGCTGACCATGCAGCTGGCCGGCCTGCTCGACGAGGACCTGCGCCGCGGCGCCAGCGGCCGCAGCCTGGGCCAGAAGGTGGAGCAGGTCTTCGGCGCTGCCCAGCTGGAGCGTGAATGGCGCAAGGACCAGATCCTGGAGGCCTACCTCAACCTTGTGCCCTTCCGCGGCGAGCTGGTGGGCATCGACGCCCTCTCGCGCACGCTCTTCGCCAAGGCCCCGCATGGCCTGGATACGCGCGAAGGCGCCATCGCCGCGGCCCTGGTGCGCGCGCCCAACGCCTCGGCCGCGCAGGTGGCGCGCCGCGCCTGCGAGGTGCTGCGCGCCATGCAACCGGCACCGGCGCCGGACTGCGAATCCCTGGCCTTCTTCACCCAGGCCGCGCTGCAGCGCCGCGCCTTCGACGCCAGCGAAGGCATCGCGCCGCACTTCGCCCGCCAGGCGCTGCGCCAGCGCAGCGGCGATGCGCCGACGCTGCGCACCACGCTGCGCGCGCCGCTGCAGCGCGCCGCCGTCGAAGCGCTGGACCGCCAGATGCGCGAACTGCGCGGCCGCAACGTGCAGGACGGCGCCGCCGTGGTGCTGGACAACGCCAGCGGTGCGGTGCTCGCCTGGGTGGGCTCCTCGGGCGCGCACAGCCGCGCGGCCGAGGTCGATGCCGTGCTGGCGCCGCGCCAGCCGGGCTCCACGCTCAAGCCACTGCTCTATGCGCAGGCGATTGCCGAGCGGCGTCTGACGGCCGCCTCGTTGCTGGAGGATTCGCCCGCGCAGATCGCCACGCCGGGCGGCCTGTACATCCCGCAGAACTACGACCGGCATTTCAAGGGCCTGGTCTCGGCCCGCACCGCATTGGCCGCCTCGCTCAACGTGCCGGCGGTGCGCACGCTGGTGATGGTCTCGCCCGATGCCTTCGCGCGCCGCCTGCAGGCCACCGGCCTCGCGCTGCGCGAGAGCGGGGACTATTACGGCTACAGCCTGGCCCTGGGCAGTGCCGAAGTCAACCTGCTGGCGCTGACCAATGCCTACCGCATGCTGGCCAATGGCGGGCGCTACACGCCCACGCGCCTGCTGCCCGAGGCCGCGGCCGAGCCGCCCAGGCCGGTGCTCGATGCCGGCGCCGCCTTCATCGTGGGCGACATCCTGTCGGACCCGAACGCGCGCGTACGCACCTTCGGCCCCGACAGCCTGCTGGCCACCCGCTTCTGGACGGCGGTAAAGACCGGCACCAGCAAGGACATGCGCGACAACTGGGCCATCGGCTGGTCGCAGCGCTACACCGTGGGCGTGTGGGTGGGCAATGCCGACGGCTCGCCGATGTGGGACGTGAGCGGCACCAGCGGCGCGGCGCCGGTCTGGGCCGAGCTGATGCGCCAGCTGCACCAGCGCGAGCCCAGCCGCGCGCCCGCGCCGCCGCCGGGCGTGGTGCAGCAGGCCGTGCGCTACGCCGCCGCGGACGGCAGTGAGCGCGGTACGCCGCTCGAAGCCGCCCGCAGCGAATGGTTCCTGTCCGGTACGCAGCAGGCGCTGTTCACGCCCTCGGCCATCCGCGCCGGTGCGACCGACGGTGCGGCCAGCCGCACAGCGCGCATCACGGCCCCGGCCGACGGCACCATCCTCGCGCTGGACCCGGACATCCCGCCGCGCCACCAGCGCGTGCGCCTGGTCGCCGACGGCGCGCCGAACGACGTGCAGTGGCGGCTGGATGGCCGCACGCTGGCGCGCGGCACGGCGGCCGACTGGCTACCCTGGCCCGGCCGCCACCGGCTGGAGTTGGCCGATGCGCGCGGCCAGGTGCTGGACGGCATCCGCATCGAGGTCCGCGGTGCGGGCGTGGTGGGACCGCCGCCGCGTCGCTGAGGCAGGGCCGCCGCATCGGCGGGCGTCCCGTCGCGAGCCGCGGTGTCTGGCGCCGGAGTCGCCGCCGTCAGGGCTCGGCACGCGGCAGCATCACGCGTGCACACAGCCCGCCGCGCTCTGCCGGCAGCAGCGCCAGCTCGCCGCCGTGCTCGCCCGCGATGCGCTCCACGATCGCCAGGCCCAGACCGGCGCTCGAGCCACCGGCGCGCGCATCGCCCGCACGGTGGAAAGGCTGGCGCAGCCAGTCGGCCTGGGCGGGGTCGATGC
This sequence comes from Pseudacidovorax sp. DMC4, assembly GCF_056314265.1. Taxonomy (NCBI): domain Bacteria; kingdom Pseudomonadati; phylum Pseudomonadota; class Betaproteobacteria; order Burkholderiales; family Comamonadaceae; genus Pseudacidovorax; species Pseudacidovorax sp. DMC4. The sequence continues at coordinate 22,724 of NZ_JBQUYR010000016.1, read as the reverse complement.
CCGGCCCATGGTCGATCACTTCCAGCCACACCCGGCCGCCTTGCGCGCAGGTGCGCAGCAGCACCGGCGGTGCGCCGTGCCGATGGGCGTTCTCCAGCAGATTCGCCAGCATGCGCCGCAGGGCAGCCGGCCGGCCGCTGACGGCCGGCAGGGAACGGGCCGGCTGCCACTGCACGGGCTGTCCGTGGTCGGCGAAGTCGGCGCACACGCGGGCGCACAGGGCATTCAGGTCCACCGGCTCGCGCAGGCCGGGCTCGTCGGCGGCGCGCGCGTAGTCGAGGAACTGGCCCACGATGCCGTCCATCTCCTCCACGCTGCGCACCATGCTGGCACGGGTGGCGGGGTCGGCTGCGTCGCCGACGATCTCCACGGCCAGGCGCAGCTTGGTCAGGGGCGTGCGCAGGTCATGGGAGATGCCCGCCAGCATCAGCGCCCGCTCGCGCTCCTGGCGGGCCAGGCTGTCGGCCATGCGGTTGAAGCTGCGGCTGACGGTGGCGATCTCGCTGGGCCCGTCCTCCGGCAGCGGCGGCGGCCTGCGGCCGGCGCCCAGGCTGCCCGCTGCCTGCACCAGACGGGACAGCGGCCGATCGAGCCGACGCTGCAGCCACAGCGCACCCGCCAGCGCCAGCAGGCCGCTGCCCGCGCTCACGGCCAGCCAGGCCCCGGTGAACTCCCGCGCGGGCAGCACGCCGGGCAGCACCAGCCAGTGGGCATCGCCGTCCAGCGCCACCCGCAGGGCCAGGCCACCGTCGCCTGCGCGGCGCCACAGGGCCTGCATGCCGGCCTCGCCCAAGCGCTGCGACACCCGGCGGATGAAGCGCCGTTCCAGGGCCGTGAGCCGCGGGGACGCGTCCGCGTCGCTGGCCACGTTTCCGCCATCCGGACGGCGGTTGAAGGCCGTCACGAACGCCGCGCGCTGGGCGGGCGGCAGGCTGGCCAGCCCGGCGCGCACGGCCAGCAGGTTGGTGGCCACGCCATCGGCCGCCTGGGCGAGCCGCGGCTTGAGCACCATCTCGCGCAGAAGCAGCGCGCTGCCGATCTGGCCGATCAGGATCAGCAGCACGATCAGCAAGGCATGGCGCCCGAGCAGGCTGCGCGGCCAGCGCGCGATGGCGGCCCGGGCATCGACCGCGCCTGCCTCGGTGTCGCCCGCGGTGCGAGCGCTCATCGGGCCTCCCCATCCGGTACGAAGACGTAGCCCACGCCCCACACGGTCTGGATGAAGCGCGGCTGCGCCGGGTCGGCCTCGATCAGCTTGCGCAGCCGCATCACCTGCACGTCGATGCTGCGGTCGGTGGCCTCGTGCTCGCGGCCGCGCGCCAGCTCGATGAGGCGGTCGCGGCCGAGCGGGCGTCCCGGGTGGCGGCAGAAGGCGGCCAGCAGCGTGAACTCGCCCGTGGTCATCGGCAGATCCTGGCCCGCGCGGCTGAGGCGGCGGCGGCCGAGGTCGAGCACGAAGTCGGCCCCGAAGCGCAACTCGCCCTCGTCGGGTGCCGGGCCGGTGTGGGCGCCCAGCATGCGCTGGCGCCGCACCATGGCCTGGATGCGGGCCAGCAGTTCGCGCGGGTTGAAGGGCTTGGGCAGGTAGTCGTCGGCGCCCATCTCCAGGCCGACGATGCGGTCGACCGGATCACCCCGCGCCGTGAGCATCAGGATGGGGATGGTCTCGCCCTGCGCACGCAGGCGGCGGCAGACGGACAGGCCGTCCTCGCCCGGCATCATGACGTCGAGCACCAGCACGTCGAAGCGCTCGCGCGCGAGCAGGCGGTCCAGGGCGGCCGCGCCTTCGACGGTGCGCACGGCGTAGCCCTGGTCGCCCAGGTAGCGCTGCAGCAGCGCACGCAGGTCGGCCTCGTCGTCGGCCACCAGGATGCGGGCAAGCGGCTCGGTCATGAGACGGCGACCGGCGCAGGGCGCGCCGCGACGCGGGACGGCGGCAGGGCAGGAAGCAACGGGCACGGCAACAGGGACATGGCGGCATCGTAGACAGCGCTGGCGTCCCGGCGGCCCCCCGAAATCATGACAAACGATGACAGGCCTGGACGCCCGTCATGGCTGGTCATGAGCGGGGGCTGCGCCGTGACGAGTGCGTGACAACCCGGCCCGACAGTGGCGGCATCCACTCACCGAAAGGATGCCTGCCATGAACACCGTCCGGCCCCATCGGCCGCACACCCCGACGCTCGCGGCCCTGCTGGTCGCATCCAGCCTGCTGGCGGCGGTCCCCGCGGCCCATGCCGAGGGCCGCCGCGTCGTGCGGCCCAACGCCGCGGGCGGCACCACGGCCACCCGGCTCGCGGGCCGCCAGGGGCCGGAGGGCGGCCGCTTCGGCGCTGCACGCGGCGTGGCGACCGATGGCCGGGGCAACGTGGTGGCCGGCAGCGCCAGCCGCCTGCATGGGCCCGCCGGCGGCCTGGCCCAGCGGGCTGGCAGGACGCAGGTGCATGCCGACGGCTCCGCCCAGCATCAGGGCACGCTGTCGGCCAGCAACGCCCGAGGCAGCCTGCAGTCCACCGGCAATGCCACCCGCAGCGCCGACGGCACCGTGGAGGCCAGCCGCAGCAGCAGCGCCACCCAGGCCACCACCGGCAACAGCGTGCAGCGCAGCACCCAGTACAGCAGCGGCACCGGGCTCACGCACAGCGCCACCTGCTTCGACGCCAGCGGTGCCACCATCGCCTGCCGCTGAGGCCGGCCACGCCGAAGGAGCTCCCATGACCCCTCAGAATTCCCGCCGCCTCGCCACCGCCCTGGCCTGCCTGGTCGTGGGCGCCGCACACGCCCAGAGCGCGCTGCCCGACGCCTCGCGCCGAGAAGCCCTGCGCAGCGAGTTGACGCAGCGCTTCACCGCCGCCGACACCAACGGCGACGGACGCCTGAGCCGCGACGAGGCCAAGGCCGGCATGCCGCGCGTCTACCGCGCCTTCGACGCCATCGACCGCACGCATGCCGGCAGCATCACCCTCGCGCAGATCGAGGCCCACCTGGCCAGCCAGCGCGGCAAGCGCGGCGCGGGCGCCCCCTGAAGCCGTCGCACGCACCATGCAGGCCGACCTACTTCGCCACGCCCTGGGCCCGGAGGCCCTGCCCTGGCTGCTGGCCCTGCTGGGCCTGGTGCTCGTCGCGGCCACGGCCGAAGGGCTGGTACAGACCTTCGTGCGCCGCCAGCCCTACGACTGGCGGGCCTACGCGGCGTCGCTGGCCGACACGGCAGGCCGCCGGGCCGTGGATGCGCTGGGCCTGTCCATCGCCGCGCCGCTGCTGGCGCTGGCCTGGACGCACCGGCTGACCACGCTGCCGCTCTCAACCCCCACGGCCTTTGCGCTGCTCTTCCTGGGGCAGGAGCTGTGCTACTACGCCTATCACCGCGCCGCCCATCGCGTGCGCTGGTTCTGGGCCACGCATGCGGTGCACCATTCGCCCAACGAGTTGACGCTGGCTGCGGCGCTGCGCCTGGGATGGACGGGCAAGCTCACCGGCACGGCGCTGTTCTTCACCCCGCTGGTGTGGCTGGGCTTCTCGCACACGGCGGTGATGGGGACGCTGGCCGCCAACCTGCTCTACCAGTTCTGGCTGCACGCGCCCTGGCTGCCGCGCCTGGGGCCGCTGGAATGGGTGCTGAACACGCCCACCCATCACAAGGTGCACCACGCCTCCAACCCGGAATACCTGGACTGCAACTACGGCGGCGTGCTGATCGTCTTCGACCGGCTGTTCGGCACCTTCGTCGACCTGCGCGCAGACCTGCCGCCCCGCTACGGCCTGACCACGCCGCTGCACACCCACAATCCGCTGCGCATCGCCTTCCACGAATGGGCGCGGCTGGCGCAGGACCTGCGCCAGGCCCGCGGCCTGAAGCAGCGGGTGCGCATCCTCTTCGGCCCACCTGGAGCCCAGCCATGACCCCGATCCGACGCTGGCTGCCCGCCATCGCCCTGCTGCTGACCGCCGCCCTGGCCCATGCCGCCCCCGACCGGCAGCTGGCCTACGGCCCCGATCCCGCCCAGCGGCTGGACGTCTACCTGCCCGCGCAGCCACACGGTGCCCCGATCCTGGTGATGGTGCATGGCGGTGCCTGGATGTTCGGCCGGCCCGATGCGCCGAACGTGGTGGACGCCAAGGTGGCCCACTGGGTGCGCGAGCGCGGCTTCGTCTTCGTCTCGGTGGGCTACCGGCTGGTGCCGCAGGTGGATGTGCGCGCACAGGCCCATGACGTGGCCCATGCGCTCGCCGAAGTGCAGCGGCTGGCGCCGGGCTGGCACGCGGACGCGGACCGGCTGGTGCTGATGGGCCACTCGGCCGGTGCCCACCTCGTGGCGCTGCTGAGCGCCGACCCATCACTCGCAACCGCGCAGCGCGCCCGCCGCTGGCGCGGCACGGTGGTGCTCGACAGTGCGGCCCTGGACACCGAAGGGCTGATGCAACGCCGGCATCTGCGCTTCTACGACCGGGCCTTCGGCGCCGACCCGGCCCTCTGGCGCGCCGTGTCGCCCACGGCACGTCTGGCCCCTGGCAGCCTGCCGATGCTGCTGGTGTGCGCCAGCGAACGTCGCGACGACTCGTGCGGCCAGAGCGCCCGGTTCGCCTCCCTGGTGCGCACAGGAGGTGGCCAGGCCACTGTGCTGCCCCAGCCGCTGTCGCACGGCGAGATCAATGCGCACCTCGGAACGCCGGGCGGCTACACGCAGGCGGTCGACCGGTTCATCGAAGGATTGGCCGCCCCGGTGCGCTGAGCCCACCGTTGACCGGCGCCGGCGCGGAGTCGGCAGGAGAGGCACCGGGCCGGGGGCTGAAGCGGCGGCGCTGCCCTATCCCGGTGGCTGCGGCGCCGTTCAGGGGCGCCGCATGGCGCGCCAGGGCCGCCAGGTCCGCCGTTCGGGCGCGGCAGGGATCAACGGCATCCGGCCGGAAGGCGGCGCCACCGCCAGCGTGTCCTTGCCCCGCGCCTTGGCCTGGTAGAGCGCCTCGTCGGCCAGGGCCAATGCGCGGTGCAAGGGCACATCCGGCTCGACGGTGGCCACGCCGGCGCTCACCGACAGGCGCAGCCCGCCCACGCGCAAGTGATGCACTGCCGACACGCAGGCCGCTGCCACGTCGGCCGGCGATGCCGAGGCGTCCTCGATCCAGATGCAGAACTCCTCGCCACCCAGGCGGGCGCACAGGTGCGGCGCACTGGCGCGACGCAGCGCCTGCGCCACCGCGCGCAATGCCCGGTCGCCACCCTCGTGGCCCAGGCGCTCGTTGATGCGCTTGAAGTCGTCCACGTCCAGCAGCACGACGTTGAACGCGCCCGCCGGCATGGCGGCCAGCGCCGCCTGGGTCCGCTCGAGGAAGGCGCGCCGGTTGGGCAGGCCGGTGAGCGCGTCCTCATAGGCCAGCGCCGCCAGCCGCAGTTGCAGCACATGGCCGCTGCGCCGCTCGCGCGACAACGCCAGGTGGGCCAGCAGGCACAGCGCCAGAGCGCCCGCCGCGAAGAAGGCCAGCACCGGCCGCTGGGCCGGCGCGACGCTGCGCATCAGTGCGCCATCGACGAAGACCAGGCCCACCGCCCCGATGCCGGCCAGGAAGTCGCGCAGCCGCACATGGCACAGCGCCAGGCACATGCCGAAGAGCATCAGCAGCGGCAGCGTCCAGAAGGCCTGGGCCGCACTGCCTTCCAGGTTCAACCGGAAGGCGATGGCCAACGACACCGTGACCATCAGCCCACCCAGGCTCAGCAGCCAGGCCGGCCGGGGCCGCAGCGACAGCAGCATGCCCAGGCCCGCCGCGGCGGTGCAGAGGAGCTCGGCGGACAGATGCGCGCCGCCACCCGGCACGGAGACCATCAGCGTCATCAGCCAGATCAGCACGCCCGTCGCCTCGCAGGCCAGGGCGAGCGAACGCACCTCCTGGCGCAGCGCGCGCCGCAGCGCCTGGGCCTGCGCGGCGGGAACCGAAGGCACCAACCAACGCCAGAGGCGGCGCGCCCGCCGGTACAGCAGCATCCGCAGCGGCATCACCCCGCCGCCTCGGGCGCCAGAACCACGCGGTTCTTGCCCGTCCGCTTGGCATCGCCCAGGGCCGTGTCGGCACGGCGCATGGCCTGCTCGAGGGCCTCGCCGGGCTGCACAAGCGCCGCGCCGGCGCTCAGCGTGAGACCCACCCCCTGGGCCGACACGCGCCGCGCCGCCTCCAGCACACCGCCGGCAAAGGCCAGCAGCGCCGCTGGCGAGGCCGCGGGCACCAGCACGCAGAACTCCTCGCCGCCGGTGCGGCCCGCGAGCGCCTCGCCGGGCAGGCGTTGCAGCAGCCGGCCCACGGCATGCAGGAGTCGGTCACCCACCTCGTGGCCATGGCGGTCGTTGATGCGCTTGAAGTCGTCCACGTCGAGCGCGATGAGGCCCTGCGGCCCGGACGCCTGTAGCTTCTCCATGGCCACCTCCAGGAACCCGCGGCGATTGGCCACGCCGGTCAGGGCGTCCTGGTAGGCCAGGACGGCCAGCGAGGCGGCGGCCGCCACGCGCCGACGCCGCGCCAGCGCCACGCCCCGGTGGAGCAGCAGCGCCAACGTGAAGCCGCCCACCACCAGTACCCCACGCAGTGCCTGGCCCGCGGGCCACGGGGCGAAGGCCGCGCCCGGCAGCAGCACCAGCCAGACCGTCAGGCTGCACAGCACATAGCTGCGCAGGCGGACCTGCACCAGGCCCAGCACCAGCGACAGCATCAGGCACAGCGGAAGCACCCAGAGTTCGCCGCCGCCCAGCACGTCGAGCTGGAAGCGGCAGCCGGCGGCCATCGCCACGGTCATCAGCCCCACGCCACTGTCATGTCCGGCGGCGTCGCGCGCGCCCATGCACAGCGCCAGCCCCACCGCCTGCACGAAGGTCCAGCAGAACAGGGGCAGCGCAAAGGCGGACAGCACAGGCCAGGAGACCCAGAGCGACACGAGCCAGGCGAAAGCGGCGGCACAGGCCAGCACGCGGGCCGGCTTGCGCAGATGCAGCACCACGTCGTCGTCCAGGCGGCGCGCCTTTTGCGCGGCCGCGCCGGTCTGGCTGCGTGCAGCCAAGGCGTGCGCCAGCGAGCGCTCCCCCCGGGAATGTGAACCATTGATTGTCAAAACTTTGTTTCCAGCATGGCCGGACGCAAGTTAGACAGGAACGGGGGCGCGCTGTGTCAGCCAGCTTCCCCAGGGTGTTTCATCCTTGGGGAACAACCGCCTCGGCGTAGTCGTAGAGCTCGCCCAGCAGCGCCTCTGCACGCTCGTCGGCGTTCTCGGCAAGCGCGTCGATCTCAGCGAAATAGCGGTCCACGTTCAACCAGCCGTCCTCGCCCTCCACCAGGCGCGCGGTGCGCAGCGCCTCCCACTGGGCGGCTTCTTCCAGGCTCAACGTGGCCGGGAAGTTGCGCGCCCGGTAGCGCAGCACGAGCTCGGCCAGCCGCGCATCGTCGAAACCAGCGCGCGCCAGGGCCAACTCCTGGGGCGGCAGCGCGCGCAACTGGTTGAGGCGCCGGCGGTCGGCCGGGCCGATGAAGCCGCCATACAGGTCTTCATCCACATCCAGCGCCGGGCCGCGAGGCCGATCGAAGAGCTCGCGCCAGCGCTCGCTCAGATCAGGCAGGCCGGCGGCGGTGACGGCATGGCGCTCGGCCTGCGCCAGGTCGATGCCCCAGCGGCCGGCGGCCATCTCCACCATCTTGGGATTGCCCACCACCATGGGCGACTTGTTGAGGTGGATCGACTTGATGGGCAGCCGCGCCACGCCCTCGGGAAGATCGGCGCTGCGGGTGAACAGGCGCAGCCGCATCGTCTCCAGGTCCAGATCGGCCAGTTCGGCCGGGTCGTGCGACAGGTCCCAGGCCAGCAGTTCGTTGCGGTTGGTGGGATGGCTGGCCAGCGGCCACATCAGGGCCAGACAGCCGCGCTCGGTGCCGAACATGCCGGAGACATGCACGAAGGGCCGCGCCGTCTGCGGCGAGGCCGGCAGGCCCAGCTCCTGCGCCACACGCTCCTTGCGTCGCAGCGCGAGCGCGAAGTCGAAGAGGCGCGGCTGCTTCTGGCGGATCAACCGGGCCATGGCGATGGTGGCGCGCACGTCCGACAGCGCATCGTGCGCCGCCTCATGCACCAGGCCGTTGGCGCGGGTCAGGTCCTCCAGCTTGAAGCTGGGCTTGCCGTCGGGATGCTTCGGCCATTCGATGCCCTCGGGGCGCAGGGCGTAGGTCAGACGCACCACGTCCAACAGGTCCCAGCGGCCGCATTCGTTCTGCCATTCGCGGGCATACGGGTCGATCAGGTTGCGCCAGAACATGAAACGCGTGACCTCGTCGTCGAAGCGGATGGTGTTGTAGCCCACGCCGATGGTGCGTGGCTGGGAGAAGGCCGCCTCGATCCGGGCGGCGAATTCGTGCTCGGGCACGCCTTCGGCCAGGCAGTGCTGGGGCGTGATGCCGGTCAGCAGGCAGGCCGTGGGGCTGGGCAGGAAGTCGGGCGCCGGCTGGCAGTACAGCATGATCGGCTCGCCCACCTCATTGAGCTCGGCGTCGGTGCGCACGGCCGCGAATTGCGAAGGCCGGTCGCGGCGCGGGTTGGCGCCGAAGGTTTCGTAGTCGTGCCAGAGGAAGGTGTGGGAAGCGTCGGCCATGGGTCGGGGTCGGAAAGCAGCCGGCCATTGTCGGCCAGCAGGTTCACAGCAAGGGCGAGAAGAGCCGCGCGACGGCCTCGCCCAGCCGCAGCCAGAAGCTGCGGTGGCGGTGCGTGCGCACGGGCGAGGCACTCTGCAGGTCGGTCTCGAACTGCGCCACGAGCGGCCCGGCCAGCGCGGGGCCATAGACCACTGCCATCACCTCGAAGTTGAGCAGGAAGCTGCGGTTGTCGAAGTTGGCCGTGCCGATCATGGCGCAGTGGTCGTCCACCACCAGCGTCTTGGAATGCAGCATGCGGGCCTTGTACTCCCACACCTTCACGCCGGCGGCCAGCAGCTCGTCGTAGTAGGAGCGGGCGGCCGCGCTCACCACCAGCGAATCGCTGCGCCGCGGCACCAGCACCCGCACGTCCACGCCGCGCAGGGCCGCGTTGGTCAACGCCATCAGCGCCGGCTCGCTCGGCACGAAATACGGCGTGGTGAGCCAGGCCCGCTCGGTGGCGGCGTGGATGGCCTCCACATGCATGCGGTGGATGGCCTCCAAGGGCGTGTCGGGGCCGCTGGTGACGATCTGCACCGCCACCGGGCCGGCCTCCACGGGCGGCATGAGCCGCGCCATCAGGCTGCCGATGCCGTGCAAGGGCTCGCCGGTGGCATAGACCCAGTCCTCCAGGAAGGTGGTCTGCAGCCAGCGCACGGCGCTGCCCTCGATGCGCAGATGGACGTCGTGGTAGGCGTCGGGGCGGGTGCGCCGGTCTTCCTCGTCCGTGATGTTCACGCCGCCGGTGAAGCCCACGACCCCATCGCAGACCACGATCTTGCGGTGGGTGCGGTAGTTGGTCACCGGCCGCAGGCGGCGGCCGATGCGCGTGTCGTGGAAGAACACGACCTGAGCGCCCGCCTCGCGCAGCGGCGCCAGGAAGCGCCGCCCCACCCGCTTGGCGCCCAGCGCGTCGATCAGCAGGCGCACCTGCACGCCGGCGCGGGCCCGCTCGATCAGCAGGTCGCGCAGCGCGGTGCCGATGCGGTCGGGCTCGAAGATGTAGTACTCGAGGTGGACGTGGTCCTGCGCGCCGCGGATGGTTTCGAAGATGGCGTCGAACGTCGCCGCGCCGCCCGAGAGCAATTGCACCGAACGGGCGCTGGACACCGGCAAGCCGCAGGCGGCCAGGCCGAGCGTGGCCAGCTGGTGCAGCGCGGGCGGCGCGTCCTCGGCCGCTTCGCGCAGCAGCGCCATGTCGGCGGGCGCCTGCGCCATCACCCGGCTGCGCAAGCGCTTGAGCCGCTGCTTGGCCAGCCGCTGCGGCCCCAGGAAGTAATAGACGAAGAAGCCCAGGTAGGGCAGCAGCGCCAGCGACAGGATCCAGCTCATCGTGGAAACCGGTGCGCGCTTCTGCATCACGATCCACACCGAGAGCACGGCGATGTAGGCGCTCCAGGCGAGCGACAGGCCGGTGGTCCAGGCGGGACTGAGGTGGAACTCGGGCAGGGTCATCCAGGGGCTCGGCACGCTCCCGGCCATGCAGCGGGAAGCGGCCAAGAAAAAAGGCCGGGAGCGCGATGCTACCGGCCTTGTGTGGCACCGCCCGTGGGGGCGGACGCCTTGCTGGCGTGGTCGATCAGCCGGCGGCGGCTTCCTCGGCCTCGGGCTTGGACTTGCCTTCCTTCTTGGGCAGCGGCGTGATGTCCAGCTGCACCTCGTCCTTGTCGTCGAGGTCGACCTCGAGGCGACCACCGTCGGTCAGGCGGCCGAACAGCAGTTCGTCGGCCAGCGCCCGGCGGATGGTGTCCTGGATCAGGCGCTGCATCGGGCGGGCGCCCATGAGCGGATCGAAGCCCTTCTTGGCCAGGTGCTTGCGCAGCTTGTCGCTGAAGGAGACTTCGACCTTCTTCTCGGCCAGTTGCGTCTCCAGCTGGAGCAGGAACTTGTCGACCACGCGCAGGATGATCTGCTCGTCCAGCGGCTTGAAGTTGACGATGGCGTCCAGGCGGTTGCGGAACTCGGGCGTGAACAGGCGTTTGATGTCGGCCATCTCGTCGCCGGCCTGCCGCGGGTTGGTGAACCCAATGGTGGCCTTGTTCATGGTCTCGGCGCCCGCGTTCGTCGTCATGATGATGATGATGTTGCGGAAGTCGGCCTTGCGTCCGTTGTTGTCCGTCAGCGTGCCATGGTCCATCACCTGCAGCAGCACGTTGAAGATGTCCGGATGCGCCTTCTCGATCTCGTCGAGCAGCAGCACCGCATGCGGCTTCTTGGTGACGGCTTCGGTCAGCAGGCCGCCCTGGTCGAAGCCCACGTAGCCCGGAGGCGCACCGATCAGGCGCGACACCGCATGGCGCTCCATGTACTCCGACATGTCGAAGCGGATCAGCTCGATGCCCAGGATGTAGGCCAGTTGCTTGGCCGCCTCGGTCTTGCCGACGCCGGTGGGGCCGCTGAACAGGAAGGAGCCGATGGGCTTGTCGCCCTTGCCCAGGCCCGAGCGGGACATCTTGACGGCGGAAGCGAGCACCTCCAGCGCCTTGTCCTGGCCGAACACCACGCTCTTGAGGTCGCGCTCGATGGTCTGCAGCTTGCTGCGGTCGTCGTTGCTGACGTTCGCCGGGGGAATCCGGGCGATCTTGGCGACGATCTCCTCGACCTCGGCCTTGCCGATGGTCTTCTTGCGCTTGCTGGCCGCCAGGATGCGCTGGGCCGCGCCGGCCTCGTCGATCACGTCGATGGCCTTGTCGGGCAGGTGCCGGTCGTTGATGTACTTGGCCGACAGCTCCGCCGCTGCCTGCAGGGCCGCGGTGGCGTACTTGACGCTGTGGTGCTCCTCGAAGCGGCTCTTGAGGCCCTTGAGGATCTCCACCGTCTCGGCCACGGTCGGCTCGACCACGTCCACCTTCTGGAAACGCCGGGACAGGGCCGCGTCCTTCTCGAAGATGCCGCGGTACTCGGTGAAGGTGGTCGCGCCGATGCACTTGAGCTGGCCGCTGGACAGCGCCGGCTTGAGCAGGTTGGACGCGTCCAGCGTGCCGCCCGAGGCGGCGCCCGCGCCGATCAGCGTGTGGATCTCGTCGATGAACAGCACCGCGTTGGGCTTTTCCTTCAGCGACTTGAGCACGCCCTTCAGGCGCTGCTCGAAATCGCCGCGGTACTTGGTGCCGGCCAGCAGCGCGCCCATGTCGAGCGAATAGACCTGCGAGTCGGCCAGGATCTCGGGCACATCACCTTGCGTGATGCGCCAGGCCAGGCCCTCGGCGATGGCCGTCTTGCCCACGCCCGCCTCGCCCACCAGCAGCGGGTTGTTCTTGCGCCGGCGGCACAGGATCTGGATGACGCGCTCGACCTCGTATTCGCGGCCGATCAGCGGATCGATCTTGCCGTCCTTGGCCTGGGCGTTGAGGTTGACGGTGAACTGCTCCAGCGGCGAGGCCTTCTCGTTCTTCTCGGCGCCGCCCTCTTCGCCTTCGCTGGAAGGCGCTTCGCCACCACTCTTGGGCTGCTCGGGCGGGTCGCTCTTCTTGATGCCGTGGGCGATGAAGTTGACGACGTCCAGCCGCGTCACGCCCTGCTGGTGCAGGTAGTAGACGGCGTGCGAATCCTTCTCGCCGAAGATGGCGACCAGCACGTTGGCGCCGGTCACTTCCTTCTTGCCATTGCCCGTGGACTGCACGTGCATGATGGCGCGCTGGATCACGCGCTGGAAGCCCAGCGTGGGCTGGGTGTCCACATCGTCGGTGCCGGCGACCTGGGGCGTGTTGTCCTTGATGAAATTGGTCAGCGACGAACGAAGGTCGTCGATGTTGGCCGAGCAGGCTCGCAGCACTTCGGCGGCGCTCGGGTTGTCCAGCAAGGCGAGCAGCAGGTGCTCGACGGTGATGAACTCATGGCGTTGCTGCCTGGCCTCGACGAAGGCCATGTGCAGGCTGACTTCCAGTTCCTGGGCAATCATGTGATTTCCTTTGCCTTGCTGTGAATACTTCTGAAGACTTCAGATGGGTCGGATCGCGGTTTATTCAACCGGTTCACTGACGCACTGGAGCGGGTGGCCCGCCTGGACGGCGGCTTCCATCACTTGATTGACCTTGGTGGCCGCGACATCGCGCGGGTAGACCCCGCACACGCCCCGGCCGTCGAGATGAATCTTCAGCATGATCTGGGTGGCCGTCTCGCGGTCCTTGTTGAAGAACTCCTGCAGGACGACCACCACGAATTCCATCGGGGTGTAGTCGTCGTTGAGCATGACGACCTGGTACATCCGGGGGGGCGCCGTCCGCTGCGGACGCCGCTCTGCCACCACGGAGCCACCGTCGTCCCTCTGGGGGCGAACCGGCGCCGGAGGGGGTGCCGAGGGATTTTTCGTGGCCATGAAATTCATTCTATAGAGCACTGAAACTCGTGGCGTGGGGGCGGAATTCAAGCGCGCCGCAGGGGGCCTGCTCGCAAAAAAGGTGCCGCCGCGCCCTGCTTGCGGACCGCCAAGCAGGCGATCCGGGAGAAAACGTGATGCCGGGGCGCGCCTCCCGGCTTCCCGGCGCGGCCCGGGCAGACCACCACGTGCCGCCCAACAATGGGCCGGCGCCCCAACCAACGGAGGCGCCGAACCGGAATGACGCAAGCCACCGCCAAAGCCTCGACACGCGCCACTGGAGCCCGCCATGACCTCACACGCCATCCTTCCCTGGGCCGACGCTCTGGTGACCGACCAGCGCCTGCCTTTCGACGGCTTTCGCATCGAGAACTCACCGGATGGCGCCTTGCTCGTCACGCACACCCTCCACGGCCGTCCGGTGTTCTGGCACCGCTACGAAGGGGTGCGCCTGGACACGCAGAAGGTGTGCACGCTGGAAGGCATCGAGGGGTGGGTGGAGGTGGATCCGCTGTCGTGACCGCCCTTGAGCGGGCGCCCACAAAAAAGCCCGCCACCGATCCCGGTGGCGGGCCCAGGATGCCGGGGCCGGCGTGTCAGGCCGTCTGCATCCGCAGCTTGCGGGCCGACAGCCGCTTGGCCAGGCGCGGCAGCACCAGCACGGCCAGCACGACCATGATCAGCGCCACCGACATGGGCCGTTGCAGGAAGATCACCGCACTGCCCTCGCCGATCGACATGGCGTTGCGCAGTTGGGCCTCGGCCAGCGGGCCCAGGATCATGCCGACCACCACCGGGGCCGTCGGGAAGTCGAAACGGCGCATCAGCACGCCGATCACGCCGATGGCATAGAGCAGAACCAGGTCGAAGGAACTCTGACGCATGCCGTAGGCACCCACGGTCGCGAAGATCAGGATGCCGGCATAGAGCTGCGGCTTCGGGATCTTCAGCAGCTTCACCCACAGGCCCACCATCGGCAGGTTCAGCACCAGCAGCATGATGTTGCCAATGTAGAGCGAGGCGATCAGCGCCCACACCAGGGCGGCCGAGGTCGAGAACAGCTGGGGCCCGGGCTGGATGCCGTAGTTCTGGAAGGCGCCCAGCAGGATGGCCGTGGTGTTCGACGTGGGGATGCCCAGCGTGAGCAGCGGGATCAGTGCCGCCGTCACCGTGGCGTTGTTGGCGGCCTCCGGGCCGGCCACGCCTTCGATGGCGCCGGTGGTGCCGAACTCGGCCTTGTCCTCGGGATTCTTGGTCAGCTTCTTCTCGGCGGCATAGCTCAGGAAGGTCGGGATCTCGGTGCCGCCGGCCGGGATGCAGCCGAAGGGCGCGCCGATGGCGGTGCCGCGCAGCCAGGCGGGGATCGAGCGCTTCCAGTCGCGCGCGCTCATGTGCACCCGGCTCATGGTGTTCTGCGTCTCGACCACCCGGCCTTCGTACAGCACGGCGTAGATGACCTCGGCCACCGCGAACAGGCCCACGGCCACCAGCACGATCTCGATGCCATCCAGCAGCTCGGGGATGCCGCCGGTGTAGCGGCCCTGGCCCGAGATCTGATCCAGCCCGATGCAGCCGACCGCCAGGCCGATCAGCAACGCCGTCATGCCCCGAAGCGTGCTCTTGCCCAGCACAGCGCTCACCGTGGTGAAGGCCAGCAGCATCAGCATGAAGTACTCGGGGGGACCGAGCTTGACGGCGAACTCGGCCACATAGGGCGCGAACAGCGTGACCACGATGGTGGCGATGGTGCCGGCGACGAAAGAGCCGATGGCGGAGGTGGCCAGTGCCGCGCCGGCACGGCCGCTCTTGGCCATCTTGTTGCCCTCCATGGCGGTGACCATGCTGGCCGTCTCGCCCGGCGTGTTCAGCAGGATCGACGTGGTCGAGCCGCCGTACATCGCGCCGTAGTAGATGCCGGCGAAGAAGATCATCGAGGCCGTCACGTCGACTTTGCCGGTGATGGGCAGCAGCATGGCCACCGCCACGGCAGGGCCGATACCGGGCAGAACGCCCACGGCCGTGCCCAGGGCGCAGCCCACCAGGCACCACAACAGATTGCTGACCGTGATGGCCTGCGCGAAGCCCTGCAGCAGGGCGCCAAAGATGTCCATGGTCAGATCCAGCCCGTGGTGGTGAGGCCCGGCAGGTTGATCGCCAGGAATTGCGTGAACATCCAGTACACGGGTGCCGCGATGACGAGCCCGGTGACCAGATCGATGGCCCAGGTGCGCGGCTTGCCAGCCGCCGGCTGGCCGCTGGCGCGGCGCAGGCCCTGCACCGCGAGCAGGTAGCACAGGCCGCAGCTGAGGATGAAGCCCAGGTGCTCGATCAGCGCGGCGTTGAGCAGAAGACCGGCCGACAGCCAGACAAAGCCGGGCCAGTTGGCCGGCTCGGCCGGACCGTCGGCCTCGTCCATCGCCCGGAAGCCGCCGGTGCGCGCTTCCCAGGTGATCCAGGCGCCGCAGATGGTCAGGCCGACGGAGACCAGCCAGGGCAGGAAGTTGGGACCGACGCCGCCGTAGCCGGCTTCGGAAGAAATGCCGATGGCGCCGAAGGCCATGGCCAGGCCGACGAACACGACGCCCAGGCCCACCAGGGTCTGCATCATGTTGGCGCGCACTGGCGCGCCCGGCGAGGAAGGGGAAGAAGCAGTCATGCGGGTCTCCATGCGGCCGCGCCGCGGCACCGAGAGCAGTGCGGCGGCGCGGGGCGCTGAGGAAGTGCGTTCAGACCATGCCGGAGCGCGTCATGATGGCGCGCAGGCTGGCGAATTCGTCGTCCACGAACTTGTCGAAGGCCGGGCCGGTGAGCACGGCAGGCGTCCAGTCGTTCTTCTTGAGGGCTTCGGCCCACGAGGCGCTCTTGACGGCCGTCAGCACGCGCTCGGTCAGCGCCTTGCGCTGCTCTTCGGAGATGCCGGGCGCGCCGTACACGCCGCGCCAGTTGCCGATCTCGACGTCGATGCCCAACTCCTTGAGCGTGGGCACGTTGACGCTCTGCAGCCGCTGCGCCGAGGTGACGGCGATCGGCTTCATCTTGCCGTCGGCGATGTAGGGCGCGAACTCGCTGTAGCCACTGCCGCCGATGGTCACGTTGCCGCCGAGGATGGCCGCCGTGGCCTCACCGCCCCCACGGAAGGCGACGTAGTTGATCTTGGACGGATCGACACCCACCTTCTGCGCGATCATGGCCGCGGCGATGTGCTCGGTGGAGCCGCGCGAGCCGCCGCCCCACTTGACGCTGCCCGGGTCCTTCTTGAGCTGGGCGACGACGTCGGCCATGGTCTTGAAGGGCGAGTTGGCCGGCAGCACGAACACGTTGTATTCGCTGGTGATGCGGGCGATGGGCGTGGCCTGCGACAGGTTGACCGGCGGCTTGCCGGTGATGATGCCGCCCAGCATCACGGCGCCCATCACCATGAGCGCGTTGCCATCGCCCTTGGAGCCGTTGACGAACTGGGCCAGGCCCAGCGCGCCGGCGGCGCCGCCCTTGTTGTCGTAGCTTACCGTGTCGGCCGCCTTGGCGTCGATCATGGCCTTGCCCAAAGCGCGGCCTGTGGTGTCCCAGCCGCCGCCCGGATTGGCGGGGATCATCATCTTGATGTTGGTGGCCGCCTGGGCGGACAGCGGCAAGGCGCCCACGGCGGCCAGTGCCGCCAGGGATTTGAGGAACTCGTCTCTGCGCATGGGGGTCTCCTTCTTGCTTCCGATGGATGTTTTGGTGCGGCTTATGATGCGCGGCCCCGCTGTCAGTTGGCTGTCGCGCCACTCGGGGTAAACACCGAGCCTCCGGAGCCTCATGAAGCTGCTGCTGGTCGAAGACGATCCCTCCATGCAGTCCACCCTGCAACGCACGCTGGGGCGCCGGCAGATCGATGTCCGCGTCTGCGACGATGGTGCCGAGGCGCTCGCCCAATGGCAGGCGATCGAGCCCGACGTGGTGGCGCTGGACCTCAGCCTGCCCGGCATGGATGGCCTGGAAGTGCTCACCCGTGCACGGGCCAGCGGCCTGCGCACCCCCGTGCTAATGCTCACCGCCCGCGGCACCGTGGGTGACCGCATCCTGGGCCTGAACGCCGGCGCCGACGATTACCTGCCCAAGCCTTTCGACCTCGATGAGCTGGAAGCGCGCCTGCGCGCCTTGCGGCGGCGCTCGCCCGCCGATCCGGCCGTCGCCGCCGCGCCGGTGGAGATCGGCGCACTGCGCCTGGAGCCGGCCAGCGGCGCCTTCTACCTGCGTGGCGAGGCCCTGGAACTCACCCCCCGCGAAGCCGCCTTGCTGCGCGCACTGGCCGCCCGCCCGGGCAATGCGGTGACCAAGGAGCGGCTGTTCGAACTGGTCTTTCCCGGCGAGACCCAGGTGCAGTACGAGGCCATCGAAGTGGTGGCGTACCGGCTGCGCAAGAAGCTCGCGGGCACGGGCTGCACGCTCATGACCCTGCGCGGGCTGGGCTACCTGCTGCGCGAAGAGCAGACCCGCTGATGGTGCTTGACCGCCCTGCGCCACCCGCATGAGGTCGCGCTCGTTGCGTTTCCGGCTGCTGCTGGGCCTGCTGGCGCCGGTCGTGCTGTTCATCCTCATCAACAGCGTGAGCGTCTACCGGCAGGCGCTGGCGGCGGCAACCACGGCCTACGACCGCACGCTGCTCGCCTCGGCCAAGACCATCGGCGAACAGCTCGACGTCGAGGGCTACGACGAACTGGCCTCGTTGCGCTCCACCGTGCCCTACTCGGCACTCGAGGCCTTCGAGGCCGATGCGCAGAGCCGCATGTACTACCGCGTCTCCACGACCCACGGCGAGATGATCTCGGGCTTCGCCGAGCTGCCTCTCTGGCGCGGCACGCTCCCGGCCAAGCCGCCCTATGCCGCCCTCGTGGACTTCTACGACTCGGAATTCCGCGGCCAGCCGGTGCGCATGGCCGTGCTGCTGCAGCCGGTGGCCAGTGCACGCGGCCTGGGCATGGCCGTCGTCCAGGTGGCAGAGACGCTGGAGCTGCGCGAGGCGCTGGCGCGCCGCCTGCTCGTGGACATGCTGTGGCGGCAGCTGCTGCTGGTTGCGGTGGTGGCCAGCGTGACCGTCTTTGTCGTCCAGCAGGCCACGCGCCCCGTGCGGCGGTTGGGCGAGGCCATCGCCGAGCGGGCGCCCGACGACCTCTCGCCCATCGACGCACCCGATGCGCCCCGCGAGCTGCGTCCGCTGGTGGATGCCACCACGGCGGTGATGGCGCGTCTGCGCGGCCTGCTCGATCACCAGAAGCGCTTCGTGCGCGATGCCGCCCACCAGCTGCGCACGCCGCTGGCCGTGCTCAAGGCCCAGGTGCAATCCGCGCGCCGGGGCGACGTGCCCGCGGCGCAGGCGCTGCGCGAAATCGATGCCACCGTCGACCGTGCCACCCAGCTGGCCAACCAGATGCTCGCCCTGGCCAAGATCGAGCAGTTGCGCCAACGGCCGGAACTGCAGCAACTGAACCTGGCCGAGATGGTGCGGCAGGTGGCGCTGGACGTCTCGCCGCTGATCGCGGACAAGGCCCTGGACTTCGAGCTGGACGTGGTCCCGGCCAAGGTTGACGCCCATGCCTGGATGCTGCTCGAACTCAGCCGCAACTTGCTCCACAACGCGATCCGCCACAGCCCTCTCGGCGGCATGCTCACCGTGCAGGTCTCTCCAGATGGCATGGGCGCTGTCAACCTGTGCGTGCGCGATGCGGGGCCCGGCATTGCGCCCGAACTCCGGCAGCGGCTCTTCGCCCCCTTCGCGGCCGGCGACACGGCACGCGGCTCGGGGCTCGGCCTGGCCATCTGCCGCGAGATCGTGCTCACTCTGGGCGGGAGCATCCACCTGGACAATCGCCTGGATGCGGACGGCCGCGTCGTCGGGCTGGATGCGCGGGTGCGGCTGCCCACCGCGAATCCGGCCACGTCCGATTGACAGCACCAGCCAGGCGCTGTTTGCTTGAAACTCCTCTCATTCTTCCGACATTCATGGAGCGCATGCGCATTGACAAGTGGCTGTGGGCCGCTCGCTTCTACAAGACCCGTTCGCTCGCCGCAGAAGAGGTCGACCGCCACCGCGTGCAGGTCAACGGCGATGTGGTCAAGCCGGCGCGCGAAGTTCGGGCGGGCGACCTCGTGCAGCTGCGCCAGGGGCCGGACACGCGCACGGTGCGGGTGCGGGGACTGTCGATGCAACGCGGGCCGGCGCCGGTGGCGCAGTTGCTCTACGAAGAAACAGCAGAAAGCATCGCCGCTCTGTCGGCCGCACGGGAAGAGCGACGCCTGGCCCGCGAGCCCGCCCATGCGATCGTGCAGGGCCGCCCCACCAAACGGGACCGGCGCCACCTCGACACCGCCCGCGAGGTGGGCTGGGGGGATCGCTGGAGCGCCTCGGTCGACGACGACGGCGCGGGGCGCTGACAGGTCATGCGTTAGGCTCGGCGGATGACCCGGCTCAAGCACTATCGCGTCAAGCCCGACGCCCCCTTCCGTCTGGCCGACATCGATCCTGGAGAAACGCCCTTCCTGCCAGCCGAGGAACATCACCAGCGCGAGTCGCTGGAGCTGCTCGCCGACGAACTCGACCACTGGCAGAACCTGCTTCATGCGGAAGGGCGGCGCAAGCTGCTGCTGGTGCTGCAGGGCACGGACACGAGCGGAAAGGACGGCACCATCCGCTGGGTGTTCTCGCGCACCTCTCCACTGGGCGTTCGCGTCGCCGCCTTCAAGGCACCCACGGATGAGGAACGCGCGCGCGACTTCCTGTGGCGCTGCCATGCGGTCGTGCCACGGGCCGGCGAAATCGCCGTGTGGAACCGCAGCCACTACGAAGACGTGCTCGTCCCCTGGGTCGAGGGCTGGATCGGCAAGGCCGAATTGCGCCGGCGCTATGCCCAGATCAATGACTTCGAGCGACTGCTGGCCGAGACCGGCACCGTCCTGGTCAAGTGCATGCTGCACATCGACAAGGAGGAGCAGCGCAAACGCCTCCAGGCCCGACTGGACGATCCGAGCAAGCACTGGAAATTCAGCATGGGCGACCTGGCCGCACGCCAGAAGTGGGACGCCTACCAGCAGGCCTACGAACACGCGATCGCCGCCACCTCCACCGCGCACGCCCCCTGGTACATCGTGCCCGCCAACCACAAGAACCATCGCAATCTGATGATTGCCCGGCTGCTCATCAAGGTGCTGCGGGACATGAAAATCAGCCTTGCGCCTGCCAACCCGGCCTATGCCGGCTTGAAGGTCCAGTGACTCGGTCATGTCGAATCCCGCTCTCCCCGTCTCCCCTACTGCCGACGCCGTCGCGCCCGACACCTTCGCGTGGCCTCTGCCGCCCCAAGGCCATTTCCGCGTTCCCAACACCAGCACCGTCCGCTGCGAGATCAGCAATCTGGCAGGCCGCCACGGCGAAGGGGTGATGAACCTGTTCTCGCCCTCCGCGCAGCTGGTCCACATCCATCTGCTGCGCACACGTGCGCCTGTGCCACTGCGCTTCGACCAGTTCCGGTCACTGCTGCTGCTGGATCCGCTGCGTCCTCTGGACGACACCCCGGTCGAGTGGGCCGATTACCGCATCGTGTGGAAAGGCGATGGCGGCGAACTGGGCGGTCGCAGCGCCGGCCATGTGCAGACGCCATTCGGTGTGTTCCTTTTCCCGGGCGACGAGGAAGGCCGCGTCCGGCGGCTCTTCGTGCCCCATGCCGCCTATGAGCGCATCGAGACGGACGCCGCCGCTGCGGGCGGCACGCTGTCCCAGGTGGCCACCCGGCGCAGTGAACTGCTTCAGGCGCTGCAGCGCCAGGCCAGCGCCCCGATCGTGCGTATCGGGGAAGCGCTCATATCGCTGGGCATGATCAACGAGGAGCAGCTCAACGAAGCCCTCGCGGCGCAGCGGCAGATGGACAACGGCCTGCCGCTGGGCGAACTCCTGGTGCGGATGGGAGCCGTGTCGGCCGCCGACCTCAAGGTCGCGCTCACCCGCAAGATGGGGTATCCGGTTGTGGATCTTCAGGCTTTCGAGTCCGAGCCCGATGCGCTGACCCGCCTGAGCCACGCCGTGGCGCGGCGCCTGCAACTGCTCCCACTGATCGTCGCGGATGGCCGTCTGGTCGTGGCGATGGACGACCCCGCCAACCGCCACGGCGCCTTGGACGAGGCGGAGTTCATCGCCCAGATGAAGATCGCGCCGGTGCTCGGCCAATGCGAGGACTTCGAGGCCTGCGTGTTCGCCGCCTACGACAAGATCGGCGCGGCCTCGGAGGCGAAGCCGACGCCCTCCCAGGCACAGGCGATGGAGTTCGAGACCACCGACACCAGCAGCCTGCTGGAATCGCTGGAAAAGGAGAACCAGACGGGCCTCGAATCGGACGATGACCGGCCGATCGAGCAGTCCGACAACTCGCTCGTGCGGATGATCAACCGCATGATCCTGGAGGCCTTCACCGGCGGGGTGTCCGACATCCACGTCGAGAGCTATCCCGGCAAGGAGAAGATCCGCATCCGCTTCCGCAAGGACGGTCTTCTGCGGACCTACCTGGAGTTGCCGCACAACTACCGCAATGCCGTGATCGCCCGCATCAAGATCATGGCCGACCTGGACATCAGCGAGCGACGCAAGCCGCAGGACGGCAAGATCAACTTCGCGCGCTTTTCGCCCAAGCACCGGCTCGAACTGCGTGTCGCGACGATCCCGACCAACAATGGCCTCGAAGACGTGGTGATGCGGATCCTGGCTTCGGCCAAGCCACTGCCGCTCGACAAGCTGGGGCTGACCGACGGCAACTACCAGCGTCTGCGCGCGGCCATCGAACGTCCTTACGGCATGGTGCTGTGCGTGGGTCCGACAGGCTCGGGCAAGACCACGACGCTGCACTCGGCGCTCAGCCACATCAACACGCCCGAGCGCAAGATCTGGACGGCCGAGGACCCGATCGAAATCACCCAGACGGGTCTTCGCCAAGTGCAGGTGAACGCACGCATCGATTGGACTTTTGCACGGGCGCTGCGCGCCTTTCTTCGAGCAGATCCCGACGTGATCATGGTCGGGGAAATCCGCGACGAAGAAACGGCCCGGGTATCGATCGAGGCTTCGCTCACGGGGCACTTGGTGCTGTCCACCCTGCACACCAACAGCGCCCCGGAGACGGTGACGCGTCTGCTCGACATGGGCATGGACCCCTTCAACTTTGCCGATTCGCTGTTGGCCGTGCTGGCGCAGCGTCTGGTCCGGCGCCTCTGCCCATCCTGTCGAACCAGCAGGCCTGCTTCCCCCGCGGAAATCGACGAACTGGTTCACGATTACCTCCACGCCTATGGCGCTGCGCAAGACGTGGAGGATCGCGAGGCCTTGCTTGCCCGCTGGCGCACTCGCTACGGCATCGAGGGCCAACTCCAGTTCCACCACAGTCCCGGCTGTCCGGTCTGCGAAAAGACCGGCTTCAAGGGCCGCGTGGGGCTGCATGAATTGATGGTGATCTCTCGCGAACTGCGGGAGCTGATCCAGGGCGGTGCTCGCGTGGAGGCGCTGCTTGCCACGGCCGTGCGACAGGACATGCGCACACTTCGCCAGGACGGCATCGAGAAAGTGCTTTCGGGACAAACGACCATCGAGGAAGTCAGGGCGACCAGCAACAGCTGAGTCGAGGCCGCCGCCAAGGGCGCAGGTCGGCAGTGCGGTGGCGGCGAAGCTGCGGCAGATGGTGCCGATGCTGCTGGCGCATCTGCGCTCCCACGGCTGGGAGAC
>NZ_JBQUYR010000015.1:31596-181474 GCF_056314265.1 Pseudacidovorax sp. DMC4 | reverse complement strand
AAGAAGGTCTGCGCTTCGCCATCCGCGAAGGCGGCCGTACCGTCGGCGCCGGCGTCGTGGCCAAGATCATCGAGTAAGGATTGGACCCATCATGGCTACCAACAAGCAGAAGATCCGCATCCGCCTCAAGGCCTTCGACTACAAGCTGATCGACCAGTCGGCTGCCGAGATCGTCGATACCGCCAAGCGCACCGGCGCCATCGTCAAGGGCCCGGTGCCCCTGCCGACCCGGTTCAAGCGCTTCGACATCCTGCGTTCGCCGCACGTCAACAAGTCGAGCCGTGACCAGTTCGAGATCCGCACGCACCAGCGCCTGATGGACATCGTCGATCCCACGGACAAGACGGTGGACGCGCTGATGAAGCTCGACCTGCCGGCCGGCGTGGACGTCGAGATCAAGCTGCAGTAAGTTTTTCGGCAGCTTCGTGAAAAGAGCCCGCGTGCCTTCAGGCCGCGGGCTTTTGTGTTCTTTGGCTTGACGCCCTCGGCCTCTAAGCTTCTCGCCCTTTGCTGTCAGGGAGAGAAGTCAAATGACTCGTCGATGGTGGTCGGGCCCAGCGTTGCTGGCCTGTGCGGTATTGCTGGCCTCGTGCGGAGGTGGAAGCGGCGGCGGAGGGGGGGGCGCTGTGCTGCCCGTCACGAGTGGAGGCGAAGGGTCGTCAGGCACCGCGGCCCCGGCGACGGCAACCCTTTCCGGGCGCATTACCTTTGACTCGGTGCCCAGTCTCAATGGCGCGTTGAACTATGCAGCCACCGTGGCCAAGCCTGTTCGGGGTGCGCCACTCGACGTCGTGGATGCCACAGGCACTGTCAAGGCGTCGACCGTGACCGATGCCGACGGGCGCTACTCGGTCGTGATTCCGGCCGCGACGTCGCTCGCGGTGCGTGTCATGGCCCGGCTGCAGCACAGTGGGGCCGATGGCGGTTGGGATGTCGCGGTTCGGGATAACACCCAATCTGGCGGCCTTTATGGCATGCAAAGTGGATACTTCGCCGCCACCGGTAGCAACCAGGCAAAAGACCTTCACGCCCCCTCGGGTTGGTCCGGCTCGTCGTATGGGAGCGAGCGGGTGGCGGCGCCCTTCGCGCTGCTCGATGCAATCTACACGGCGCAAGCCAAGATCCTCGGCGTTGCGCCGGGTGCATCGTTTCCTATCTTGAATGTCTATTGGAGCCCCAGCAACAGGCCTGCATCGGGCTCCGTGACCCTCGGGCAGATCGGCACCTCGCATTTCAGCGACTACACCGCCAGTGGCGGGACGCGCGCCATCTTCGTCCTGGGCAGCGAGAACGTGGACACGGACGAGTACGACAGTGCTGTGGTCGTCCATGAGTGGGGGCATTACTACCAATCGGCCTTCTCCAGGGACGACTCTCCTGGCGGTACGCACAGCTTCGGTGACCTGCTTGATCGGCGGCTCGCCTTTTCAGAGGGGTGGGGCAATGCCTGGTCTGGCATCGCGCTGGACCGGAGCACCTATTCCGATTCGGCGGGGCAGCGGCAAGCGCAGGGTTTTGCCTTTGCACTGGATGCCGGGGCGGCCAGCTCGCCCGGCTGGTTCAATGAAATGTCCGTGCAGTCCATTCTGTGGAAGTTGAATGCCGCGGTCGGTCTGGCGCCGATTCACCAGGCCATGACGCAGGGATTGAAAAGCACGGCGGCGGTGACGTCGGTCCATGCGTTCGCGACCGCGTTCTATGCGGTGGCTACGCCCGGTCAGACCGCGTCGCTGAACGGCCTGCTTGCTGCGCAGGGTGTGGTCCCGCCCATGGATGCCTTTGGTCCCAACGAAACCAATGATGGTGGGTTGGGTGCCTTTGCTTTGCCCCTGTACACCGCCGTCAGTTTGGCAACGCCTCAGCAGGCATGCGTCACCAACCGGGCCGACCCCGGGGCGGATGGCAACAAACTCGGAAGCTATGCCTTCCTGGTTCTTCCGGTGGCGCAGGCGCGCAGTTACACGATCAGCATCCAGGGGCCGGCGGCTTCGGACCCCGACTTCGTCGTCTACCAGCGCGGAAAAGTGGGAGAGGCCGTCAACGCGAATTCCGGTACGGAGTCGGGGGCGGTCGGTCTGGCCGCCGGGCAGGCTGTGCTGGCCATCAATGATTACAACAACGCCTCCTCAAACACCTGTTTCACGGTGACGATCAACTGAAAGGGAAGAGCATGCGCAACACATTCAAGGCCTGCTGCTGTGCGGCCACGCTTTTCGCTCTTGCGTGGGGTGTCCAAGCTGGCGGGACCTCCGCGCCCACGGCGCTTGGCCCTCGATTGGTCACGGCCCCTGTCAAGATGAACGGCTCTGGCGTGATCCTGCAGCACAGCGTGGCTGCGGCGTCTCGAGCCGGCGAGACGGTGTCGCTTCTCCTCGTGTTTTCCGGCGTCGGCAGCCAGGGGGCGATCGTGAAACTGCAGCCCGAGGCCGGGGTGACGGTGGATTCGCCGTCTCCCGAGTGGTCGCTGCCCGCCGGGCGTTCTTCGTGGACCGTTCACGTGACGCCTCAGGCGACTGGGACGGCCTATCTCAACGTATTCATCACCCAGGGTGGCGCCACCACGGCGGCCTCGATTCCCATCCAGGTTGGTGCCCCGTCGAAGAGTCTGCCGCCGTCGGGTCGGCTCAAGGAAACCCCGGGCGGCGAGAAGATGATCTTGATGCCGGTGAAGTAGCGTCCTGCCGTCGGTGGATGGGCCGTATTGCGCGACCTCCTGCTTCGTGCTACAGTGCGCAGTTCGCTCCGTTCCGGTTCCTCAGGCGCCGAACGGCACGAAAATTCATCAACCCTTCTCTCGTATCCGCCTGCATTCCGCGGGCGTTCAACGTTGTCGCCAATTGCAGTGGCAGCGGCGGGAGTTTTGGAGAAAAACCATGAGTCAAAGCAACTCCCTCGGGTTGCTGGGCCGCAAGGTGGGCATGATGCGCCTCTTCACGGACGACGGCGATGCAGTGCCCGTCACCGTGGTGGACGTGTCCAACAACCGCGTGACCCAGGTCAAGACCCAAGAGAACGACGGCTACGTCGCTCTGCAGGTGACGTTCGGTGCCCGTCGTGCCTCGCGCGTGACGAAGCCCCAGGCTGGCCATCTGGCCAAGGCTGGCGTCGAAGCCGGCGAAATCATCCGCGAATTCCGCGTGACCGCCGAAGCTGCTGCGCAGCACCAGGCCGGTGGCGTGATCGCCGCCAACGCCGTGTTCGCCGCAGGCCAGAAGGTCGATGTGCAGGGCACCTCGATCGGCAAGGGCTTCGCCGGCACCATCAAGCGCCACAACTTCGCGTCGCAGCGTGCGTCGCACGGTAACAGCCGTTCCCACAACGTCCCGGGCTCCATCTCGATGGCCCAGGATCCGGGTCGCGTGTTCCCGGGCAAGAAGATGACCGGCCACATGGGCGACGAGACCGTCACCACCCAGAACCTGGACATCGTGCGCATCGACGAAGCCCGGCAGCTGCTGCTGATCAAGGGTGCCATCCCCGGTGCCAAGGGCGGCTTCGTGACCGTGCGTCCCGCCGTCAAGGCCAAGCCCCAGGCAGAAGGAGCGAAGTAATGGAACTCGAACTCCTGAATGAGCAGGGCCAGGCCGCGTCGAAGTACGACGCGCCCGAGACCGTGTTCGGCCGTGCCTACAACGAAGACCTGATCCATCAGATCGTCGTCGCCTACCAGGCCAACGCGCGTCAGGGCACCCGTGCCCAGAAGGACCGCGAGCAGGTCAAGCACTCCACCAAGAAGCCGTTCAAGCAAAAGGGCACGGGCCGCGCCCGCGCCGGTATGACCTCTTCGCCGCTGTGGCGTGGAGGCGGCCGGATCTTCCCGAACCTGCCTGACGAAAACTTCTCGCAGAAGATCAACAAGAAGATGTACCGCGCCGGCATGGCGTCCATCTTCTCGCAGCTGGCCCGCGAAGGCCGCCTGGCCGTGGTCGAGTCGCTCAAGGTCGACTCGCCCAAGACCAAGCAGCTGGCTGCCAAGTTCAAGGCGATGAACCTCGAGTCCGTGCTCGTGATCGCCGAAGAAGTCGATGAGAACCTGTACCTCGCCTCGCGCAACCTGGCCAACGTGCTGGTGGTCGAGCCGCGCTACGCCGATCCCGTGTCGCTCGTGCACTACAAGAAGGTGCTGGTGACCAAGGCGGCCGTCGACAAGCTCAAGGAGATGTTCGCATGAGCCGCATGAATCCCACCCCCGCGGAGCGCGAGTTCGACGAAGGCCGCCTGATGGCCGTGCTGGTCGCACCGATCGTCTCCGAGAAGGCCACGATGGTCGGCGAGAAGTCGAATGCCATCACCTTCAAGGTTCTCCAGGACGCCACCAAGCCCGAGATCAAGGCCGCTGTCGAGCTGATGTTCAAGGTCGAGGTCAAGGGCGTGTCTGTCGCCAACATCAAGGGCAAGACCAAGCGCTTCGGCCGCTCGGTGGGCCGCCGCGACAACGTTCGCAAGGCCTACGTGACGCTCAAGCCCGGTCAGGAGCTCAACCTGGTTTCGGAGGCTGCGTAATCATGGCCGTCATCAAGCTCAAGCCGACTTCCCCGGGCCAACGCGGCGCGGTCAAGATCTCGCGCGACCACCTGCACAAGGGTGAAGGCTACGCGCCCCTGCTGGAGCCCCAGTTCCAGAAGGCCGGCCGCAACAACAACGGCCACATCACCACCCGTCACAAGGGCGGTGGCCATCGTCACCACTACCGTGTGGTCGACTTCAAGCGCAACAAGGACGGCATCCCGGCCAAGGTCGAACGCATCGAGTACGACCCGAACCGTTCCGCCCACATCGCGCTGGTGTGCTACGCCGATGGCGAGCGCCGCTACATCATCGCCCCGCGCGGTGTGGAAGCCGGTGCAACCCTGGTGAGCGGCTCGGAAGCCCCGATCCGCGCCGGCAACACCCTGCCGATCCGCAACATCCCCGTCGGTTCGACGATCCACTGCATCGAGCTGCAGCCGGGCAAGGGTGCGCAGATCGCGCGCTCCGCCGGTGCTTCGGCCACGCTGCTGGCCCGCGAAGGCATCTACGCCCAGGTGCGTATGCGTTCGGGCGAAGTGCGCCGGATCCACATCGAGTGCCGCGCCACCATCGGTGAAGTGGCCAACGAAGAACACAGCCTGCGCCAGTACGGCAAGGCTGGTGCGACCCGCCATCGTGGTATTCGCCCGACCGTCCGCGGTGTGGTGATGAACCCGGTCGACCACCCGCATGGTGGTGGTGAAGGCAAGACCGGCGAAGGCCGCCATCCGGTCGACCCGTGGGGCAACCTCACCAAGGGTTACCGTACCCGCAACAACAAGCGCACGCAGGTCTTCATCGTGTCGCGTCGCAAGAAGTAAGGGGCAGCCATGACTCGCTCTCTCAAAAAAGGTCCCTTCGTCGACCACCACCTGATCGCCAAGGTCGAGAAGGCCATCGCGACCAAGGACAAGAAGCCGATCAAGACCTGGTCGCGCCGCTCGATGGTGCTGCCCGAGTTCATCGGTCTGACCATTGCCGTGCACAACGGCAAGCAGCATGTGCCTGTCTACGTGACCGACCAGATGGTCGGCCACAAGCTGGGCGAGTTCGCACTGACCCGTACGTTCAAGGGTCACCCGGCGGACAAGAAAGCCAAGAAGTAAGGAGCAGAGAACATGTCTGAAACACGTGCAGTTCTCCGCGGCGTGCGCCTGTCTGTGGACAAGGGCCGCCTCGTCGCCGACCTGATCCGCGGCAAGAAGGTCGATCAAGCGCTGAACATTCTGGAATTCACCCAGAAGAAGGCCGCCGTGATCGTCAAGAAGGTGCTCGAGTCGGCCATCGCCAACGCCGAGCACAACGACGGAGCCGACATCGACGAGCTCCGCGTCAAGACGATCTACGTCGAGCAGGGCGCCACGCTCAAGCGCTTCACCGCGCGCGCCAAGGGCCGCGGCAACCGCATCAGCAAGCCCACGTGCCATGTGTACGTGACCGTCGGCAACTAAGGTCTGGAAGAAACATGGGACAGAAAATCCACCCGACCGGCTTCCGCCTTGCGGTCAGCCGCAACTGGGCCAGCCGCTGGTACGCCAACAACCGCGACTTCGCGGGCATGCTGGCCGAGGACATCAAGGTTCGCGAGTACCTGAAGAAGAAGCTCAAGAACGCGTCCGTTTCGCGCGTGCTGATCGAGCGCCCCGCCAAGAACGCCCGCATCACCATCTTCTCGGCACGTCCGGGCGTGGTGATCGGCAAGAAGGGCGAGGACATCGAGAACCTGAAGCGCGATCTGGGCAAGCAGCTGGGCGTGCCGGTGGCTGTGAACATCGAGGAAGTGCGCAAGCCCGAAGTCGATGCTCAGCTGATCGCCGACAGCATCACGCAGCAGCTCGAGAAGCGCATCATGTTCCGTCGCGCCATGAAGCGCGCGATGCAGAACGCCATGCGTCTGGGCGCCCAGGGCATCAAGATCATGTCCGCCGGTCGCCTGAACGGCATCGAAATCGCTCGTACCGAGTGGTACCGCGAAGGCCGTGTGCCGCTGCACACCCTGCGCGCCGACATCGACTACGGCACCTCCGAAGCCAAGACCACCTACGGTGTGATCGGCGTGAAGGTCTGGGTCTACAAGGGCGATACCCTGGGCCGCAACGACGCGCCTTCGCTGGACAGCACGCCGCGCCCCGAGGGCGAAGAGCGCCGCGGTCCGCGTGGTCCGCGCCGTGATGGCCGTCCGGGCGGCAACGACCGCCGCGGTGGCCCGCGTGCCGGTGCCCGTGGTCCGATCGGTGGCAACACCGCCCCGGCCGACGGCAGCGACAAGCCCGCCGAAGCCGTGGACCCCAACAAGCCCGCCGTTAAGCGCGTCCGCAAAGCCGCGCCCGCTGCAGCAGCGGACGGCGCCAAGGCCGAATAAACCCGGCCCTGAGAAAGACGGAGAAATCTAATGCTGCAACCTGCACGCAGAAAGTTCCGCAAGGAACAAAAGGGCCGCAACACCGGCGTCGCCACCCGGGGCAACTCGGTGGCTTTCGGTGACTTCGGCCTGAAGTCTGTCGATCGCGGCCGCCTGACGGCGCGCCAGATCGAAGCCGCTCGCCGTGCCATCTCGCGCCATGTGAAGCGCGGTGGCCGTATCTGGATCCGCGTGTTCCCCGACAAGCCGATCTCGACCAAGCCCGCCGAAGTCCGGATGGGTAACGGCAAGGGCAACCCCGAGTACTACGTGGCCGAGATCCAGCCGGGCAAGGTCATCTACGAGATCGTCGGCGTGCCCGAAGAACTCGCTCGTGAAGCGTTCCGCCTGGCTGCAGCCAAGCTGCCGCTGCGCACGACCTTCGTTGCTCGCCAGCTTGGCGCCTGATAGGAGAACTCTCATGGCAACCAAGAAGAATGCAGCCAAGGTGTCCAAGGCCGCAACCCTGCGCGAGAAGGACGTCGCCGGCCTCCAGGCCGAAGTCAAGGATCTGCAGAAGGCCCATTTCGGCCTGCGCATGCAGAAGGCCACGCAACAGCTCGCCAACGTGGCCAGCCTGCGCGTGACCCGCCGCGACATCGCCCGTGCCAAGACCATCCTGGCGCAGAAGCAGGCTGCCTCCAGCCTCAACTCCGCCAAGTAAGGACTGTGAACATGACGGAAGCCAAGCAATCCCTCAAGCGCACCCTGGTCGGCAAGGTCGTCAGCGACAAGCGCGAAAAGACGGTGACGGTGCTCGTCGAGCGCCGCGTCAAGCACCCGATCTACAACAAGATCATGATCAAGTCGAGCAAGTACCACGCGCACGACGAAGACGGCCAGTTCCACCTGGGCGACGTGATCGAGATCACCGAGTCGCGTCCGATCTCCAAGTCCAAGAACTGGATCGCCACGCGTCTGGTCGAGAAGGCCGCCGCGGTCTGATCCCCACCACCCTCGCGGTGCAAGCAAAACGGCCCACAATGTGGGCCGTTTTTGTTTTCCATCAAACCCCAGAGGAGCTTCCATGATCAAGGTTGGCGACACGATTCCCGCGGTCACGTTGTACGAATATTCGGAAGTGGAGGGCGAAGGCTGCAGCATCGGCCCGAACCCGGTCGATGTGGCCAAGGCCAGCGCGGGTAAGACCATTGCCCTCTTCGCATTGCCGGGCGCCTTCACGCCCACCTGCTCGGCCAAGCACGTGCCCGGCTATGTCGAGGGTGCAGCCGCCTTCAAGGAAGCGGGTGTGGACGAGATCTGGTGCCTGAGCGTCAACGATGCCTTCGTGATGGGCGCCTGGGCGCGCGACCAGAAGACCAACGGCAAGGTGCGCATGCTGGCCGATGGCAGTGCCGACTTCGCCAAGGCCACCGGCCTGACGCTGGACCTCACCGCACGCGGCATGGGCGTTCGCAGCAACCGCTATTCGATGCTGGTCAAGGACGGCAAGGTGGCGGCGCTCAACGTCGAGGGTCCCGGCAAGTTCGAGGTGAGCGACGCGGGGACACTGCTGGCCCAGGCCAAGGGCTGATCGCCTCGCCGCCTCGCGCGCCATCAGCGGGCCGGACGATTCGTCCGGCCCTCTTTTTTGGAAAGCGGGCATCGCTGCCTCCCGGCCTGGAGGCGTCTGAACCAGCCGGGGACGGTGCGGGCACAGGCGAGCGCCGCTGTGCCGCGCCGTCGGCCCTGGGTTCAGAGATCGGCCTTGAGGTAATGCGCCCCTGCGATGGGGTTGTGGTAGTAGGGCGGGATGTCCTGGAAGCCGAGGTCCATGTAGAGCGCCCGCGCCGATTCCATGTCGTCCAGCGTGTCCAGCAGCACGCAGGAATAGCCCGCCTGGCGTGCCGCGTCCAGCGTGGCCTCCGCCAATTGCCGGCCCAACCCCAGGCCGCGGTACGTGGGGCGCACGTACAGCCGCTTCATCTCCGCGGCGTTGGGATAGTCCGCCGTGTCCAGCGGACGCAAGGCGCAGCATCCCGCCAACTCGGCGTCCTCGCCGGCGGCCTCAGGGGGCCCGCCGACCCAGGCCAGCAGCAACGTGCCGCGTGGCGCGGCATAGTCGCCCGGCAGCGCGGCCAGTTCCTCGTCGAACCCTTGGAAGCACAGGTCGATCGTCAGCGACGCGGCGTATTCCCGAAGCAATGCCTTGGCCGCGGCAAGCTGCATGTCGTCGCGAGGCTCGCTCAGATGGATGGAGCGCATGTCGGCTTCGTCCATGCTGCATCAGCCCTGCAGCGTGGACACCCAGGCGGCCACCGCTGCGCAAAGGGAGAACAACACCAGTCCCAGGGTGCGCCGTGGCAGGTCGTCGCGGCTTTGCGGCACGGCCGTCGCGACCTGCACGGTCCGATCGCCCGTCACCATCGCGGGCACCAGGCGTTCACGCTTGACGACGGCATGGAACGCCACGGCCAGCACATGCAGCACGACCAAGGCGATGACCAGCCACTGCCCGGCGTCCTTGTGCCAATCGGTGGCCCAGCTGGACCAGGCTCCAGGCACGAACGCCGCGAGCGGCCCGGTGAAGCTGATGGCGTCATCGGCCATGAGGCCGGTGGACACCTGCAGAAGCAGCACCGACAGCATGCCCAGCACAGACAGTGCACCGAGCGGGTTATGGCCCAGCTGCGAATGGGGGTCTGCGCGGCCTCGCAGGTAGGCCATCACCGCGCCCGGTCCCCGCAGGAAGCTGCCGAAGCGGGACCAGTAGCCACCGGCGAAGCCCCACACGAGCCGGAAGAGCAGCAACGCCAGCGTGGTGTAGCCCAGCCGGAAGTGCCACTCCATCGCACCGGTCTTGGCCGTGACCACCAGCCCGATCACGCAGCCGGCCAGGGCCCAGTGAAACAGTCGCGTGGGCAGGTCCCAGACACGCACGCGCGCGGTCGGGACGGAGGATTCAGCGTTGGATGTCATGGGACGAGGGAAGCGGCGGCAAGGGCCGCACGAGCCAAAAAATGCCCCGCAGATTAACAAAAGCAGTACGAATGCCCGATAAGTCGCTGCCGCGCCCGACCATGCACCGGCATGTGGAGGCCGGCCCTAAACTCCCGCGGCCGTCCCCGTCGGTGTGGCGGGTCCACTTTCTACAAGGAATCCCTCGATGTTCCGTTCCCTCGTTTCTGCCGCCGCCGTGGCGATCCTTGCCACGAATGCCGTGGCCCAGCCGACCTTCGCGACGCCGCAGGACGCCATCAAGTACCGCCAGGCCACGCTGAAGGAAATGCAGCAGAACTTCAAACGCGTCGCCGACATGGCCAGCGGCCGGGCCGACTTCGATGCCAAGGTGGCCGAGTCCAGCGCGGCCCGCGCCGCCGAGCTGATCAAGCAGCCCTGGGCAGGCTTCGGTCCCGGCACCGAAGGCGGCAAGGCCAGCCCCGCCATCTGGAAGGAGCAGGACAAGTTCAAGGCCGCCGCCGGCAAGGCCGAAGGCGAAGTGGCCAAACTGGCCGCCGCCGCCAAGACGGGCAACCTGGACGCGATCAAGGCCGCCATCGGCCCGGCAGGCGCCTCGTGCAAGGCCTGCCACGATTCCTTCCGCGAGTGATGAGCGCGGCGGCCCGGCCTGGGCCCGCCCCGTTGTCTGCCGTCGTCGTGTGAGGCGACTTCGTGCAGGCAGCAAAAAGGCGTCCCGCGGGACGCCTTTGTCTTTGAGCGCGGGCCCTGGTTCAGGCCTGCGCCAGCAGCTTCTCGATCAGCTGGTGCAATTCAGCGAAGTCGGGCTCGCCCACATAGCGTTTCACGATCTCGCCGCGCTTGTTGACCAGATAGGTGGTGGGCGTGAGCTTGACGTCGCCCCAGGCCTGCGCGATGGCGCCGGTGTTGTCGATGGCCACCTTGAAGGGCAGGTTGCGCGTCTGCGCGAAGTTCACCACGTAGCTCGGCGGGTCGTAGTCCATGGCGACGGCGACGGTGTCGTAGCCCTGGCCCTTGTACTTCTCGTAGGTGGCGATCACGCGCGGCATCTCGGCCACGCAGGTGGTGCAGCTCGTGGCCCAGAAGTTGACCAGCGTCACCTTGCCCTTGAAATCGGCCGTCGACTTGGTGGAGCCGTCCAGCAGCACGAACTTGGAGCTGGGCGCCGGGCTGGTGCCGGCCTGGAGGTAGACCGTGGTGCCCACCGCCGCCACGGCCGCCAGCGCGAGCGCATACAGTGCTTTTTTCATGGTCAGGCTGCTCCCGGCATCGACAAGGCCCCGGAGCGGGTCACGGACCGCGCGCGGGAATGGACAGGGAGAGCGGTTTTCATGGAGGCATCCTTCGATGAGGCGTCGGAATTCTAGTTCCGTGTACATGGCTGTGCTGGCACTGCTGGCCGCCTGCAATCCGGTGTTCAACTGGCGCGACGTGCCGCTGGGCGATGGCCTGCTGATGCTGCTGCCCTGCAAGCCCGACCGTGCCCAGCGCGAGGTCGACCTGTCGGGCCAGGCGGCGAGTCTGGACATGGCCGGTTGCACCGCGGGCGACGCCACCTTCGCCGTGGCGCGCATGGAAGGCGGCAACTCGCCCGCCGAGGCCCGGCGCCGCCTGGAGGCCTGGCGCATGGCTGCCCGCGCGCCGTGGCGCGCACGCGGCCAGGTGCAGGAGTCGCCGACCCGTGTGCCACGCGCCGCCGAGACCCCGCCGGCCATCGACCTCGTCGCCGAGGGGGAGACCGGCGCTGCCGGCCCGCAGCAGGCCCGCATGCGCTGGTTCGCCCAGGTGGATGCCGCCGGCCGCTACACGCTCTATCAGGCCACCGTGCTCGGCCATCCTCCGGACGCGCAGGCGCTGGAGACCTTCTGGGAAGGCCTGCGCCTGCGCTGACGCCCCGTCCTTTCCATGTCAGGGCCGCCGTGCAACCGCCATGCCAGTGCACCGGGCCCTCGGCCCATAATCGATGCCCTCGCCGCCTGCCGTCTGCATGAACAGCATCCTCATCGTCGCCCACGCGCCTCTGGCTCATGCCTTGCGCCAGTG
Source organism: Pseudacidovorax sp. DMC4 (assembly GCF_056314265.1). Lineage (NCBI taxonomy): Bacteria > Pseudomonadati > Pseudomonadota > Betaproteobacteria > Burkholderiales > Comamonadaceae > Pseudacidovorax > Pseudacidovorax sp. DMC4. Next base: position 169,602 of record NZ_JBQUYR010000015.1, on the reverse strand, counting down.
CGCCCTGCATGTCTTTCCCGATTGCGAAGGCGCACTGGCCGCGCTCGACGTCCAGCCCAATGTCTCGCCCGAGGAGTCGCTGGGTGCGGCACGCATCCTGCTGGAGCAGCAGTTCCACCGGGGTGGTTCGCGCTCGAATGTGCTGGTGCTGGCCGACGTGTTCGGTGCCACGCCGTGCAACGTGGCGCAGCAGCTGGTGGACGGTGTGCGCTCGCGGCTGGTGGCGGGGGTGAACCTGCCCATGCTGCTGCGGGCCGTGACCTATCGCCACGAGCCGCTCGACGCTCAGGTGCAACGGGCCATCGCCGGCGGCACGGCTGGCGTCATGCAGGTGGCCGTGGCCGCCCCCCTCAATCAGGTGAGACGTAAATACAGTGATCAAGACATCCGTGACCATCAGCAATAAGCTGGGCCTTCATGCGCGCGCTTCCGCCAAGCTCACCAAGCTGGCGGGCAGCTTTCCGTGCGAGGTGTGGATCGCGCGCGGCGAGCGGCGCGTCAATGCCAAGAGCATCATGGGCGTGATGATGCTGGCCGCGGGGCTGGGGGCCACGGTGGAGCTGGAGACCGATGGGCCGCAGGAGCAGGAGGCGATGAACGCCATCGTCGCCCTGATGAACGACAAGTTCGGCGAGGGCGAGTGACCATCTCCATCCACGGTCTCAACGTCGCCCGGGGCATTGCCATCGGGCGGGCGGTGCTGGTGGTGTCGAGCCGGCTGGATGTGGCGCACTACTTCATCCAGCCGCAGGAAATCGAGACGGAACTTGACCGCGTGCGCGCCGCGCGCGACGCGGTGGCCGAAGAGCTGGAGCGCCTGCGCGCCAGCGTCTCGCAGATGAAGCGCGACGAGGCGCCGCACGAACTGGCGGGCCTGCTCGAAGTGCACCTCATGCTGCTGCAGGACGAAGCCCTGTCCGACGGCGTGCGCCACTGGATCGTCGACCGGCTCTACAACGCCGAATGGGCGCTGACCAGCCAGCTCGAGGTGGTGGCGCGCCAGTTCGACGAGATGGAGGACGAGTACCTGCGCGAGCGCAAGGCCGACCTGGAGCAGGTGGTCGAGCGCATCCTGCGCCAGATGAAGGGCACGGCGGCCGTGTTGGCCCCGCCGCCCCCGCCGCCGCGCAAGACGCCGATCGCCGGCGACGACGAGGCCGACGGCTTCGACGCCCCCCTGGTGCTCATCGCGCACGACCTGTCGCCGGCCGACATGGTGCAGTTCAAGAAGAGCGTGTTCGCCGGCTTCGTCACCGACGTCGGGGGGCGCACCTCGCACACGGCCATCGTGGCGCGCAGCATGGACATCCCGGCCGTGGTGGGCGCACGCGTGGCCAGCCAGCTGGTGCGGCAGGACGACTGGGTCATCATCGACGGCGACGCTGGCGTGGTGATCGTCGACCCGTCGCCCATCATCCTGGCCGAGTACGGCTTCAAGCAGCGCCAGGGCGAGCTGGAGCGCGAGCGCCTGTGGCGCCTGCGTCACCGTCCGGCCGTCACGCTCGACGGCGAGCGTGTCGAACTGCTGGCCAACATCGAGATGCCCGAGGACGCCGCCGCCGCCGTCAAGGCCGGCGCGCAGGGCGTGGGCCTCTTCCGCAGCGAGTTCCTCTTCATGGGCCGCGAGGCGCGCCACCTCAGCCGCCTGCCCGACGAGGACGAGCAGTACGAGGCCTACCGCCGCGCGGTCGAGGGCATGCAGGGCATGCCGGTCACCATCCGCACCGTCGACATCGGCGCCGACAAGCCGCTGGACGGCAAGGCCGCCCGGCAGGAATACCTCAACCCGGCGCTGGGCCTGCGTGCCATCCGCTGGAGCCTGTCGGAGCCGGCGATGTTCCTGGCCCAGCTGCGCGCCATCCTGCGTGCCGCGGCCCACGGGCCGGTGAACCTGCTGATCCCGATGCTGGCCCACGCCAGCGAGATCCGGCAGACGCTGGTCTTCATCGACAAGGCCCGTGCCGAGCTCAAGGCCCGCGGCGACCAGGCCGGCCCGGTGCGCCTGGGCGCCATGATCGAAGTGCCGGCCGCGGCGCTGTCGCTGTCGATCTTCCTGAAGCACTTCGACTTCCTGTCCATCGGCACCAACGACCTGATCCAGTACACGCTCGCCATTGACCGGGCTGACGAAAGCGTGGCGCATCTGTACGACGCGAGCCACCCGGCGGTGCTGCGGCTGGTGGCGCAGACCATCGCCGAGGCGCGCCGCCTGGGCAAGGGCGTGAGCGTGTGCGGCGAGATGGCGGGCGACGTGCAGTTCACGCGGCTACTGCTGGGTCTGGGCCTGCGCAGCTTCTCGATGCATCCTTCGCAGATCCTGACCGTCAAGCAGGAGGTGCTGCGCGCCGACGCCGGCAAGCTCGCCGACTGGGCGCGGCAGGTGGTCGACAGCGACGACCCGGCCGAACTGCTGGGCCGCTGAAGAAAAGAAACGAAACACGGCGCGACGGCCGTGAAAAGACCGGGCGCGGACCGCCCGGCACCATGAAGGCTCTTTCAACAACTTCCTCGAAAGACCTCTCATGACCAACGTCCGCGCTGCCTTCCTCGCCGTCTCTGCCCTGGCCCTGCTGGGCACGGCGGCCCATGCCGAAACCTACGAGGGCGTGACCGCGCCCGTCTCCGCGATGAGCCGCGACGCCGTGCGCGCCGAAGCGCGCGCCGCCGCCGCCGCGCCCGACCAGAACGTGACCCGCGGCTCGCGCGGCCCCGAGACCGTGGCCGTGTCCCAACCGCGCGCCCGCGTGGTGGCCGACGCCATCCGCACCGCGGCGGCGCCGGACCAGAACGTGAGCTCGGGCTCGCGCGTGAACAGCACCGTGATCTCCACGCTGCCCAACCCGGTCGACGTGCGCGCCCAGTCGGCCGCCGGCTCGCGCCTCTGAGCGCCCTGCCGCACCTGTCCGAGCCACTCCAGGAGCCCTCATCATGAAGTTCCGTCCTCGCATCGCCCGTGGCCTGCTGGCCCTCTTCGGCGGCACGCTGCTGCTGGGTTCGCTCACCGCCTGCGCCGGCCGACACGGCTGGCACGAGGCCGGGGCCGACAGCGGCGCCATGCGCGCCCACATGGTCGAGCGCATCGGCCGCAAGCTGGACCTGGATGCCGACCAGCGCCAGCGTCTCGACACCCTCGCGGCCAAGCTGCAGAGCCAGCGCCAGGCCATGCGCGGCGACACCACCGATGCGCGTGCGCCGTGGCGGGCCCTGTTTGCCGGCCCCACCTTCGACCAGGCCGCCGCGACGCGCCTGGTCGAGGAGAAGACCGCCGCCGTGCGCAGCGGCAGCCCGGAGGTGATCGCCGCACTGGCCGACTTCTACGACCATCTGCGCCCCGCGCAGCAGCAGCAGGTGCGCGACTTCATCGAGCAGCGCGGTGGCCGCTGGTCGCGCCATGGCTGAGGCCCTGCTGGGCCGGCAGGCGGACTGGGCGGCGGCGGACGCGGGCCATGGCCCGGCCTCGGGCGAACACCCGGGCCCGGATCCGCGCGCCGAAGCCCGCGCCATGGGGGAGGCCGAATCGATGGCGGGTCGCCGCAACCCCTCGCATCGGGCGGTCCCCACGGTGGATGCCGGCGCCGTCCAAGGCGGTGTGCGCCTGCTGCTGCGCGCCGAGGGTGCCGCGCTGCTGGTCTTCGCCGTACTGGCCTATGCCCAACTGGCGCCCGATCAGTGGGGCCGATTCGCCGCGCTCCTACTGCTGCCCGACCTGGCGATGCTGGGCTACTTGGCCGGCCCGGCCATCGGTGCGCGCGCCTACAACGCCGCCCACAGCATGGTCGGCCCGGTGCTGCTGGCGGCGGCCGGCTTCGCCCTGCCCACGCAGGCGGCCATGCTCTGGCCGCTGGCGGCGATCTGGCTGGCGCACGTCGGCCTCGACCGCCTGCTCGGCTACGGCCTCAAGTACGGGCGCGGCTTCGGCCACACGCACTTGGGTCGCCTCGGCCCACGCGACCCATGGTGATGGCCGCCAGCGCAACGCACGCGACGGCGGTGCGCGCGACGCCCCTGGGCACAATCCCGCCATGTCCACCGACGCGCCCCGCATCCTGCTGATCGACGACGACGTGCATCTCGGGCCGCCGCTCGCGAGCTACTTCGCCCGCTTCGGCTGCACGCTCGACTGCGCGCTGCGGCCCAGCGAGGGGCTGGCCAGGCTGCGTGCCCACCCCTACGACGCCGCCATCCTCGATGTCATGCTGCCGGAGATGGACGGCTTCGCCCTGTGCCGGCAGATCCGTGCCGACAGCGACATCCCCATCGTCATGCTCACCGCCCGCGGCGACGTGATGGACCGTGTGGTTGGCCTGGAGCTGGGCGCCGACGACTACCTGCCCAAGCCTTTCGAGCCGCGCGAGCTGGTGGCGCGCGTGCAGACCATCCTGCGCCGGCAGCGCGTGCGCCCCGCCGCGGCGCCGGCGTCTGCGCAGCGCCATGACTTCGACGGCCTGGCCATCGACCTCGATCGCCGCGAGGTCCTGCGCCATGGCGAGCGGCTTGAGCTGACCGGCACCGAATTCGAGCTGCTGGCCCTGCTCGCCTCCGAGCCCGGCAAGGTGTTCAGCCGCGACGACATCCTCAACCGGCTGCGCGGCCACGAGGCCGACCTGTTCACCCGTGCGGTGGACATCGTCGTCAGCCGCCTGCGCCGCAAGCTGGAGCCGCTGGACTGCATCAAGACGCTGCGTAACGCCGGCTACACCCTGGCCGTCGGCCGCGTGGTCGAGGAGGCGGGTTCGACCCCGGCCCGTCCCCCCGTCCGCCCTGAGCCTGACGAAGGGCAGAACGGCGCGCAAGCCACCGCCGACCGGCCGCCCGGCGCTGGCTCATGACCTCCCACCGTCGCGCCCCGGCCGATCCCGCCTGCGACGGCCTCGTGCCGCGGCGCTTCCAGCGCCGCCGCCGCTGGCGCCAGCGCTGGAGCCATTCCCTGCGTCTGCGGCTGGTCACGCTCTTCGTGGTGCTGGCGTTGGCGATGACCATCGTCTTCCTGGGCGGCTTCCGCGCGGCCTTCGGCAGCACCGGCTGGCGCGCCGTGGCCCAGCCGCTGCTGAGCGACTACATGGGCCGCGTGGTCGACGAGATCGGCAGCCCGCCCAGCGTCGAGAAGGCGCGCGAGCTGGCCGCGCGGCTGCCCATCTCGCTGCGCATCAGCGGGCCGGTGGTCAACTGGGCGTCCGACCCCGACGACGAGCGCCATCGCCGACGCGACTGGCTCACCCCGCGCGTGCCCACCGCGCCCGGCGAAGACCCCTGGTACGTGCGCCGCACCGCCGACGGCCACCGCATCACCTTCGGCTGGAGCCCGCGGCTGATGCAGCAGGCCAACGACGGCTTCGACGGGGCGATGGTGGCGCTGGTCGTCGGCCTCATCCTGCTGGCCTACGGCGTGGTCCACAAGCTGCTGCGACCGCTGGAGGACATCCGCGCCGGTGCCGAGCGCTTCGGTCGGGGCGACTTCTCGCGGCCCATTCCGCTGCGCCGCCGCGACGAACTGGGCGAACTGGCGCAGCACATCAACACCGTGGCCGAGGACATCAAGCGCATGCTCGACGCCAAGCGTGCGCTGCTGCTGGCGGTGAGCCACGAGTTGCGCTCGCCGCTGACACGGGCCCGGCTCAATGCCGAACTGCTGCCCGAGACGCCCGACGGTGCGGCCGAACGCGCCGCACTGCTGCGCGACCTCAACGAGATGCGCGACCTCATCAGCGACCTGCTCGAAGGCGAGCGCCTGTCCAGCCCGCATGCGGCCCTGCAGCGTGAGCCGGTCGACCTGCCGGCCCTGGCCCGCGAGGTCATGCAGGAGCTGGTCGCGCGCGGCCTGCCCTTGGCCGAGGCCGTGCAGGTGGACGCCGCCTCCGACCTGCCGGCGCTGTCGCTGGACCGGGCGCGCGTGCGGCTGCTGCTGCGCAACCTGCTGGCCAATGCGCTGCACCACGGCGCCGGACCGCAGCCGCCCCGCCTGTCGCTGCACCGCGCACCCACGGCGCCGGATGAGCCCGACGGCGTCTGCATCGAGGTGCGCGATTTCGGCCCCGGTGTGCCCGAGGACCAGCTCGAACGCCTGGCCGAGCCCTTCTACCGCCCCGACAGCGCGAGGGCGCGCGGTGCCGGCGGCGGGGGCGTGGGGCTGGGCATGTACCTGTGCCGGCTGGTGGCGCAGGCCCACGGCGGCCGGCTCGACCTGCGGCTGGCGAAGCCGGGACTGGCGGTGACGGCGCTGCTGCGCTGATCCGCTGACGCCAGGGCGAGCGCACCCGCCGTTGCGCCGCCCGCGGCCCCGTCGCCGGCCGTGCGTGTTCTGCCGTTTGCCGCGTCGCGCATCGGCGAGTGGTGCGCAGGCCTGCCGGTGCTGTCGCCTGCGCAACCAGCCGCCGCCCGGCCCCTGGCTAGCATGCCCGCGACCGTCCGCTCGGCCCCGAAGACATCGCACCAGGAGACACCCGAATGACCGCCACCCCCGCTGCCACCGCCAACCGCCAGTTCCGCCTGGCCCGCCGCCCGCAGGGCGCCGCCACGCGCGAGGACTTCGACTTCGTCGCCGACGCTCCCATCCCCGCGGTGGAAGAAGGCGGCGTGCTGGTGCGCACCGAACTGCTGTCGCTCGACCCTGCCATGCGCGGCTGGATGAACGAGGGCCGCAGCTACATCCCGCCGGTGGGCATCGGCGAGGTGATGCGTGCCGGCGGCATCGGCCGCGTCGTGGCCTCGCGCAACCCCGGCTTCGCCGAGGGCGACGCGGTATCGGGGCTGCTCGGCATCCAGGACTTCGCCGCCTTCGGCCATGCGCAGATCCAGCGCGGCGACGTCCGCCGCATCGACCCTGCCGCCGGCACGCCCGGCCAGTGGCTCAACGTGCTGGGCATGCCGGGCATGACGGCCTACTTCGGCCTGCTGGACGTGGGCCTGGCCAAGGCGGGCGACACGGTCGTCGTCTCGGGCGCCGCAGGTGCCGTGGGCCAGACGGTCGGCCAGCTGGCGAAGATCAAGGGGTGCCGCACCGTCGGCATCGCCGGCGGCCCGGCCAAGTGCGATTGGGTGGTGAAGGAGCTGGGCTTCGACGCCTGCATCGACTACAAGGCCAGCCCGCAAGCCGTGCGTGAAGGCCTCAAGCAGCATGCGCCGCGCGGCGTGGACGTGTACTTCGACAACGTGGGCGGCGACATCCTCGACACCGTGCTCGCCAAGCTGGCACCCAAGGCCCGCATCGTCATCTGCGGCGCCATCAGCCAGTACAACAACGCCAACAGCGCGCCCACCGCCGGTCCGCGCAACTACCTCAGCCTGCTGGTCAACCGCGCCCGCATGGAAGGCATGGTGGTCTTCGACTACGCCGACCGCTACCCCGAGGCCATCGCCGAGCTTGCGGGCTACCTCAAGGACGGTCGCATGAAGAGCCGCGAGGACGTGGTCGACGGGCTGGAGAACTTCCCGGAGGCGCTGGCCAAGCTCTTCTCGGGCGGCAACTTCGGCAAGCTGGTGCTCAAGGTGGCCTGACACCGGCGGGCCGTGCGTCCGCGTTACGCTGCAGGCCCCATCCGTCCTTGCCCCAGGAGCATCTTTTGCCCATGAAGCCTGCGTCGCCCATCGCCGCCGTCCTGCTTGCCGCCTGCGCCGCCACCGCCCATGCGGCCCTGCAGGAGGACTTCCGCTGCCTGAGCTCCTCCGGGCCCAGGCCGATCTCGCTGGAGTTCCGGCAGGTCGTCGACACCAACGTCGAGTGGAGCGGTGGCTATGTGCTCTACAAGGGCTCGAAGAAGGCCATCCCCATCGTCGTCGCCAGCAGCCGCACCACCGACCGGCCCGAAGGCCGGCCCTGGGCCTTCGAGGACCGCTGGGTCGAGGTGCTCGAGGGCAGGATCAACGGCGTCTACACCGTGCGCCGCCAGGGCGCCAACATCACCGACTTCACCTACACCTCGGCCAAGGACGGACGGGTGTTCTCCTTCTCGCAGGACATCGCGCACACCGGGACGCAGTCCTGCAACTGGTGAGCGCCCCCTTCCTGCGCCGGCGCCTCTGCAGCGCCAGACCATGACCACCGCCAGCTTCGTCGCCACCCACGCCGGCTGAGCGGCCGCGGTGCGGCAGCGACTGCTCGACACGCGGCGCTGCGCCCACCTCGGCCACGCTCGACCGCATGGGCGACCTGGCACAAGGCGAAGGGGCCTTTGCCGTTGTACCGTGTTCGCGTCACAGGGCGGCTGCGGCCGATGAGGGAATCATGAGGACCTACAACGTGTACACGCATCCGACGCACGGCCTGGAGGCCGTGAAGGTCGGCTTCTCCTGGCCGGCCTTCTTCTTCGGCCTCTTCTGGATGCTGTTCAAGAAGCTCTGGCGGCGCGCCGGCCTGTGGTTCGCGGTCTATCTCGTCCTGGCGCTGATCGAGAGCGCCACCGACCGCGCGCCCGAGAGCGGCGCCCAGGCGCTGGTCTACCTGCTGCTCAGCGCGGGGTACTTCGTGCTGTGGCTGCTGCCCGCCTTCAAGGGCAATGCCTGGCGCGACGCCGACCTGGTGCGCCGTGGCTACGACAGGCTGGCGACGCTGGAGGCCGACACGGCGGATGCGGCCCTGGCGCATGCGGCCCGGCCGGTGTGAACGAAGTGCCTCGCCGCGGCGTCCCCGGATGAAGGGGCCATCGGCTCGATCACGGCGAACCTCGTGATGGGCCGCTTCAGCTGCCGCGCAGTCGCGTGGCCGTCAGCTTGTCTGAAGAGAATCGACGGCTCACCGACGAATGAAGGGTGGTCGCGCGGGCCATGCCAGGCCGCCGGCGGTACTGAAATCACTTCGACATCCTGTCCGCGACCATGAACGCCCTCCAAGTCGCCATCCTGGCCCTCATCCAGGGCGCCGCCGAACTGCTCCCCGTTTCCAGCTCCGCGCACGTGATCGCTGCGGAGAAATTGATGGGGCTGGACCCGACCACGCCCGAGATGACGATGCTGCTCGTCATGCTCCACACCGGCACGATGTTCGCCGTCATCGCCTACTTCTGGCGCAGCTGGAAGAAGGCCTATTTCGGCTCATGGGCCTCCTTCAGGCAGAACGCGACGGCCGTGGCGCTGGCCACGGTCTGCACGGGCGTCGTCGGCCTCGGGCTGCAGTTCGCCATCAAGCATTGGGTGCTGGCGTCCGATCCCAACTTCGAGATCGAGCACCTGTTCGGCAATTCGCGCCTCATGGCCGCGGCGCTGGCCGCGGCGGGCGTGCTGATCATTGCGGCGTCCTTCATCCCCGAGCGGGCCGGCCGGCGCGTCGGCGGCCCCTCGGCGATGCTCATCGGCGCCGTGCAGGGGCTGTGCCTGCCTTTCCGCGGCTTCTCCCGCTCGGGGGCCACGATCTCCACCGCCATGGCGGCGGGCATCGAACGGCGAAAGGCCGAGGAATTCAGCTTCGCCCTGGCCGTCGTGCTGACGCCGGCCGTCATCGTCAAGGAGGCGCACCGGCTGCTCACGGCCCCGGCCACCGGCCATGCGGTGGCCGTGCACGACCTCGGCCGTGTGCTGGCGCCGAGCGCCTTCGGCATGGCGCTCAGCTTCCTCGCGGGCCTGGCGGCGCTGCGCTGGCTGTCGTCCTGGCTGGAGTCGGGCCGGTGGTACCTGTTCGGTGCCTATTGCCTGGTGGCCTCGGCCTTTGTGCTGTGGTTGGGGTGAGCTGAAAGCGCAAAAAGGCGCAGCGGACGGGTCAGGGGCTCAGCCCTGGCCCTGGCTCGTCGGCCGCCACGCCCGCTCGAAAGGGAGGCGCCACGCATGCGGTGCGATCAGCTGGTGCACCGGCTTCGGGCCCCATGAGCCGGGCTGGTACAGCCGCACCGGCGGCGGCGCCTCCAGCAGCGGCTGCGACACCTCCCACAGCCGCTCGATGCCCTCGGCGGTGGTGAACAGCGTGCGGTCGCCGCGCATGGCGTCCAGGATCAGCCGCTCGTAGGCCTCCAGCACCTCGTGCACGTAGCCGGTGTCGTTCATCGCGAACTGCAGGCTCAGCTTGTCCAGCCGCATGCCCGGGCCGGGGCGCTTGCCGTAGAACGACAGCGACATCTTCGACGCGTCCGCCAGGTCGAAGGTCAGGTGGTCGGGCCCCTGCGAGCCCACGCCGCTGCCGGCCGGGAACATGCTCTTGGGCGGCTCGCGGAAGGCGATGGAGATCACGCGCTGCCCCTCGGCCAGCCGCTTGCCGGTGCGCAGGTAGAAGGGCACGCCGGCCCAGCGCCAGTTGTCGATGTGGCACTTGAGGGCGACGAAGGTCTCGGTGTCGGAGTCCGGGTCCACGCCTTCCTCCTGCCGGTAGCCGGCGTACTGGCCGCGCACCACGTCCTGGGGCGGGATCGGCAGCATGCTGCGGAAGACCTTGTTCTTCTCCTCGCTGATGGGCGCCGGTTCCAGCGAGGTGGGCGGCTCCATGGCGACGAAGCCCAGGATCTGGAACAGGTGCGTGACCACCATGTCCTTGTAGGCGCCGGTCTGCTCGTAGAAGGCGCTGCGCTTGCCCAGGCCCAGCGTCTCGGGCACGTCGATCTGCACGTGGTTGATGAAGGTGCGGTTCCAGATCGGCTCGAACAGGCCGTTGGCGAAGCGGAAGGCCAGGATGTTCTGCGCCGCCTCCTTGCCCAGGAAGTGGTCGATGCGGAAGATCTGCTCCTCTTCGAACACCTCGTGCAGCTTCGCGTTCAGGTCGCGGGCGCTGGTCAGGTCGGTGCCGAAGGGCTTTTCCATGACGATGCGCGCGCGCTCGACCAGGCCGGCCTCGCCGAGGGTGCGCACCACGGGCAGCGCGGCCTTGGGCGGCACGCTGAGGTAGTGCAGGCGGCGGGACTCGGTGCCCAGTTCCGCCTCGGCCCGGGCCACGGCCTCGGCCAGCGCCGGCGCGCCGGCCGACAGCGGCACGTAGTCGAGCGTGGCGGCGAAGGCCTCCCAGGCCGCCTGGTCGACCTTGCGGCTGCCGAACTCGTCCAGCGCGGCGCGGGCGAAGCGGCGGAAGCCCTCGGCATCCAGATCGTCCAGCGAGCAGCCGACGATGCGCCAGGCGGGGATGAAGCCGGCACTGCACAGGTGGAAGAGGCCGGGCAGCAGCTTGCGCCGCGCCAGGTCGCCGGTGGCGCCGACGAGCACCACCACCTGGGGAAAGCGTGGGCCCACGCCGGGTTGGATCTTGGCCATGAACGATGTCCTCTCTTCTGGAATGTGCGGGTGTGACAGCGGGGGATGGATGGATTGTTCTTCACGAAGGCATGCGCCGGACGCCTGCCTTGTGCCATCGGCCATAGCGAATTCAGTGCCAACGAAGCGCTCTTCGTCGTCCCGCCGCGCGCCGGACACGCTGTTGCAGCGTCACACGCGACATTCTTCACGCAGAGGGCCCGCGCGTGCGCCGCGGGTGCTGCGGGTGCCGTGGGGCGGGGGCGACGCCGTTCAGCGCGCCCGCGAGCCCATCACCGCCGCCGACACGATCATTGCGGCCGCCACCGCGATGCCGCCGGTCAGCGGCCGGCCGGTCACCACCAGCAGCAGGGTCGTCGACAACAGCGGCGTCAGGTAGCTCAGGATGCCGATCTGTCGCGCATCACCCGTCTTGAGCGCCCGGTCCCAGAAGAAGAAGGCCGCGCCCAGCGGACCCAGCCCGCACAGCGCCACCAGCGCCCAGTCGCGCGCCGACAGGCTGGTTGCCGGCTCCAGCAGTGCATGGCAGGCCAGGGCCAGCAGCCCGGAGACCAGCCCAAAGGCGCCGATGGCCGAGGTGGGAAAGGCCGGCACGCGCTTCGTCCACAGCGAATAGCTGGCCCAGATGAAGGCCGAGCCCAGCGCCGGCACGAAGCCCCAGGCGAAGCCGGTGGCGCCGCCCGGGCTGCGCGCGCCCAGGATCGCCACCGCCGCGCCGGCAAAGCCCAGCAGCGCCGCCACCACATGCAAGGGCCGGAGCGCCGTGCCGGGCAGCAGCACCGGCGCCAGCACCACCATGCCCAGCGGCCAGAGGTAGTTGACCAGGTTGGCCTCCACCGGCGGCGCATGGCGCAGCGCGATGAACAACAGGAAGTGGAAGCCGAAGAGCCCGTAGACACCCAGCGCCAGCGTGCGCGGCGGCACCGCCCAGGCCCGCCGGTCGCGCAGCACCAGCGGCCAGCTCGGCAGGCTGCCGATGATCAGCGCGGCGCCCGTGAGCAGTAAGGGCGGCACATGCGCAAGCGCGGTGCCCAGCGAGGCCAGTGAGGCCCACAGCGCGATGGCGGCCAGGGCATGCAGGGTGGAGGCGGAGAGAAGGCGCATCCGCCGAGCTTAGGCGGGCGCATCGTCGCGCGCCGCCGGTCTCTCGTCGCGCGACTGCGATCTGGCAAGGAGGGAGAGGCCTCGGGCGGTGGGCCGCTCGGGGACGAAAGCGGCGCCAGCGTTCACACCTTGTCAGGCCCGCCCGGGCAGCATGCGGCGCAGGGTGTTGTCGCGCAGCACATGGTGGTGCACCAGGGCCGCGGCCGTGTGGGCGCCCACCAGTGCATAGCCCACGCTGGCGCCGGCCTCGTGCACTTCCTTGATCAGGTGGGCCAGGTTGGGCGCCGGCGGCAGCGGCGAAGGCAGCGGCATGCCGAAGAAGGCCACCGGCGTGCCCTTGGCCGCCAACGAGAGCCAGCCCAGCAGCGGCATCGCCAGCATCAGCCCGTAGAGCGCGAACTTCATCCAACGCGCCAACTGCTCCTGCCAGACGGCCGGCGCCGGCACGATGGCGGGGCGGGGTTGCCGGGCCACCAGCGCGAGGCGCAGGCAGGCCAGCGGCAGCACCAGCAGACCCAGGCTGTAGTGCAGCCCGCGCAGCAGGAGGTAGGTGTCGCTGCCGCGCGGGAAGTTGTCCGAGCCCAGCATGCAGCCGTAGACGGCGACGATGAGCAGCGCCATGCCCCAGTGCAGGGCGATGGCGGAGGGTGTGTAGCGTGGGTGGGAGCGTGTGGCGGTGGTCATGGCGGGCGCATCGTGGAATGAGGCCCTGGCGGGCCGGGCGGCCGGTGCGGCCCGCGGAAGGCGAGGCGGCATGGGCCGGAACGGGCGCCATGGTCCCTCCAGGGCATTTAGGCAGTCTTAAGACGGCGCGCGGCGTTTGGTGTGCGTCAAAGGCAGGCCGCCGCAGGCTGGCAGCGCGCCCGACCGGGAAGACGGTGCCCTTCAGGTGCGCCAGCCGCCGTCGCGCCGCAGCGCCGCCGTGAGCGCTGACGGCGAGCGGTAGCCCGTGCGGCGCGCCGTCTCGGCCACCGCCAGGCCCTGGGCGCGCAGGTGGCGCGCCTGCGCCAGGCGCAGGGCGCGCAGCCAGGCCAGCGGGCTCAGCCCCTGCTCATCGCGGCAGCGCTGGGCGAACTGGCTCGGGCTGAGGCAGGCGCGCGCGGCCAGGTCCTCCACGCCCAGGGGCCCCTGCCAGTGGGCCGCGGCCCAGGCCGACAGCGCCGCCCAGTCGATGGGCCGGCCGCGCAGCCGCCGCGAGGGCGGTGCGGTCCAGGCTTCGCACAGCAGCCAGGGAGCCTGGGCCAGCGCCAGCGCCGCCGGCTGCGGCTGGGCCAGACACAGTCCCAGGTAATGCGCCAGTGCCGCCGCCCGTGGGCCCTCGGCGGCGCGGCCCGCATGCGGCGTCCAGGCCGCGTCCCGGGTGTCCAGCACCAGGCAGCGGCTGGCGCCCGCCTCGGCCTCGAAGTCGTGGCGATCGCCCGGCGCCACGACGAAACCCTGGCCCGCGGCCAGGCGCCGTCCCCGGCCCTCCACCTCCAGCGCCAGCACGCCCTGCAGCGCCACCAGCACCTGGAAGTGGTCGTGCGCATGGCTGCCGCGCGACGGGCCGTAGTCGCGCAGCGAGAGGGCGGCGGGCGTCGGCCCGCTGCTGACGGCGGAGCGCCACGTCATCGGCGTCAGGGCGCGACGCTGCGCAGCACCTGCGGTGCCACGCGAGCCACACGGATGAGCGTCTGTGCCGCGCCGGAGGGCTGGGAGCGGCCCTGCTCCCAGTTCTGCAGAGTGCGCACCGACACACCCAGCAACTGTGCGAACTGCGTCTGCGACAAACCGACGCGGGCGCGTGCATCGGCAGCGTCGGGAATCTCCACGCGCGTGACGCGGGCGGCCCGACCGGCCTTCATGTCCTTCACGGCCTCCAGAAGATCGTTCTGGAAGGCCTGCATTTCCGCATCAGCGTTTCGGCGGGGCATCGTCGATCTCCTCTCGCAGTTGAACCAGGAATTCGGTGGGCAGCGTGTCGAAGCGCGCTTTGGTGTAGCCGATCAACAGCCAGACCTGGCCTTCGTCCAGCAAGGCATAGGTGATGACGCGCGCGCCGCCTCGCTTGCCCGCACCGGCGCGCGACCAGCGCACCTTGCGCAGCCCGCCAGAACCCACGATCAGGTCGCCGGCCAGCGGGTTGCGGGCGATCCAGTCGATGAAGGCCTCGCGCTCGCCCTCTGCCCAGATCGCCGCCATGCTGCGCACGAAAGCCCGCGTTTCGCTCACCGTGAACATCGGTCGATCATACGCGAGAAGCGTATAGCAACCCGAGAGTCAGTTTGAAGGGGCCGCGGCCCAGCGCTCCCGCAGCTCGCGCTTGAGCACCTTGCCGATGGCGCTGCGCGGCAGCTCGTCGATGAAGCGCAGGCCGGCCAGACGCTGGGTCTTGCCCAACTGCTCGTTGGCCCATTCGCGGATGGTTTCGGGCGCGGTGGTGTCGCCGGGCCGGTGGACCACGTAGGCCACGGGCGTCTCGCCCCATTGCTCCGAGGGAATGCCGATCACCGAGCAGTCGGCCACGGCCGGGTGGCGGCGCAGCACGGCTTCCAGGTCGCTGGGGTAGAGGTTGAAGCCGCCGCTGATCACCATGTCCTTCTTGCGGTCGAACAGCGTGAGGAAGCCGTCGGCGTCGAAGCGGCCCACGTCGCCAGTGCGGATGAAGCGCTTGCCGTCGGGCGCGAACCATTCGGCCTCGCGCGTCTTGGCGGGCTGCTTGTGGTAGCCGACCATCATGCCGGCCGAGTGGCCCACCACCTCGCCGGCCTCGCCCGCGGGCACCTCGCGGCCCTCGTCGTCGATCAGGCGGATGTCGCTGCCTGGCGCCGCGCAGCCGACGGTGTGCAGCTTGTCGGGGTGGGCATGCGCCTCCAGGATGCAGGTGCCGCCGCCTTCGGTCATGCCGTAGAACTCGATCAGCCCGCCCGGCCAGCGCGCCAGCACGTCGGCCTTGAGCTCGGCGCGGAAGGGCGCGCTGGTGCAGAACTTGGCCTGGAAGCGCGACAGGTCGTGGCGGTCGAAGTCCGGGTGCGCCATCAGCCGCTGGTACTGCACCGGCACCAGCATGGTGTGCGTCACGCCTTCGCGCTCGGCCAGCTGCAGGTACTGGCCCGCGTCGAACTTGGGCATCAGCCACACGCAGCCGCCGAAGGCCAGCGTGGGGAAGAACACCACCAGCGTGGTGTTGGAGTACAGCGGTGTGGACAGCAGCGTGACCGACTCGGGGCCGTAGCCGTAGACCGCACCGCGCTGGATGTGGGCCCAGCGCATGCCGTGGCCCTGCACGATGCCCTTGGGCTCGCCGGTGGTGCCCGACGAATAGATGATGTTGAAGGGCGTGGCGGGCTGCACCTCGGCTGGCTGCGGGGTGGCGCCTTCGGGCGCGAGCCAGTCCGCCAGCGGCCGGGCGCCGGCCACCTCGCCCTGCAGCGCGATGCGCGGCGCGGCGGACTCGCCCGCATCACCCATGGCCGCGTTGCCGACGGCATCGACGAACACCAGGCGGGCATCCGCATCGCGCACCATGCGCGCCAGGCTGTCCGGTGCGCTGCCGGGGGCGAGCGGCGCCACCGCCACGCCCGCGCGCAGGGCGCCGAGGAAGACGCAGACGTAGTCCACCGAGGCATTGGCGCAGACGGCGATGGCATCGCCCACGCCCAGCCCGTCGCGTTGCAGGGCGGCGGCGACGCGGTCCATGCGGGCGTCGAGCGCGGCGTAGTCGAGCCGGCCGTGCGCATCGGCCAGGGCCGCACGGCCGGGCCGTTCGCGGGCATGCGCGCGGATGAGGTCGGACACGGTGCCGAAGGCGTGGTCGGCCACGAATTGCTGGGTGGTCATGAAGCGTCTCCTGAGGGCGCGGCCGGCTGCGGCCGTTCTGCCGGCCAGCATAGCGGCGTGGTCTTGCGCGGCCTGTCGCCTGCTTGCCCGCCAGACTGCGCTTCAGTTCCCCAACGGCCGCAGCAGCAGCGCCACGTCGTCCTCGGTGAACAGCAGCCGGTCGCCGCTGGCGCCGCCTTCGAGCAGGCCCTGCGACAGTGCCGCCTTGCGCGCCTGCATGGCCAGGATGCGTTCCTCGATGGTGCCTTCGGCCACCAGCTTGTAGACCATCACCTGCCGCTGCTGGCCGATGCGGTGGGCGCGGGCGGTGGCCTGCGCTTCGACGGCGGGGTTCCACCACGGGTCGTAGTGGATGACGGTGTCGGCCTCGGGCAGGTTCAGGCCCGCGCCGCCGGCCTTCAGGCTGATGAGGAAGAGCGGCACGTCGCCCCGGGTGAAGCGGGCGATGGCGGCCTCGCGGTCGGTGGTCTTGCCAGTGAGCGTGGTCCAGCGTAGGCCGCGCTCGCGCAGGGCGGCCTCGATCAGCGACAGCATGCTGGTGAACTGCGAGAACAGCAGCACGCGCCGGCCTTCCTCCAGCATCTCGGGCAGCACGTCCATCAGCCATGCCAGCTTGGCCGACTGGCGCACCTGCTGCGCCGCCGGCAGCGACTTGACCAGGCGCGGGTCGCAGCACACCTGCCGCAGCTTGAGCAGCGCATCGAGCACCTGGATCTGCGAACGCGCCAGCCCGCGCTCGGCCAGCGACTCGCGCACCTGGCGCTCGGTGGCCAGGCGGATGGTCTCGTACAGGTCGGCCTGCGGGCCTTCGAGCGTGACGGCGCTCAGGGTCTCGATCTTGTCGGGCAGCTCCTTGGCCACGTTCTGCTTGGTCCGCCGCAGCAGGAAGGGCGTGACGCGCTTGCGCAGCTGCTCCAGGCAGGCGCTGTCGCCATGCCGCTCGATGGGCGTGCGGAAGACCTCGCGGAAGCGCGCCTGGCTGCCCAGGAAGCCGGGCATGAGGAAGTGGAACAGGCTCCAGAGTTCGCCCAGGTGGTTCTCCAGCGGCGTGCCCGACAGGGCCACGCGCTGGCGCGCCTCCAGGCTGGCGGCCACCTGCGCCACCTGCGAGTCTGCGTTCTTGATCTGCTGCGCCTCGTCCAGCACCACCACGTGCCAGGCCTGCTTCTGCCAGAAGACGCGGTCGCGCGGCAGCAGCGAATAGGGCGCGATGACCAGGTCCGTGCCGCCGAAGCCGCCGCGGCCATGGCGCTGCGGTCCGTGCCACACGGCGGTGCGCAGGGCGGGCGCGAAGCGCGCGGCCTCGCGCCGCCAGTTGCCCAGCAGGCTCAGCGGTGCCAGCACCAGGCAGGGCCTGTCCAGGCGGCCATCTTCCTTCTCGCGCAGCAGGTGCGCCAGGGTCTGCAGCGTCTTGCCCAGGCCCATGTCGTCGGCCAGGATGCCGCCGAGCCGGTGGCGGCGCAGGAACTGCAGCCAGTCCAGGCCCTGCTGCTGGTACGGACGCAGGGCGGCCTGCAGGCCGGCCGGTGCCGGCACCGTGGGCAGCGCGGCGTCGCCGCCCAGTTGGCGCAGCAACTCTCGAAGGCGGTCCGCGCCGTCCCACACCGCGCCGTCGTCCAGCGTGGCGCCGATGCGCAGGGCCTCCACCTGCGTCAGGCGCAGCGTCGCGGCCTGCTCCCAGTCGGGGGCGGGGCGCTCGGCCACGAGGTCGAGCAGGGCCTGCAGCCAGGGCTTGAGCGGGGCGGAGGGCAGGCGCAGCCAGCGCCCGTCGGGCTGCTCGCGCCACAGCCAGTCGGGCAGTTGGGGTCCGTCGGGGCCGTGTTCGATCTGCGCCAGCAGGCCCGGCAGCCAGGGCAGCACGTTGTGGCGCTCGCCGTCGATCTCGATGCCCAGCGACAGCTCGAACCAGGGCGAGGCGGAACGCTCGTCCGGGGCTTCGCCAGCGGGCGCCGCGTCCTCGGGCGTTCCTTCCACGATGCGCAGCGCCAGTGCATGGGGCGGCTCGGCCAGGCCGCGCAGGGCGGGGTCGGGCTCGACACGGAAGCCGGCATTCGTCAGTGCGGCCCAGCCGCTCACGGCCCAGTCCAGCCAGCGTGCCGCCGAGGCACCGTGCCAGCGGCCGAGCGCGTCGACCGACAGGTCCAGCGCCTGCAGGCGCTGGCGCGCCCACTGCTCGGCGGCCAGGTCGCGCTGCAGCAGCACGCGGCGCCCGTCGTGCTCGGCCAGCACCCGCGCTGGATGCTCCGGCCAGTGGCCGCGCAGGCCGCCGTAGTCGAAGTCCAGCAGTGCGACGAGCAGGCCGCGCGCGGCGCGCTCGGCCGGCGGCACCGGCCGCAGGCGCAGGCAGGGCTGCGGCAGGCTGACCGGCCAGGGTTCCGGATGGTCGGCGCGGGCGGGCAGTGGCATGCCCAGCTGTCGCGGCAGCAGCTCGGCCTGCGCATCGTCGAAGGCTGACTGCGGCAGCGGCCCCAGGGTGAGCAGCTGCGTCAGCTGCGCGGGCGACATGCCCGCGGCCTCGGCGACGCCGCATTCGCCGGCGGCCCGGTCCAGGTACAGCGGCGGCAGCGCGGCATACAGCGTGCGGCCTTCCGCCGGCTCGGCCAGGACGGCTTGCAGCATCCAGGCCGGCGCATCGCCCAGCGTGGCCGGCGCCCAGTGCCAGCCGATGGCGCGCGGCGCCCCCCAGCGCAGCGGCGCGCCCTGCGGCCGGCCCTCCGCATCGGCCAGGAAGAGCTTGCCGGTGCGGGCCGCGGCCTGCAGGGCCGAAGGGGCCTCCGCCCCCTGCAGCAGACCGCTGGCCGTGTGCAGGTAGAAGGCGCCGCCGAGCCGGCCGATGTGGGCCAGGCAGTCGCGATCGGACTCGGACAAACCACTGCCGGGCAGGCCCAGCCGCACCATCGCATCCGCATCAGGCGAGCGCAGACGGCCCCAGCCGCCACGCTTGAGCGGCCGGGCCAGCCGCCAGGCCAGCAGCGGCCGTGCCGGCTCGCGCGGGCTGCGGCGGCTTTCCTGCAGCAGGTAGATCGGTGGATCGCTCTCGGGCGCAGCGGGCGGTGGCGCCAGATCGTCGAACAGGCCCAGCGAGGGCGGCAGTCCCGCAGGTGCGGCCGGCGCTGGGGGCCGCGGCGGGGAGGGCGGCTCGGCGCCGCGCACGGTGCCGCTCTGGTAGGCGGCCTTGAGCGTCAGGGCCACCGCATGCCGGCAGCGACTGCCGGCGGCGCAGCTGCAGTCGCTGCCGAAGCTGGCGATGCGGCCATCCGCGTCCAGCTCCAGCAGCACGCTGCATTCGTGCACCTGCCGGTCCTCGCCCTGCACTTCGCCCTCGATGCGCCATTCGCTGCGGCTGGCCGGTGCGAGCGAATGGCTGACGACCTGCTGGCGCCGGTAGGCGTCCAGGCCCCGTTGGTAGGCGGCGGCGGGCAGGTGCTGGGCGAGGGTGGCGGGGGCGATCAGGAAGGCAGCGCGCATGGGGGCCCGGAGTGTGCCCCAGATGCGTGGCAGCGCCGCTCAGGGCATGGACATGCCACCGCGCGGCATGGCGCCTTCACCGAAGCCCATGCCCGGGCCCGGGCCCGGACGTGGCGCGCCGCAGCCTGCCTCCGCGTCGGGGCGCGGCATCGGCGGGCCGCCGGCGGGGCGCATCATGCACTGGGCATGGGCCTGCGGTGGCGGGGGTGGCGGCAGCATGATGCAGCCGGAAAGTCCGGCGGCGAGCAGGGCGGCCCCTGCGGCGGCGAGTGGTCGGAATGAAGCCATGTCTTGCGTCCCTTCTGGGTGTTTGGAGGAAGACATCAGTGTTGGCGCCGACCTGGGAGGCATTGCGCAGCGGGGTGGCAAAGTGCACATCCCACCGCAGACCGACGCGCGCCCGCCACACTCGCGGGCACGGGACGCGCGGCCGCTCAGCCGCGGGGTGCGGCCGGCGCCGGAGGCGCCTCGAAGGAGAAGCCCACGCCGTAGACCGAGCGGATCCACTCGTGCTCGGGCGCCGCCTGCGACAGCTTGCGCCGCAGGTTCTTCACATGGCTGTCGATGGCGCGCTCGGTGACGTCGACATCGTCTTCATAGGCCAGCTCCAGCAGCCGTGCGCGCGAGAAGATGCGACCCGGCTGCCGGGCCAGCACGCGCAGCAGCGAGAACTCGCGTCGGGTGAGGTTGAGCGGCTGCCCGCCGAGCGAGGCATGCCAGCAGCTCTCGTCCAGCTCCATGCCGTGCGCGGCGGCGGCCACTTCCTGCGGTGCGCGCGTGCGGCGCAGCACGGCGGCCACGCGGGCCACCACCTCGCGCGGGGAGAAGGGCTTGCACACGTAGTCGTCGGCGCCGTGGGCCAGGCCCAGCAGGCGGTCGACCTCTTCGGTGCGGGCCGTGAGCATGATCACCGGGTGCTGCGTGTGCACCCGCGCCTGCTGCAGTACCGACAGGCCGTCCAGCCCGGGCAGCATCACGTCCAGCAGCGTGAGGTCGGGCGGGGTTTCCAGCATGTGGCGCAGCGCCTCGCGGCCGTCGGCCACATGGTCGGTCTGGTGGCCCTCGCGGCGCAGGTAGTCGCGCAGCACGTCGGCGATGTCGGTTTCGTCTTCGACGATGAGGATGCGGGTCATGAGGGTTCGGTGTCCGAAAGGGGAAGGAAGAGGGTGATGCGCAGGCCGCCGAGCGGCGATGCGCCGGCCTCGATGTCGCCGCCGTGGGCGTCGACGATGGCGCGGCAGATGGCCAGGCCCAGGCCCGAGCCACCCAGCGCGCGGTTGCGCGAGGCCTCGGCGCGGAACAGGCGGTCGAACAGGCGCGGCAACTCGTCCTCGGTCACGCCGGGGGCGCTGTCGTCCAGCTGCACGACCAGGGCCGGGCCGCCGTCCACCCGGTCGATGCGCGCCTCGATCGCCAGGCGGCCGCCCGCGTCGGTGTAGAGCAGCGTGTTCTCCAGCAGGTTGATCCACACCTGGCTGAGCTTGCGGGCCTCGCCCAGCACGCGGGGCGCCCGCTCTTCGGCCAGGCGGCCCACGCTGTCGGCCTCGACCGCGATGTCGGCCTGCGCAAAGCGATCGCGCGTGGCGGCGAGTGCCTCCTGCAGCAGCGTGAGCGGGTAGGTGGGCGCATGCTCGCGCAGCGTGGTGCCATGGCTGTCCATGCTGTGCCGCAGGTCGTCCACCAGCTGGGTCAGGCGCATCACCTGCCGATGCAGGCGCAGGGCGGTGCGGTCGTCGAAGCTGCGCACGCCGTCCTGGATGGCCTCGATCTCGGCACGCATGGCCGCCAGGGGGGTGCGCAGTTCGTGCGCCACGTCGGCCAGCCAGGCGCGCCGGCCGGCTTCGGCCTTGTCCAGGCGGTCGGCCATGGTGTTGAAGGTGCGGCCGAGCAGGGCCAGCTCGTCCTGCCCCTGCACGTGCACGCGCGTGCCCAGCCGGCCGCGGGCCACGGCCCGGGCCGCGTGGGTGAGGTCGTCGATGGGCGCCAGCCAGCGCCGGCCGACCAGGCCTGCGATCAGCAGCGCGGCCACGAGGCCGACCGCGCCTGCCAGCGCGATGAAGCCCGAGTGCCGTGCCAGGAAGGCGCGGTCGGCTTCGTGCTCCAGGCCCTGCATGGGCGCCAGCAGCAGCTGGCCGATGATGACCGTGCCGCTGCGGATGGGCAGGTGCGCCGCTGTGGCCGGGTCCACCTTGGCGCCCACCACCAGCTTGCCGGCCGTGTCGACCACCGCCAGCCGCTTGAAGATCAGATCGGGCGGGCCACCCTCGCCGCGGGGAAAGGGAAAGAACCAGGGCGGCGCGACGCGGCCGCCCGGCTCCAGGGGCGAGGGCGGCTCGCGGTCCTCGCCGAAGGGCAGGGTCCAGCCGCCACCGCGCGAGGACCGGTCCCAGAGGCTGGGCGGGCGTTCGCGTGGCGCCAGCGAGGCCGGGTCCACCTCGCCGCGCTGGAGCCGGTTCCATGCCTCCTCATTGCCGCGCAGGCGCGACCAGTTGCCATTGGCCACGTAGTGCTGCTGCAGCCGCTCGGCCAGCCAGCTCAGCCGGCGGATCTCGATCTCGGCCACGTACGGCCCCAGGCCGCTGCGCAGCGAGAGCATCGATGAAACGGCAAAGGCCACCATCAGCGTGAGCAGCAGGGTGGCCAGGGCCAGGAAGAGTTTGCGCGTGAGCGTCAGGCGGGGCATTGGGCTGCCGCCGGTCGCGCCGATGGCCGGAAGGGCCAGGGCAACTCGCCGGGCGGGGGGGCGTGCTGGACGATGGGGCCGAGGGTAAACAAATCCTGGTGACTCGGGTGCGGGTCGGCAGTGCACGGGCTCCAGCTGAGCCATGCGCCGCTGAACACGCCGACGAGCGCGGTGACGGGGCCCAGGGCACGGTAGCCGCGGCCGGTTTGCTTCGAGGGGGACATCAGGCTTGCTCCTTCACGGATGGCACGAGGGGCAGTCGCAGCGTGGCCCCCATCGCGCCCCAGGCCGAGGGGGCGGCATAGAGGCGGCCGCGGTGGGCATCGATGGCCTGGGCGCATTCGGCCAGCGGCCGCAGCGCGGCGTCGCGCTCCGGATGCACGGCCTGCGAGAAGCCGTGCACGCGCCGGGCCAGCGCGGGCGGCTGCCGGTCTGCCGGCTCGTCCACCACCGAGACGGCGGCGGTGGCGCCTTCGGCGCGTGCGTGCACGCGCAGCACGCCGCCGGCGGGCGCCAGCAGTTCGGCGGCCAGCGCGAGCAGGCGGCCCAGCACCTGTGCCAGGCCGTTCGGCGCCATGGCGACCCACAGGGCATGGGCCGGCAATTGCCAGTCGACGGACACGCCCGGCGCCAGGCGCGGCCCGGCTGCCATGGCGGCCAGCACGGCGCGCAGGTCGGCCGTCGTGTCGGCCGGCTGTACGCCGGCAGGCAGGCTCGCGGGCGCGGTGCGCCAGGCGGTGGCGTCGGTGCGGGCTCCAGCTCTCACGGCGGCCTCCCGGTCAGAAGTTGTGGCGGATGCCGAAGTCGTACCCCGTGGACGACTTCGGCAGACCGCTGTAGCCCACGCCCACCGAGCCGTAGCCGGTGGTGGCCGCGGCCGACAGGCTGCCGGTGTAGGCGCTGTCGTTGCGGTTGCTGATGCGCGCCACGGTGGCATACAGCGACGTGCGCTTGGACAGGTTGTGCACATAGCCCAGCGCCAGCTTGCGCGAGCGCGGCGCTTCGCCGTAGAGCGGCGCGAGCGCGCCTTCGTCGTAGCGCACCTGGCCGTAGGAGGCGCGGATCAGGCCCGCGCCCACCGGCATGCTGGCGCCGATCAGGTAGCCGTCGTAGTTGTTGCTGAGCGAGGTCTGCAGCGTGTCGGAGCGGTCGCGCACGTTGGAGAGTTCGCCGAAGAGCTTGACCGGCCCGAAGTCGTAGGTGGCCCCCAGGTTGCTGCGGCGCACGGTGCGGGTGAGGCTGCCGCTGTCGGTCACGGTGGTCTGGCCGGAGGCCAGGGCGATGTCGAGCGGGCCGTTGGCATAGCCGAAGCGCGCGCCGGTGTAGCGGCCCGCATCGCTGGTGCCGGTGAGGCTGGTGCTGGTATCGACGTTCTCGTGCGCTGCGTACTGCACCTGACCGTAGAAGCCACCCAGCGTGGCCGGCAGGAAGTAGCTCACCATGTTGCTGGCGCGCAGGTAGTTGGTCGCCAGGCCGGTGTCGGCCGCGCTCACCGCGCCGATGATGTTCGCGCCCGAGCCGTTGCCGCCGAAGGGGTCGAAGATCGTGTCGTTCAGGGAGTTGGCGGTGCGGTCGCGGCCGAGGCGGATCTCACCGAAACGGCCCGACAGGCTCACCGTCGAGCGGCGTGTGAACGCCAGGCTGCCGGCGCCATCGTCGGTGGACAGCGGCGCCTCCAGCCAGAAGCTGGCGGCCAGGCCACCGCCGAGGTCTTCCACGCCCCGCAGGCCCAGGCTGCTGTTGCCGTAGCCCGAGTTGCCCAGGCTGGTGCGGCTCTGGCGCGTGGTGAGGCCGGTGGTGGCATCGGTGGCCGTGGCCGACTGATAGGTCACGCCCGTGTCGATGGTGCCGAAGAGGGTGACAGACGATTGGGCCGAGGCGGCCCCGGCGAGCGCGCCGCAGGCCAGGGCGACGAGGGTGTTCTTCATTCTTGCTCCGTTCCTTTCGAGCCACGGCCGGCCGTCGGCCGGAACCATGGGCGCCGGCAGGAGACCGGCGCGAGCGAATGGTCGGGGGCAAAGTCGGAGGAAATTTGAATGGGCCCACGCTGCCGTGCGAGGGCGCAGCGCGGGCCCGGCGTGCCGCGGCTACATGCCGAGCAGGTGTGGCAGTACCGCCAGCAGGGCGCTGATGGTGAAGAAGGACAGGGCGGTGGTGGCCAGCAGCGAGGCGGCCGCCAGCGAATCCTGGCCATGCGGCTGCGCCAGGATCGGATAGATGCTCAGCATGGGCGCAGCCGCCGACAGCACCAGCGCCAGGCGCAGCGCCGGCTCCATGGGCGGCATGCCCAGCGCCTCGGCGGCCAGCAGCACGGCCAGCATCAAAGCGGGGTGCAGCAGCAGCTTGCCGGCCGCGATGCGCAGCACCTGGCGGCGCATGCCCGCCAGGCCCAGGCCCACCAGCGAGCCGCCGATCACGAACAGTGACAGTGCGGTGCTGGCCTGCGCGAACAGACCGATGGTGCGCAGCAGCGGCGCCGGCAGGCGCAGGCCGGTCAGCGCCACCGCCACGCCCGCCGCCATGGCCCAGATCATGGGGTTGCGCGCCAGGCTGTGCGCCGTGCGCCGCAGCGTGAGGCGCCAATCGCCGCGGCCGTCGGCGGCATCAGCCAGCGCCATGGCCAGCGGCACCAGCAGCAGGTTCTCCACGATCATGTTCAGGCCCAGCACCAGGCCGGCGCTCTGCGCGATCACCATCGACAGGATGGGGTAGCCGACGAAGCCGCTGTTGGGGCAGCTCATGCCCATGGCCACGAGCGCCGGCACGGGGCTGCCGGCGGGTGCCTGTCGCGCCGCCCACCAGCGGCCCACGAAGAGCGTGAGCAGCGACCCCACCGCGTACAGCAGCATGTAGCGCAGGTTGAGCACATCGCCCGTCGGTCGCTGGACCAGCGCGCTGAACAGCAGGGCCGGCAGCGCCAGCCGGATGACGAACTGCCCCAGCACCCGCATGTCCGTCCGGGCAAACAGGCCCCTGCGGGTGACCAGCCAGCCGGCAGCGATGGCGAGATAGATGGGAACGGTGATCGAAAGGATGGCGAGCATGGCGGGTCCGGCGAGCCCGGCACTGTAGCCATGCGTCCCGATCCGCGTCGTTTGCGAATCGAACAGCCCCATGCCGCGCTGCGTCTGAATGTGCAAAAAATCAGTACATGAATTGCTGAAATCTGATCCCAAGGTGAACTTCACGGGTGCTATCTTTTCCTGCATCAAGACAGAGGACCCCGCATGCTCTCCCCCACGACAACCGCTCTGCGTATTGGTTTTGCCCGCCTGGCCCTGGGCTTTGCGGCCGCTCTCGCGGCGCTGGCGCCGGCCCATGGGCAGGCACCCGCCAAGCCGCTCAAGCCCGTCACCATCGCCCTGGGCACGCAGGTGGTCAACGTCACCTATCCCTGGCTCACGCTGCCCATCGCGCTGGGCTACTGGAAGGAGGAGGGCTACGACGTCAAGGTGGTCACCGTGGGTGGCTCGCTGCAGGGCATCCAGCAGATGGTGGCCGGCGGCGTGGAGTTCGCGCAGGTCAACTCCACCGGCCTGATCCAGGCCAACACCGACAACAACGTGGCCGTACGCGGGCTCATGGGCACCGGCGTCATCGACTGGGGCATCGGCGTGACGCAGGACGGCCCCATCAAGAGCGTGACGGACCTCAAGGGCAAGAAGATCGGCATCTTCAGCCTGGGCACCGGCGGTGTGCCGCTGCTCAAGGGCTACCTGCGCTCCAACGGCATCGACCCCGACAAGGACGTGCAGATCATCGCCACCGGCGCCGGTGCGCCCGCGCTCGAAGCGCTCAAGAGCGACCGGGTGCAGGCCCTGATGTTCTGGGGCTCGGCGCTCACCGGCTTCCAGAACGCCGGCACACCGCTGCGGGTGCTGTACGCGCCGGCTTGGCGCGCCCTGCCCGACTTCACCTTCGCCACCATGCAGAAGACCATCGACGCCGACCCGGCGATGGTGGAGGCCATCTCCCGCGGCGCCGCCAAGGCCACGCTCTTCGCCTGGACCAACCCGGACTGCGCCCGCCGCATCCACTGGAAGAGCTTCCCCTCCACCAAGCCCACCGGCGCCGACGAGGCCACGCTGGCCAAGTGGGACCTGGCGCTACTCAACACGCAGCTGGACACCATGAAGGCCGCGCACACCATGAATGGCGGCAAGCTGATCGGCGCGATGGACCCGGCCGCCTACGGCCGCATGCAGGACTTCATGCAGGGCGAAGGGCTGATCAAGCGCACGGTGCCGGTCGAGTCGATGCTCTACCTCAAGCCGGGCTTCGTGGAGGCGATCAACCGCTTCGATCACCAGGCCGTCGTCGACGCCGCCAAGGCGTGCAAGAACGGCTGACATGACGCCCGAACAATTCATCGCCGGCCTGCCCAAGGCCGAACTGCACATGCACATCGAGGGCTCCATCGAGCCCGAGCTGATGCTGTCGCTGGCCCGGCGCAACGGCGTGGCCATCCGCTGGCAGACCGAGGCCGAGTTGCGCGACGCCTACCGCTTCACCCGGCTGCAGGACTTCCTGGACCTGTACTACGACGGCTGCCGCGTGCTGCTGCAGGTGGCCGACTTCCACGAGGTGACGCGCGACTACCTGCGTCGCGCCCATGCCGATGGCGTGCGGCATGCCGAGATGTTCCTCGGGCCGCAGGGCCACACCACGCGCGGGGTGCCGCTGGCGGTGGTGATGCAGGGCGTGCTGTCGGCCATGGACGCGGCCGAGGCCGAGGACGGCATCACCAGCGGCCTGATCCTGGTGGCCCAGCGCCACCGCAGCGAAGAGGAGGCCATGGCGCTCCTGGCCGAGGCCGAGCCCTGGTTCGACCGCATCCTGGGCTTCGGCCTGGGCGGCGCGGAGCTGGGCCATCCCCCCTCGAAGTTCGAGCGCTTCTTCGCCCGCTGCCGCGAACTGGGCTTCAAGGTGACGGCCCATGCCGGGGAGGAAGGCCCGGCCGCCTATGTACGCGAGGCGGTGGAGCTGCTGCAGGTGGACCGGCTGGACCACGGCAATGCCTGCCTGGACGACCCGGCGCTGGTGCAGGAGTTGACGCGCCGCCGCATTCCGCTGACGGTGTGCCCGCTGTCCAACCTCAAGCTGCAGGTGGTGACGGACATGGCGGCGCATCCGCTCAAGACGCTGATGGACGCCGGCCTGTGCGTCACGGTCAATTCCGACGACCCCTCCTACTTCGGCGGCTACGTCAACGACAACTACCTCGCCTGCCAGCAGGCGCTGGGCCTGACGCAGGGCGAGCTGGCGCAACTGGCGCGCCAGAGCTTCGAGGCCGCGTTCATGCCCGAGGCGCAGCGCGCGCAGGCGCTGGCGGCCATCGACGACTGGGTGGCGCTGGCCGATGCCGCCGTCTGACCCTTCTCCCGAGGACCTCGCATGAGTTCGACCCTGGCGCCCGAAGCGCCGCCGGCCTTCCGCTTCGGCGGCCTGCACAAGACCTTCCGCTCCAAGGACGGCGGCGACGTCGTCGCCCTGCACGACGTGCATTTCAGCGTGCGGCGCGGCGAGTTCGTCACCGTGGTCGGCCCCAGCGGCTGCGGCAAGAGCACGCTGCTGCGCATCCTGGCCGGCCTGGAGCGCGCCAGCCGCGGCCAGGTGGAGCTGGGTGGCAGGCCGCATGCCGGGCCCAGTCGCGACGTGGGCGTGGTGTTCCAGTCGCCGGTGCTGCTGCCCTGGCGCAACATCCTCGACAACGTGCTGGTGCCGGCCGAGATCCAGGGCCGCGACCGTGCCGCCGCGCGTGAGCGGGCCCGGCACTACCTGCAGTTGGTGGGCCTGTCCGGCTTCGAGACCAAGTACCCCGGCGAGCTGTCGGGCGGCATGCAGCAGCGCGTGGGCATCGCCCGGGCGCTGGTCAACGACCCGCTGCTGCTGCTCATGGACGAGCCCTTCGGCGCGCTCGACGCCATGACGCGCGAGACCATGAACACCGAGCTGCTCAAGCTGCGCGAGCGCACCGGCGCCACCATCATGCTGGTCACGCACAGCATTCCCGAGGCGGTCTTCCTGGGCGACCGGGTGATCGTCATGTCGCCGCGGCCCGGTCGCGTGACGCAGGTGGTGGAGGTGGACCTGCCCTCGCCGCGCACCCTGGACCTGATCAACACCGAGCGCTTCGGCACCTACGTGTCGGGCATCCGCGCGAACCTGCATGCCAGCGGAGGGCTGGACTGATGGCCGACACCCTGACCTCTTCCGTGCCGCCGGGCGCGGCCGCCGCCGAGGACGCCCCGGTGCGTGCCACCGGTCTGACGCCGATGCGCCGGCGCGTGCTCATCGCCGCCGTGTTCGTGGCCGTGATCGCCGCCTGGCAGCTGGCGGTCACAGCACTCGACGTGTCGCACCTGATCTTCCCCGGCCCGCTGGCCGTGGTGCAGGCGCTCTACGACGGCATCGCCTCTGGCGACATCCCCTCGCACCTGTGGGTCACGCTCTACGAGATCCTGGCCGGCTTCGCGGCCGGGGCGCTCGCCGGCTTCGTGCTGGGTGCGCTGATCGGCCAGAGCGCGCTGCTGGAGGCGGTGCTCTACCCGTACGTGGTGGCCTTCCAGACTGTGCCCAAGGTGGCCGTGGCGCCGCTGTTCGTGCTGTGGTTCGGCTTCGGCACCACGTCGAAGGTGATCATCACGGCCACCATCGTGTTCTTTCCGGTGCTGGCCAACACCATCGTCGGCCTGCGCTCGGCACCGCGCGAGCAGATCGACCTGATGCGCGCCTTCACCGCCTCGGGCTGGCATGTGTTCCGCATGGTGCGGCTGCCGCATGCGCTGCCCTATGTGTTCGCGGGGCTGGACATCGGCATCGTGCTGTCGGTCATCGGCGCCATCGTGGGCGAGTTCGTCGGCGCCCAGGCGGGACTGGGCTACCTGATCCTGCAGCGCAACTTCTCGATGGACGCGGCGGGCATGTTCGCCATCCTCATCGTGCTCTCGCTCATCGGCATCGTGCTGCATGCGGCGGTGCGCTGGATCGCCCGGCGGGTGATCTTCTGGGCCGACGCCTTCACCGATCTCTCGCGCGGCAGCTAGCCCTTCCGAACCGCGCGCACCCCCAAAACCAAGGAGCCTCCCATGACCGAATCGAACGACCACGCCGTGGTCGCGCCCCGCCGTGCCTCGGCGCAGGAAATGCCCGTCCTCGACCTGGGCGAATGGATCGCGGGCGGCGACATCGCGCCGCTGGTGGCGCAGTTCCGCGAGGCCTGCACGCACACCGGTTTCTTCTACGTGAAGAACCATGGCGTGCCGCAGTCCGTCATCGATGCCGTGTTCGACGCCACCCGCCGCTACATGTCGCTGCCGATGGAGGAGCGGCTCAAGGACAAGATCGACGAGCGCTTCCGCCGCGGCTTCATGCCCATCGGCGTGACGCAGCATCCCGGCCACAAGCCCGACCTGAAGGAGAGCTACGAACTGGGCCTGGACCTGCCGCTCACCGATGCCGACGTGCAGGCCGGGCGCCCGCTGCATGGCCCCAACCGCTGGCCGGCCGACAAGCCCTGGCTGGAAGAGGCCGCGATGGCCTACTTCAACCACACCATCGCGCTGGGCAAGCGGCTGCTGCGCGTGTTTGCACTGGCCCTGGGCCAGCCGGAGGAGTTCTTCCTGCAGTACGCCCGCAAGCCGATGGTGCAGGCGCGGCTCTTCCACTATCCGCCGCAGGAGTCGCCGACGCAGCTGGAACTGGGCGCCGCCGCCCACACCGACTACGGCATGCTGACCCTGCTGGTGCAGGACCCGATCGGCGGCCTGGAACTGCGCACCAAGGCCGGCGAATGGGTGGCCGCGCCCTACATCGAGGGCACGCTGGTGGTGAACCTGGGCGACCTGGTGAAGGTATGGACCAACGACCGCTATGTGTCCAACCTGCACCGCGTGGCCAACCGCACCGGCCGCGAACGCTATTCGATCCCGACCTTCTTCAACCTGGACTACGACACGCCGGTGGCCTGCCTGCCCGGCTTCGTCGAGCCGGGCGAGGCGCCGCGGCATGCGCCGATCAAATCGGGCGAGTACCTGGTGAGCCGCTTCGCTTCGGTGCAGAAGTACAAGACGCCGGCGGAGCTGGCGGCCGAGGAAGCGGCGGGCTGAGCGCGCCCCACAGTGCACGGGCCCGTGCCGCGGCGGCCGGGCCGGGCGGCACCGAGGGCGGGCGCGTTCACACCTTCTCGGGCTCCAGCTGTTCCAGCGCCGAGGTCAGCTCCGCCGTGAAGGTGGTGACCGGCAGCGGCAGGTTGCGCCCACGATGCACGCACAGCGAAAAGCGCTGCGGCTTGGCGCGCGGGTCCTTCAGCAGGACGTAGCGGCCCCGGCCGGCCAGGTGCTGCGTGTCCTGCAGCGGCGGCGTCAGGATCGACAGCGCCATGCCCTCGGCCGAGACGTTGCGCAGCAGCTCGTAGGAGTTGGTCTCCAGCGCCACCTTGGGCCGGATCTTGGCCTTGGACAGCATCTCGTCGTATTGCTGCTTGGTCCACATGGTGGCGTCGGGCAGCGCCAGGCCGTATTCGGCGCAGTCCGACAGGCGCAGCGTCTCGCGCCCGTGCAGCGGATGGTCGGCGCTCACGTACACGTACAGCGGCAGCAGGCGCTGATAGGCGATGGTCACGTCCTGATGGGTGACGTTGCCGAAGGTCAGGCACAGGTCCAGCCGGTCGTCCACCAGCATCTCGATCAGCTGCGGGCTGTTGTAGACCTGCACGTTGAAGGTGAAGCCCGGAAAGCGCCGCGTGAAGCGGGCCATGAAGCCGGGCATGAAGTCGCGGACCAGCGATTCCGGAATGCCGAGGTTGACGTGGCCGCGGCGCAGGCCCTGGATGGCCTCGATCTCGGAGCGCAGGCGGCGCGATTCGCTGTCCACGCTCTTGGCATAGCGCATCAGCAGCTCGCCCGCGGCCGTCAGCTTGAGGGTCGAGCGGCCCCGGCTGCGCTCCAGCAGCGGCGCGCCCAGTGTCTCTTCGAGCAGGCCGATCTGGCGGCTGATGGCCGAGGGGGCGACGAAGAGGATCTCGGAGGCGGCGCGGATGGAGCCGCAGCGCACCGATTCGACGAAGTAGCGCAGGGCGGTGGTGGAGATCACGGCTTCACCACCCGTACGGGCAGGACGGTGCGCGCAGGCGCCGCCAGCTGCCTCATGGTGCGGTGATCAGGCAGCAGGCGCGGCTTCGGCGCCGGCGGCCAGCACATGGCCGGCCTGCTGGTCGGCGTGGTAGCTGGAGCGCACCATGGCGCCCACGGCGGCATGGCTGAAGCCCATCCTGTAGGCCTCTTCCTCGAACATCTTGAAGGTGTCCGGGTGCACGTAGCGGCGCACCGGCAGGTGGCTGTTGCTGGGCGCGAGGTACTGGCCGATGGTCAGCATGTCGATGTCGTGCGCGCGCATGTCGCGCATGACCTGCAGGATCTCTTCGTCGGTCTCGCCCAGGCCGACCATGATGCCGCTCTTGGTCGGCACGTTGGGATGCAGCGCCTTGAACTTCTTGAGCAGGTTCAGGCTGAACTGGTAGTCGGAACCCGGCCGCGCTTCCTTGTAGAGGCGCGGGATGGTCTCCAGGTTGTGGTTCATCACGTCCGGCGGCGCGGCCTTGAGGATCTCCAGTGCGCGGTCGTCGCGGCCGCGGAAGTCGGGCACGAGGATCTCGATCTGCGTCGTGGGCGAGAGCTCTCGCGTCTTCTGGATGCATTCGACGAAGTGGCCGCTGCCGCCGTCGCGCAGGTCGTCGCGGTCCACGCTGGTGATCACCACGTACTTCAGGCGCAGCCGGGCGATGGTCCTGGCCAGGTTGAGCGGCTCGTCCTTGTCCAGTGGGTCGGGCCGGCCGTGGCCCACGTCGCAGAAGGGGCAGCGGCGGGTGCACTTGTCGCCCATGATCATGAAGGTGGCCGTGCCCTTGCCGAAGCATTCGCCGATGTTGGGGCAGGAGGCCTCTTCGCAGACCGTGTGCAGGTTGGACTCGCGCAGGATCTGCTTGATCTCGTAGAAGCGCGTGGTGGGGCTGCCGGCCTTGACGCGGATCCATTCGGGCTTCTTGAGCACCTCGCCCGAATGCTCGACCTTGACGGGGATGCGCGAGAGCTTGGCGGCGGCCTTCTGCTTGGCCAGCGGGTTGTAGGTGTCGGCGCTCTGGGCGTCGCGGACGACTTCGGTGGAGCTCATTGGGAGGCTTTCGGGGAGGGGCCGGGGGGGTGTCAGGGCAGGAGGTAGGCCTGCAGCTTCCGGCTCAGTACCTGGGCGGCATCGTCCCAGGCCACGGGGACGCCGATTGTAGAAAGGTCGACCGTGCGCAGCCCTGCGTAGCCGCAAGGGTTGATGCGCGAATAGGGTTCCAGGTCCATGGCCACGTTGAGCGCCACGCCGTGGTAGGTGCAGTGGCGGCTGACCTTGAGGCCCAGCGCGGCGATCTTGCCCAGGCCGCGGAAGGGGTCACCGCCGGGCATGGGGCCGGTCAGCGCCGCGTGCGAGAAAGGGTCGTCCAGCCGCACGTAGATGCCCGGTGCCGTGGGCACGCGGTGGCCGGTCACGCCGAAGTGGGCCAGCGTGGCGATCACCGACTCCTCGATGCGGTAGACGTATTCCTTGATGAAGTAGCCGGCGCGCTTCAGGTCCAGCAGCGGATAGGCCACCACCTGGCCCGGGCCGTGGTAGGTGACCTGGCCGCCGCGGTCGGTCTGGATGACGGGAATGTCGCCCGGCAGCAGCAGGTGGTCCTGCCGTCCGGCCAGGCCCTGGGTGAAGACCGGGTCGTGTTCGCACAGCCAGAGACGGTCGGGCGTTTCGGGCACGCGCTCGGCGGTGAAGCGCTGCATGGCGGCGAAGGTGGCGGCGTAGTCCACCCGGCCCAGCCACTCGGGCGTGGGCGGGGGCGGGCGGACGGCTTCTGCCGCGGCCGGGGCTTCGCCGTCGGCCACGCTCACAGCACGACCTTGACCATCGGGTGCGAGGACAGCGTGTGGTAGAGCTCGTCCAGCTGCTCGCGGCTGGTGGCGGTGATGGTGATGGTCACGCCCAGATAGTTGCCGGCTCGGCTGTCGCGCAGTTCGATGGTGCCGGCGTCGAACTCGGGGTCGAACTGCTTGGCGATGTGCGTCACGGCGCCGACGAAGCCGTCCACCTTCGCACCCATCACCTTGATGGGAAAGCGCGAGGGGTATTCGATCAGCGAATCCTTGCGCGGGTCGGTCGAACCGGGGGTGGCGGGGGTGTCGGTCATGGCTGGGGCTCCTGCTTGGCGTCCTGGTAGGCCGCATACAAGGCGTGGTAGATGGGGCCGGGCTCGCCCTTTCCAACCGGGCGGCCGTCCACGCGGGTGACGGGCACGATCTCCTTGGTGGCGGAGGAGATCAGCAGTTCGTCGGCCGAGAAGACTTCACCCCGCGTGATGTCGCGCAGGGCGAAGGGAATGCCGCGCAATTCGCACAGCCGCTGCAGCAGCCCGTACCGGATGCCGCGCAGCACACGGTGGTCGGGCAGCGGCCCGGCGACGGTGCCGTCCTTGATCACCCACACGTTGCTCGACGAGGCCTCGCTCAGCAGCTCGCCGCGGAACATCAGCGTCTCGGCGGCGCCGGCTTCCACGCTGATCTGGCGCGCCAACACGGCGCCCAGCAGGCTGGTGCTCTTGATGTGGGCCTTCTGCCAGCGGAATTCCTCCGCCGTGACGCAGGCCACGCCCTCGGCGCGGGCCTTGTCGGCCACGGGCTTGAGCGGGTTGAGCATCACGAAGACCGTGGGGATGAGGCCCGCCGGCATCGCGTGGTCGCGGATGGCGACGCCGCGGGTGATCTGGATATAGAGCGACTGGGAGGGCGAGCGCTCCGAGGCCTCGATCAGCTGCTCCGCGATGGTGCGCCAGCCGCCGCGGTCGTGCGGGTTGGGAATGCGCAGTTCGTCGAGCGAGCGCTCCAGGCGGGCCATGTGCTCGTCGAAGCAGAACAGGCGGCCCTCGTACACCGGCACGACCTCGTAGATGCCGTCGCCGAAGATGAAGCCGCGGTCCAGAACGCTCACCTTGGCGTCGCGCAGCGGCAGGTATTCGCCATCGAGATGGCACAGGGATTCGGGCAGGGGCGTGGCAGCAGGCATGGGTCGATTATCGAAGGCGCACCACTCTGGGCTGGCCTCTACGTGTTTTTGCTACCTATAATGAGTGGCTTTGTAGATTTCTCCACTTGACCGTTTGGACCGACGGCTGCCATTCGAATGACAACCAAGGCCCCGATCCCCACGGTCGACACCGAGCTCGCGGAAGCTGACGAAGACAGCTTCACCCCGCTGACCGCCGAAGAGGCCCAGCGGCTTCGCGAGCGCCATCCCGAACTCTCCCCCTGGTGGGTGGTCGGGGCCCAGATCGCCTCGGGGTTGATCGTGGCAGCGGTGGCCTGGGGCTGGACGCAGCGGCCGGTGGCGGCGGTGTCCGCGTTCTACGGAGCCATGGCGGTGGCTGTGCCCGCTGCGCTGTTCGCCCGTGCCATGGGTCGCATGCGTGGTGGCGTGTCGCAATCGGCTGCCATGCTGGGTTTTATGGTGTGGGAACTGATCAAGATCGCGCTGACCGTGGCTCTGCTGGCCGCGGCACCGTGGCTGATCGAGGGAATTCACTGGCTGGCTCTGCTGGCCGGCGCGGTGGTCGCGCTCAAGATGTACTGGCTCGCGCTGGTCATGCGGCCCCGCAAACCGAACCGTATTTGACTGTTTAAGAGAAAAGACGCTGAAAGATGGCCGCCGAAGGACACGCCCCGACCGCGAGTGAGTACATCGTCCACCACCTGCAGCACTGGCAGGTGGACTGGAGCCTCAAGCCCGTGGTCCAGAAGGCCATCGTGGACTTCGGTGTCATCAACCTCGACTCCGTTCTCTATGCGCTAGTGATCGGCGCGCTCGGCTGCTTCGTCCTGTGGCTCGCCGCGCGCAAGGCCACGGCCGGTGTGCCCGGCCGCTTCCAGGCCGCCGTCGAGATGCTGGTCGAGATGGTCGACAACCAGGCCAAGGCCAACATCCACAACGCCAAGAGCCGCAAGTTCATCGCCCCGCTGGCGCTGACCGTGTTCGTGTGGATCTTCCTGCTCAACGCCATGGACATGCTGCCGGTCGACCTGCTGCCGGCGATCTGGTCCAAGGCCTACGCCGCCCTGGGCCACGACCCGCACCATGCCTACATGCGCGTGGTGCCGACCGCCGACCTGTCCACCACGCTGGGCCTGTCGACCTCGGTGCTGCTGCTGTGCCTGATCTACAGCGTCAAGATCAAGGGCCTGGGCGGCTGGGGTCACGAGCTGATCTCTGCGCCCTTCGGTGCCCATCCCCTGCTGTGGCCCATCAACCT
This sequence comes from Pseudacidovorax sp. DMC4, assembly GCF_056314265.1. Classification (NCBI taxonomy): domain Bacteria; kingdom Pseudomonadati; phylum Pseudomonadota; class Betaproteobacteria; order Burkholderiales; family Comamonadaceae; genus Pseudacidovorax; species Pseudacidovorax sp. DMC4. Next base: position 134,032 of record NZ_JBQUYR010000015.1, on the reverse strand, counting down.
GCTGATGCAGATCATCGAATACCTGGCCAAGACCATCTCGCATGGCATGCGGCTGTTCGGCAACATGTATGCGGGCGAACTGGTGTTCATGCTGATCGCCCTGATGGGCGGCGCCATGGCGGCCTCGCTGTCGGGCGTGCTGCTGCCCATCGGGCACATCATTGCCGGCACCATCTGGGCGATCTTCCACATCCTGGTGATCACGCTGCAGGCCTTCATCTTCATGATGCTGACGCTCATCTACCTGGGCCAGGCGCACGAAGCCCACTGAGTGGCCCTCGCGGCCCTCGTGCTCCCGCTTTTCCTCTCGTTTCGTTTTTCCCCTCTCTCTTGCCTTTCATCTAAGGAGTCATCATGGCAAACGTTCTCGGTCTCGTCGCTCTGGCTTGTGGTCTGATCGTCGGTCTCGGCGCTATCGGCGCTTCCATCGGCATCGCCCTCATGGGTGGCAAGTTCCTCGAGTCCTCGGCTCGCCAGCCTGAACTCATGAACGACCTGCAGACCAAGATGTTCATTCTGGCCGGCCTGATCGACGCCGCCTTCCTGATCGGCGTGGCCATCGCCCTGCTGTTCGCCTTCGCCAACCCCTTCGTCGTCGCCGGCGCCTGATCCTTTTCGTCCACACCGTCTGTAGAAAGGTGTTGTCGTGAGCATCAACGCAACCCTGTTCGTTCAGGCCGTCGTCTTTTTGCTGCTCGTGCTGTTCACGATGAAGTTCGTGTGGCCGCCGATCGCAAAGGCGCTGGATGAACGGGCTCAAAAGATCGCTGCGGGCCTGGCGGCCGCCGAGAAGGCCAAGGCCGAACTCGCATCTGCCAACCAACGCGTCGAGCAGGAGCTGCAGGCTTCGCGCACCGAGACCAGCAACCGCCTGGCCGATGCCGAGCGCCGCGCCCAGCAGATCATCGAAGAGGCCAAGGCCCGCGCCACCGAGGAGGCCAACAAGATCGTGGCCGCCGCGCGCGACGAGGCCGAGCAGCAGTCCGTGCGTGCCCGTGAGGTCCTGCGCGAGCAGGTCGCCACGCTGGCCGTCAAGGGCGCCGAGCAGATCCTGCGCAAGGAAGTCGATGCCAACGTGCATGCCGACCTGCTCAATCGCCTGAAGACCGAGCTGTAAGGACGAACCGATGGCCGAACTCGCCACCATTGCCCGTCCTTACGCCGAGGCGCTGTACAAGGCGTCAGCCGGCAACGCGCAGGCTGCGGCCGAATGGCTTGAGCCGCTGGCCCAGGTGGCTGGCAGTGCGCAGCTGCAGCAATTCGCAGCCAGCCCCAAGGTGTCCTCGCAGCAGGTGTTCGACCTGATCGCCGGGATGGTGCCGGGCGGCCTGCCGCAAGCTGGCCAGAACTTCCTGCACGCCGTCATCGACAACGGCCGCCTGGCCGCGCTGCCGGAAGTGGCGACGCAGTACCGCGCCCTGCAGAACGCCGCCAGCGGCGCTGCCGATGCCGTGCTCTTCAGCGCCTTCCCCATCGAAGGCCCGGCTCTGGGCGAAGTCCAGGCCGCACTGGAGCGCCGCTTCGGCCGCAAGCTGACCACCCGCGTGGAGCTGGATCCGTCGCTCATCGGCGGCATCCGCGCCGTGGTCGGCGACGAAGTGCTCGACACCTCGGTCAAGGCCCGTCTCGAACAAATGAAGGCGGCGCTCACCGCCTGACCCGGCTGGTGGCGCGCGTCCTTACACCCGATTGAAAGAAGGAAAGAGTCATGCAACTCAATCCCGCAGAGATTTCCGAACTGATCAAGAGCCGCATCGAAGGGCTGGGCGTCAGCGCCAACATCCGTAACGAAGGCTCCGTGGTCTCGGTGACCGACGGCATCGTGCGCGTGCACGGCCTGTCCGACGCGATGCAGGGCGAAATGCTGGAGTTCCCGCCCACGCCCGGTGGCCAGCCCACCTACGGCCTGGCGCTGAACCTCGAGCGCGACTCCGTCGGCGCCGTGATCCTGGGCGAGTACGAGCACATCTCCGAAGGCGACACCGTCAAGTGCACGGGCCGCATCCTGGAAGTGCCCGTCGGCCCCGAGCTGATCGGCCGCGTGGTCAACGCCCTGGGCCAGCCCATCGACGGCAAGGGCCCGATCAACGCCAAGCTGACCGACGTGATCGAGAAGGTCGCGCCCGGCGTGATCGCCCGTCAGTCCGTGGACCAGCCGATGCAGACCGGCCTGAAGTCCATCGACGCGATGGTGCCCGTGGGCCGCGGCCAGCGCGAGCTGATCATCGGCGACCGCCAGACCGGCAAGACGGCCGTGGCCATCGACGCGATCATCAACCAGAAGGGTCAGAACATGACCTGCGTCTACGTTGCGATCGGCCAGAAGGCCTCGTCGATCAAGAACGTGGTGCGCGCCCTGGAGCAGGCTGGTGCTATGGAATACACCATCGTCGTCGCCGCTGCGGCTTCGGAATCGGCTGCCATGCAGTACGTGTCGGCCTACTCCGGCTGCACGATGGGCGAGTACTTCCGCGACCGCGGGCAGGACGCGCTGATCGTCTATGACGACCTGTCCAAGCAGGCCGTGGCCTACCGCCAGGTCTCGCTGCTGCTGCGCCGCCCGCCGGGCCGCGAAGCCTACCCCGGCGACGTGTTCTACCTGCACAGCCGCCTGCTGGAGCGCGCCGCCCGCGTGAGCGCCGACTACGTCGAAGCCTTCACCAAGGGTGAAGTCAAGGGCAAGACCGGCTCGCTGACCGCACTGCCGATCATCGAGACGCAGGCCGGCGACGTGTCCGCCTTCGTGCCGACCAACGTGATCTCGATCACCGACGGCCAGATCTTCCTGGAAACCAACCTGTTCAACGCCGGCATCCGTCCCGCCATCAACGCGGGTATCTCGGTGTCGCGCGTGGGTTCGGCAGCGCAGACCAAGGTCATCAAGGGCCTGTCCGGCGGTATCCGTACCGACCTGGCGCAGTACCGCGAACTGGCCGCCTTCGCGCAGTTCGCCTCGGACCTGGACGCTTCGACCAAGAAGCAGCTGGACCGCGGTGCCCGCGTGACCGAACTGCTCAAGCAGCCCCAGTACAGCCCGCTGCCCGTGTCGCTGATGGCCGCTTCGCTGTTCGCGGTGAACAAGGGCTTCATGGACGACCTGGACGTCAAGAAGGTGCTGCCCTTCGAGCACGGCCTGCACCAGTTCCTGAAGACAAGCCACGCCGCCCTGGTCGACAAGATCGAGCAGGCCCGGGCCCTGGACAAGGACGCGGAAGCCGAACTGACGGCCGCGATCACCTCGTTCAAGAAGTCCTTCGCCTGATCCGAGAGGCATAGAGCGCTATGGCAGCCGGCAAGGAAATCCGCGGCAAGATCAAATCGGTGGAGAACACCAAGAAGATCACCAAGGCCATGGAAATGGTGGCCGCGTCCAAGATGCGCAAGGCGCAGGAACGGATGCGCTCCGCGCGTCCGTACAGCGAAAAGATCCGCGCCATTGCGTCCAACCTCAGCCAGGCCAATCCGGAGTACACCCACGCCTTCATGAAGACCAGCGACGCCAAGGTCGCTGGCATGATCGTGGTGACGACGGACAAGGGCCTGTGCGGCGGCATGAACACCAACGTGCTTCGTGCCGTCACCAGCAAGCTGCGCGAGCTGCAGTCGGCCGGTGTGTCCACCGAGGCGGTGGCCATCGGCAACAAGGGCCTGGGCTTCCTGACGCGCGTGGGCGCCAAGGTGGTCTCGCAGGCGGTGCAGCTGGGCGACACGCCCCACCTAGAGAAGCTGATCGGCCCTGTCAAGGTGCTGCTGGACGCTTACGCCGAAGGCCGCCTTTCCGCCGTGTACCTGAGCTACACCAAGTTCGTGAACACGATGCGCCAGGAGTCGGTGGTCGAGCAGCTGCTGCCGCTGAAGGCCGAGAGCCTCAAGGGCGGCGAGGGCAGCGCCCCGCAGCATGCCTGGGACTATATCTACGAGCCCGACGCGCAGACCGTCATCGACGACCTGCTGGTGCGCTACGTGGAGTCGCTGGTCTACCAGGCTGTGGCCGAGAACATGGCCTCCGAGCAGTCGGCGCGCATGGTGGCCATGAAGGCCGCCACCGACAACGCGGGCAACCTGATCAACGAGCTGAAGCTGGTCTACAACAAGACCCGCCAGGCCGGCATCACCAAGGAACTGTCGGAAATCGTGTCCGGTGCGGCCGCGGCCACCGGCAACTGATTCCGCCCGATCCGGCATTCAGCAGATTCAAGACAAATTACTGGAGCACAACATGGCTCAGGCTCAAGGAACAATCGTTCAATGTATCGGCGCCGTGGTCGACGTGGAGTTTCCCCGTGACCAGATGCCCAAGGTGTACGACGCCCTCAAGTTCGAAGGCGGCGGACTGACGCTGGAAGTGCAGCAGCAGCTGGGTGACGGCGTGGTGCGCACCATCGCGCTGGGCAGCTCCGACGGCCTGCGCCGCGGCATCACCGTGGTCAACACCGGCGCGCCCATCACGGTGCCCGTCGGCAAGGCCACGCTCGGCCGCATCATGGACGTGCTGGGCAACCCCATCGACGAGCGCGGCCCGGTCTCGCAGGAGTTGACGGCTTCGATCCACCGCAAGGCCCCGGCCTATGACGAACTGTCGCCCTCCACCGAACTGCTCGAAACGGGCATCAAGGTGATCGACCTGGTCTGCCCGTTCGCCAAGGGCGGCAAGGTGGGCCTGTTCGGCGGCGCCGGCGTCGGCAAGACCGTGAACATGATGGAGCTCATCAACAACATCGCCAAGGCCCACAGCGGTCTGTCGGTGTTCGCCGGTGTGGGCGAGCGTACCCGCGAGGGCAACGACTTCTATCACGAGATGTCCGACTCCAAGGTCGTGGTTCAGGAGAACCTGTCCGAGTCGAAGGTGGCCATGGTCTACGGCCAGATGAACGAGCCCCCGGGCAACCGTCTGCGCGTGGCCCTGACCGGCCTGACCATCGCCGAATCCTTCCGCGACGAAGGCCGCGACGTGCTGTTCTTCGTGGACAACATCTACCGCTACACCCTGGCCGGCACCGAAGTGTCCGCCCTGCTGGGCCGCATGCCTTCCGCCGTGGGCTACCAGCCGACGCTGGCCGAGGAAATGGGCCGCCTGCAGGAGCGCATCACGTCCACCAAGGTCGGCTCGATCACCTCGATCCAGGCCGTGTACGTGCCGGCCGATGACTTGACCGACCCGTCGCCCGCCACCACCTTCGCCCACCTGGACTCCACCGTGGTGCTGTCGCGCGACATCGCGTCGCTCGGCATCTACCCCGCCGTGGACCCGCTGGACTCGACCTCGCGCCAGCTGGACCCGAACGTCGTCGGCGAAGAGCACTACGGTGTGGCCCGCGCCGTGCAGGGCACGCTGCAGCGCTACAAGGAACTGCGCGACATCATCGCCATCCTGGGCATGGACGAACTGGCGCCCGAGGACAAGCTGGCCGTGGCCCGCGCCCGGAAGATCCAGCGTTTCCTGTCGCAGCCTTTCCACGTGGCCGAAGTGTTCACCGGCGCGCCCGGCAAGTACGTGCCGCTGTCGGAAACCATCCGTGGCTTCAAGATGATCGCCAACGGCGAGTGCGACCACCTGCCCGAGCAGGCCTTCTACATGGTCGGCACCATCGACGAGGCCTTCGAAAAGGCCAAGAAGCTCGGCTGATCGGCGCATCACCCATGGCAAACACCATTCACGTCGACGTCGTCAGCGCCGAGGAGTCCATCTTCTCGGGCGAGGCGAAGTTCGTCGCGCTGCCCGGCGAAGCCGGTGAGCTCGGCATCTTCCCGCGCCACACGCCGCTGATCACGCGCATCCGTCCCGGTGCCGTGCGCATCGAGACGGCAGACGGTGGCGAGGAGTTCGTGTTCGTGGCCGGTGGCATCCTCGAAGTGCAGCCCGACTGCGTCACCGTGCTGTCCGACACCGCCATCCGCGGCAAGGACCTGGACGACGAGAAGGCCGCCGCCGCCAAGAGCGCCGCCGAGGAAGCCCTCAAGAACGCCAAGAGCGAGATCGACATCGCCATGGCCCAGTCCGAGCTGGCCGTGATGGCCGCCCAGCTGGCCGCGCTGCGCAAGTACCGCCAGAAGAAGTGAGGGCCCTGCGGCACCACGCCGCGCTCTTGCCTCCACAGAAAAGCCAGTCAGTTCGCTGACTGGCTTTTTTCTTTGTGCTCGCCGCAGGAGGGGATCAAAGGGAATGACAAAACCGCTTCGGCCTTTTTATGGCCGAAGTTCGGTCTTGTCCGTGCAAAGTCGACCGCCTAGCATCCGTGCCGCTGCTACATCCCTTCACGGATGGCCGCAAGAACACGGAGACAACGCCGAATGGCGCCCTGGAACGGCCTTTCTGCTGCTGAGCTGGATCTGCTGTCGACCCTTTTCTGGTCGGCCGGCGGCTCGCGTCACGGCATGGCCGATCGCCTGGGCTTCTCCCGCAGCCGGGCCAACGCGCTGATCGCAGGCCTGATCGAGCAGGGGCTGCTGGCCGAGGCCGGCCCGCGCGCTTCCACTGGCGGACGCCGGCCTGAGCAACTGCAGCTGCACGCAGAGCTGGGCGTTCTGCTGGCTGTGGACATCGGCGCCACCAGCCTGGATGTCGCCGTGATGCAGCCCGACCTCACGGTGCTCGCCCGGCATGCCGAGGCCATCGACGTGCGCGAGGGCCCGGGCGTGGTGCTGGCCCGCGTGCGCCAGCGACTGCGCGAACTGCTGCAGGCCCGCGGCATTCCAGCTCGTCGCGTGCTGGGCATCGGCATGGGCGTGCCGGGACCGGTCAACTTCGAGGCCGGCCAGCTCGTCAATCCGCCGCTGATGCCGGGCTGGGACAGCTTCTCCATCCGCGATTACCTGCGCGAGGACTATGCGGCGCCGGTCTTCGTGGACAACGACGTCAACCTGATGGCGCTGGGCGAGCTGTGGCGGCTGCAGCGCGGGCTGTCGAACTTTTTGGTGATCAAGGTGGGCACGGGCATCGGCTGCGGCATCGTGTGCCATGGCGAGGTCTACCGCGGCGCCGCCGGCTCGGCCGGCGACGTGGGCCACATCTGCGTGGACCAGCAAGGGCCGCGCTGCCACTGCGGCAACGTCGGCTGCGTCGAGGCGATGGCGGCCGGCCCGGCCATCGTGCGCATGGCGCAGGCGGCGGCGGAGCGGGGCGAATCACCGGCGCTCGCAGCGGTGCTGCGCACCCAGGGCCGCATCGAAGCCATCGACGTGGGCCACGCCAGCCGCGCGGGCGACGTCGCGGCCAACGCCATCATCCAGCGCGCCGGCAGCCTGATTGGGCAGATGCTGGCCTCGGTGGTGAACTTCTTCAATCCCTCGCATGTGTTCATCGGCGGCGGCATCACGCAGATCGGCCCGCTGTTCCTGGCGGCCGTGCGGCAGAGCGTCTACCAACGCTCGCTGGCGCTGTCGACGCGGCACCTTGAGATCCAGTACACGCCGCTGGGCACCGACGCGGGCGTGACCGGTGCCGGCGTGCTGGCCATGCACGAGACGCTGCGCGCCCGCGGCGTTGCACCTTGAGCCGGAGCCCGCGATGACGGCCATGACCACCCCCTCCACGGCAGCGACGTCCGGCGTCGCCGTCGAGTTCGACGGCATCATCAAGGCCTTCGGTCCGGTTCAGGTGCTGCATGGCGTGAGCTTCGCGCTGCCGCCGGGCCGGGTGGTCGGCCTGCTGGGCGAGAACGGCGCCGGCAAGTCCACGCTGATGAAGATCCTGGCCGGTTATGAGAGCCCGAGCGGCGGCGTGCTGCGCATCAACGGCCAGCCGCAGACCTTCCGCAGCTCGCGCGACGCGGAAGCGCTGGGCATCGTGCTGATCCACCAGGAATTCAACCTGGCGGAGGACCTGAGCGTGGCCGACAACATCTTCCTGGGCCATGAAAAGAAGAAGGGGCTGTTCCTCGACGAACGGGCCATGCAGGCCGAGGCCGCCGCGGCGCTGGCCCAGGTCGGGCTGCAGGTCGATCCGGCCGCCAAGGTGCGGCGCCTGATCGTGGCGGAGAAGCAGCTGGTCGAGATCGCCAAGGCCATCGCACGCCGTGCCCGGCTGCTGATCATGGACGAGCCCACGGCCACGCTCACGCCGGGCGAGACGGAGCGCCTGTTCCGCCTCATCGCGCAGTTGCGGGCCGACGGCGTGACCATCGTCTACATCTCGCACAAGCTGGACGAGGTGGAGCGCGTGACCGACGAGGTCGTCGTTATGCGCGACGGCCGCTTCGTCACGCGCGCGGCCACGGCCGAGGTCACGCGTCACCAGATGGCCAACCTGATGGTTGGCCGCGAGATCGCGGACCTCTATCCGCCGCGCGAGCCGGTACCCGCCGGCCGCGAACCCGCGCTGCGCGTGCAGGGCTTCGACGTGCCCGGCTGGGCGCATCAGGCGAGCTTCGAGGTGCGGCCGGGCGAGATCCTGGGCTTCGCCGGGCTGGTCGGCGCCGGCCGCACCGAGCTCTTCGAAGGCCTGCTGGGCCTGCGCCCGGGGCGCGGCCAGGTCGAACTGGCAGGCCGCGCGGTGCAGCTGCGCTCGCCGCGCGATGCCGCCCGCCACGGCCTCACCTACCTCAGCGAAGACCGCAAGGGCAAGGGGCTGCACGTGGCCTTCGGCCTGCGGCAGAACCTCACGCTGATGGCGCTGGAGCAATACGCGCGGCCCTGGCTGCGGCCCGACGCCGAGCGCGCCGCGCTCGACACCGCCGTGAAGGACTACGGCATCCGCACCGGCTCGCTGGACGTGCGCGCCTCGTCGCTCTCCGGCGGCAACCAGCAGAAGCTGGCCCTGGCCAAGGTGCTGCAGCCGCATCCGAAGGTGGTGGTGCTCGACGAGCCCACGCGCGGCGTGGACGTGGGCGCCAAGCGCGACATCTACTTCCTCGTGCAGCGCCTGGCGCGCGAGGGCCTGGCCGTCATCGTCATCTCGTCGGAGCTGATGGAACTCATCGGCCTGGCGCACCGCGTGGCCGTCATGCGCGCGGGCCGCATCGTCGCCACGCTGCCGGCCGACGGCCTCACCGAAGAACAGCTCATCGCCCATGCCACGGGAACAGCCCATGTCGACGCCTGACACCTCTTCCTCCACCGCCGCGGTCGAAGGCGCACAGCACCGCGCCGCCGCCAGGCCGGGCTGGGCTGAACGCCTCCACGGCTTCGGTCCGGTGATCGGCCTGGCGCTGCTGTGCATCGCCGGGGCCGCGCTCAACAGCGACTTCGCCACCGTGGACAACGCCATGAACGTGCTCACGCGCACGGCCTTCATCGGCATCATCGCGGTGGGCATGTGCTTCGTGATCATCTCGGGCGGCATCGACCTGTCGGTGGGCTCCATGGCCGCGCTGATTGCAGGCAGCGTGATCATGTTCATCAACTGGGCCGGCCCGGCCACCGGCTCGCCGCTGCTGGCCGTGGTGCTCGGCGCGGCGCTGGCGGTGGTCCTGGGTGCGATGTTCGGTCTGGCGCACGGGCTGCTCATCACCAAAGGGCGCATCGAGCCCTTCATCGTCACTTTGGGCACGCTGGGCATCTTCCGCGCCTACCTCACCTACTTCGCCGACGGCGGCGCGCTCACGCTCGACAACGACCTCTCGGACCTGTACGCGCCGGTCTACTACGCGAGCCTGCTGGGCATTCCGGTGCCGGTGTGGGTGTTCGTGGCGGTGGCGCTTGTCGGCGGCGTGATCCTCAACCGCACGGCCTATGGCCGCTACGTGCAGGCCATCGGCTCCAACGAGCAGGTGGCGCGCTATGCGGCAGTGGACGTGGACCGCGTGAAGATCCTCACCTACATGCTGCTGGGCGTGTGCGTGGGCATCGCCACGCTGCTGTACGTGCCCCGGCTGGGCTCGGCCTCGCCGACCACCGGGCTGCTGTGGGAGCTGGAGGCCATCGCTGCCGTGATCGTCGGTGGCACCGCGCTCAAGGGCGGTGCGGGCAGCATCGCCGGCACGGTGGTGGGCGCCATCCTGCTCTCGGTCATCAGCAACATCCTCAACCTCACCAGCATCATCAGCGTGTACCTCAACGCGGCGGTGCAGGGCTTCGTGATCATCGTGGTGGCCTTCCTGCAGCGAGGCCGCCGGTGACCGTCGACCCCCGACCGTTCGCCCAGCCTGTCGAAGCCGCGCTCCGGCGCTTCGGCACGCCAGGCGACAACAGATCTTCCGTGCCAGTGACCTTCCATCCAACCCAGGAGACAACCCCATGACCTTCATCACCCGCCGCCTCGCGCTCACCGCCGTGGCCGCCGCCGCCTTCGCCAGCCTGCCCGCGCTGGCCGCCGAGAAAGTCAACCTCGGCGTGTCCATCCCGGCCGCCACCCACAGCTTCATGGGCGGCATCAACTACTGGGCCAACCAGGCCAAGAAGGACCTGGAGAAGCAGTACAAGGACCTGAAGATCACCATCAAGACGGCCGCCAACGCGCCCGAGCAGGCCAACCAGCTGCAGGACCTGAGCACCGTCACCAAGATCAACGCGCTGGTCGTCTTCCCCTTCGAGTCAGCCGCGCTGACCAAGCCGGTGGCGCAGGTCAAGGCCAAGGGCGCCTACGTCACGGTGGTGGACCGCGGCCTCACCGACACCAGCGCGCAGGACGCCTACGTGGCCGGCGACAACACCGCCTTCGGCAAGATCCCCGCCGAGTACATCGCCAAGAAGCTGAACGGCAAGGGCAACGTGGTGGCGCTGCGCGGCATCGCGACCACGCTGGACAACGAGCGCATGGACGCCTTCAACGCCGTGCTCAAGAACTACCCGGACATCAAGCTGCTGGACGCCAAGTACGCCAACTGGAACCGCGACGACGCCTTCAAGGTGACGCAGGACTACCTCACGCGCTTCAAGGAAATCGACGCCATCTGGGCGGCCGACGACGACATGGCCGTGGGCGTGCTCAAGGCCATCGAGCAGGCCAAGCGCAACGACATCAAGATCGTCTTCGGCGGCGCCGGGGCCAAGGGCATGGTCAAGACCATCCTCGACAACAAGGACCCGCGCATCCAGGCCGACGTGAGCTACTCGCCCAAGTTCATCTACGACGCGATCAAGCTCACGGCCGAGGCGCGCCTGAAGGGCGAGAAGCTGCCGGCGACGACCATCATCCCGTCGGTGCTGATCACCAAGGACAACGCGAAAGATTTCTACCACCCCGACTCCCCGTTCTGAGGAAGGACGGTCCATGCCGCGCCCCATCACCCTCTTCACCGGCCAGTGGGCCGACCTGCCCCTGGCCGAGCTGGCGCCGCTGGCGCGGCGCATGGGCTATGACGGCCTGGAGCTGGCCTGCTGGGGCGACCACTTCGACGTGCAGCAGGCGCTGGCCTCCGAGACCTACGTGCGGGACAAGTGGGCGCTGCTGCGCGAGCATGGCCTGACCTGCCTGGCCATCGGCAACCACCTGGTGGGCCAGGCGGTGTGCGACCTGATCGACGAGCGGCACCGCGCCATCCTGCCGGCGCGCGTGTGGGGCGATGGCGAGCCGGAAGGCGTGCGCCAGCGCGCGGCCCGCGAGCTGGCCGACACGGCGCGCGCCGCGGCGAAGTTCGGCGTGCGCACCGTCACCGGCTTCACCGGTTCGTCGATCTGGCACGCCACCTATGCCTTCCCGCCCACCACCCAGGCCTACTGGGATGCAGGTTTCGCGGACTTCGGCCGGCGCTTCGGGCCCATCCTGGACACCTTCGAGCAGCAGGACGTGAACTTTGCGCTGGAGGTGCATCCCACCGAGATCGCCTTCGACATCGCCTCGGCCGAGCGGGCCATCGCCGCCGTGGGCGGCCACCGGCGCTTCGGCTTCAACTACGACCCCAGTCACCTGGCCTACCAGGGCGTGGACTATGTGCGCTTCATCCGCGGCTTTGCCGACCGCATCTACAACGCCCACATGAAGGACGTGTGGTGGGGCAGGGGCGATGGCAGCGTGGGCGTCTTCGGCGGCCACACGAGCTTCGGCGACGCGCGCCGCTTCTGGGACTTCCGCAGCGTGGGCCGGGGCTTGGTGGACTTCGAATCCATCATCGTGGCGCTCAACGACATCGGCTATGGCGGCCCGCTCTCGGTGGAGTGGGAGGACAGTCGTATGGACCGCGTGCATGGCGCCACCGAAAGCGCCGCCTTCTGCCGCCGGCTGGACTTCCCGCCCGCGGCCGGCGCCTTCGATGCCGCCTTCGACAAGGCCGCCCAGGGCGGCATGGCGGGCACATGAGCGAACACACCCAAGCACGGCCCATGGGCATGGACGGCTCGGGCGCGCCCCACGCCACCCGCAAGCTGCGCTACGCCATGGTCGGCGGCGGGCAGGGCGCCTTCATCGGCGCCGTGCACCGCCAGGCCCTGGCGCTGGACGGCCAGGCCGAGCTGGTGGCCGGCGCCCTGTCGTCCATGCCCGAACGCGCGCGCGCCTCGGGCCGCGAACTCGGCCTGGCCGATGCGCGCAACCATGCCGACTGGCAGTCGCTGCTGGATGATGAGCTGCGTCGCAGCGCCGACGAGCGCATCGACTTCGTCTCCATCGTCACGCCCAACCACCTGCATCACGAGGTCGCCCGCGCCTTCGCCGAGGCGGGCATCCACGTGGTGTGCGACAAGCCGCTGGTCCACACCAGCGAGCAGGCGCAGGACCTGGTGGAGACGGTGGCGCGCAGCGGCAGCGTCTTCGGCGTGACCTACAACTACAGCGGCTATCCCATGGTGCGCGAGGCCCGCGACCTGGTGGCGGCCGGCGCCATCGGCGAGGTGCGCAAGGTGGTGGTCGACTACCACCAGGGCTGGCTGGCGACGCGGCTCGAAGGCGGCGACAACAAGCAGGCCGGCTGGCGCACCGACCCGGCGCGCAGTGGCGCCGCGGGCGCGTTGGGCGACATCGGCTCGCATGCCGAGAACCTGGTGGCCACCGCCACCGGCCTGGAACTCGAAAGCCTGTGCGCCGACCTGTCGGCGCTGGTGCCCGGCCGGCGGCTGGACGACGACGCCAGCCTGCTGCTGCGCTTCAAAGGCGGCGCGCGCGGTGTGCTCGTGGCCTCGCAGATCGCGGTGGGCTGCGAGAACGACCTGCGCCTGCGCGTCTTCGGCAGCACCGGCACGCTGGACTGGCGGCAAGAGCAGCCCGAAGTGCTGGTGCATGCGCCGCTGGACGGCCCACGCCGGCTGCTGACTCGCGGCTCGCCGTGGCTGGGCGAATCGGCGCGGCTGGCCACGCGGCTGCCCTCCGGCCATCCCGAAGGCTTCATCGAGGCCTTCGCCAACGTGTACCTGGGCGTGATCGCGCACATCCGCGCGCTGCAGCAGGGTGTGGCGCCCGATCCGCTGCGGGCCGACTACCCCACGCTGGCCGATGGCGCGCGCGGGGTGCGCTTCATCGAGAAGGCGGTGGAAAGCGCGGCCAGTGCGCAGAAGTGGACGGCGTTCTGAGCGGGATCACGGCGCAGCTCGGCGGGCTGGCTCGACCTTCGACCTAGTACGCGCGCGGTATTCGCAGCGGCGGCGCGGGCCACTACAACGGCGGCAGGCGGAGTGCGCATCCGCCAAGGAGCTGCCATGTCCGCCTATCACCCGTTCCGCACCGTTCGCTTCACCATCGCCGTCGCACTGCTCACCGAGGCGGCCGCCGCGCTCGCCGGCCCGGCATTCCCGCGCCGCAAGGACGGCCTGTGGGAGATGCGCGTCGAGACCTCCGCCAAGGGCCAGCCGATGACCCTGCAGCAGTGCGCCGATGCCGCCACCGACCGCCTGCTGCAGGAGCAGGGCGCGAGCCGCCAGGCCGAGGCGCGCAAGCCCACGAACTGCCAGGAGGACATGCGCAGCGAAGTGGGCCGCGTGCTGACGCACAAGGAGGTCTGCAAGCTGCCCGACACCACGATGACGCGGCTCACGGTCGTCACCGGCGACATGAACAGCAGCTACCGCGTGAGCTCGCACACCACCTACGCACCGCCGCGCGCCAAACAGGACGAGAGCGACATGACGATGGAGGCGCAATGGAAGGGCGCCTGCCCTGCCGGCATGCGGCCCGGCGACATGGTGCTGCCCGGCGGCATGAAGATGAATGTCGTCGACATGCAGCGCATGACCGCGCCGATGGGCGCCGCCGCCGCGGCCGGACGGGCGCCCAGCCAGGCCGAGATCCAGCGCATGATGGGCCAGATGCAGCAGTCCATGTCGCCGGAGGACATGCGCCGCATGGCGGCCGAGATGCAGAAGGCGATGCCGGCCAGGGCTGGGAAGTAGCTCAGCCCATCAGACTCACATGTGCCGCCACCACCTTCCAGCCCTCGGGCAGGCGCACCCAGGTCTGGCTCTGGCGGCCGATGCGGGTGCTGCCGGTGCGGCGGAACTCCACGTTGGCCACGGCGAAATCGTGGCCGAATGTGGTGACCGAGCGGGCCGTGATCTCGCGCTCCAGGTTGTTGGCGGGGCGGCCCTGTCGGAATGCCTGGATGGCGGCAAAGCCGTAGAGGTTCTCGGTGGCGCCGTAGCGCAGCGTGTGCTCGGAGTCCCAGAACAGCTGGTCGAGCACCGGCACGTCGTTGGTCGTCAGCGCGCGCTCGTATTCGTCGAACACCGCGTTCACCTCGGCCAGCACGTCCGGCAGGTTGATCTCGTTCATGGACACAGTCATGGGGTCGTCTCTTACTTTCCGCCCCAGTGCACGAAGCGCCGCTCCGCCACCAGGAAGATCAGGTTCATCACGTAGCCCAGCAGGCCCGCCGCGAAGATCGAAGCGTACATGTCGGGCATGTCGAAGATGGTCTGGGCATTCATGATGCGCTGGCCCAAGCCGTCGGTGGAACCGATGAACATCTCGGCCACGATCACGATCACCAGCGCGATGGACACACCCGAGCGCATGCCCACGAAGACCTGCGGCATGGATTCGAGCAGCGTCACGTCGGTCAGCACCCGCCAGCGCGGCGCGCCCATCACGCGGGCCGCCAGCTGCCGCTGCTTGCGCGCGCTCATCACGCCATAGGCCACGTTGAACAGGATGGCCAGCGCCGCGCCGAAGGCCGCCACGGCGATCTTGGTCTTCTCGCCCACGCCGAACAGCACCAGGAAGAGCGGGAACATGGCCGAGGCCGGCGTCGAGCGGAAGAAGTCGATGGCGAACTCGATGCCCTCGTAGATCTTCTCGTTGGCGCCCAGGATCACGCCCAGCGGCACGGCCACCGCCAGCGCGATGACGAAGGAGACCAGCGTGCGCACGATGGTCTTTTCGAAGTCGCCCCACAGCGTGCCGCCGGAGAGCCCCTTCCAGAAGGCCTGCAGCGCCTCGCCGGGCGAGGGCAGCAGCACCGGGTCCACCGCCTTGGTGGCATGGGCGAAGGCCCACAGGGCCACCAGCAAGGCCATGCCCCACAGCGGCCGCAGTCGGGCCGAGAGCGTGGTCTTCATTTGCGCACCTCGCGTTGGAAGATCTCCAGCGCCCGCGTCTTCACATCGATGAACTCGGGCGTAACGGTCGTGGCCGCGGTGCGCGGACGCGGCGCATCGAAGGGCAGGTTGTCGGCCACCTGCGTGGGTCGCTTGGTCAGCAGCAGCACATGGTCGGCCAGCAGCACGGCCTCGTCCAGGTCGTGCGAGACGAGCAGCGTCGTCACCTTGCGCCCCACCAGCACCTTCTGCAGCCGCTCGCGCAGGAACATGACCATCTCGTAGTCGAGCGCCGAGAAGGGCTCGTCCAGGAACAGCACCTCCGGCTCCACCACCAGCGCCCGCATGATCGACACCAACTGCTGCTGGCCGCCCGACATCTGGTAGGGGTAACGCGAGAGGTCGAGCTTGACGTCGAAGTCGGCCATCAGCCTGTCCATGCGCGCCTCGCGCTCGCCCTTGGACAGGCCCAGGTACTGCAGCGGATAGCGGATGTTGTCGATGGCCCGCATCCACGGGAACACCGCCTCGCGGTAGTTCTGGAAGACGTAGCCGATGCGCGTCTCGCGTGCGGTCTTGCCCTCGAACAGGATCTGGCCGCCGTCGTGCGGCAGGATGCCCGCGATCATGTTGATCAGCGTGCTCTTGCCGCAGCCGTTGGGGCCGAAGACCGAGGTGATCCTGCCGTGCGGGATGTCGAGGTCGAAGTTCTCGTACACCGCCGCATCGCCGAAGCGCTTGGTCAGCCCGCGGATGGTGATGTGCGTGCCGGGCGCGAACCAGCGGTGGCCTGCGGCCGCCTCGGCGGCGGTGGCATGGGCGGGCGCGGTGCGCGGCGGGGAGACGTCCATGGCCCGCATCACAGCGCCTTGACCACGGCCTTGCCGTCGATCCTGTCCTTGATCACACCCAGCTCGGTGCCGATGTCCAGGAATTTCTGGAAGTCGGCCACGTCGGCCGGTGACAGGTCGCCCGTCATCACGATGCGCGGCAGCGGCACGGTGGCAGCCAGCTCCGGCGGCACCTTCATGCCCTGGACCAGGTAGCCGCGGGTGCTGGTGTCGGTCTGCGCGGCCTTCACGCCGCGCGCCCACACGGCGGCGAATCGCTTGGCGACCTCGGGCCGCTCGGCGATGAACTTGTCGGACAGCACGGCCCCGGCAGCGAAGGCCGAGGCTTCCTTGCGGCCCAGCAGGTAGGTGGCGATCACGCCCGTCTCCACGCGCCGGCCCACGCCCTGCGCCACCATGATGGTGGCCGAGGGCTCCAGCGTGTAGCCGCCGTCGAAGTTGCCCGACTGCAGCGCGCCCACGTGCACGCCGATCTGCTGCTCCTGGATGGTGAAGTCCTTGCCTTCGACCAGACCCACCTTCTTGAGCACCGCGCGCGCCGCGCCGATGTTGGCCGGGCCCGGCGCAGAGAAGAGCTTGAACCCGTTCTTGAAATCCTTGAGCGACTTGGCCGGGCTGGAGGCCTTGACCACGAACTGCTCGATCACATGCTGGCTGTTCTGGCCGTTGAGCGAGATGTACTTGAGCGTGCCGGGCCGGCGCGACTCCATGTTGGCGCCTTCCAGCGTCACCAGGTTGGCGGCGCCGTCGATGCTGGCCGAGACCAGGGCCTGCACCGTCAGCGGGTGGCTGGTCATCGGCACCTCTTCCACCTCCAGGCCGGCCTCCTTGAACCAGCCGCGGTTCTGGGCGATGTAGAAGGGCAGGGCGGCGCTGGACGGGAAGACGCCGAACTTGATCTTGTCGGCCGCATGGGCGACGCCCGCGAAGGGCAGGGCCAGTGCCAATGCGGCGGTGGCGCGTGCGGCAAGCCGCAGGAAGTCAGTGCGAAGCATGGGCGGGTTCTCCGGGAGGGTTCTTCAGGGAAAGGACGGGATAGGGTTCGGTGGCAAAGAAGGACTCGCCCGCGCGGTAGACGCGGCCGGGCGACATGTCGGGTGGGGCGCCGGCTTCCACCGCGCCCTCGAAGGTCAGTTCCAGCTGCACGCCGCTGGGGTCGTAGACGAAGAGCTGCCACAGCGTGGTGCCGGGCACCAGGAACTCGCGCCACGCCAGCCCCGCGGCGCGGAAGCGGGCGATGTAGGCGTGGTAGCCGCTGCAGGCCAGCGACACGTGGTCGATGGCGGCCGTGCCCTGCGGCACGCGGGCCTCGCCGCCCAGCGCCGGGCCGCCGGCATAGACGTGGATGATGGCCTGCCCGCCCGGCTGGCCGCAGGCGAGCCAGGCGCCGGGATAGCCGAAGTCGGGCCGGGGCACCTCGCGCAGGCCGATCACGCCGATCCAGAAGGCGCGCGTGGCGGTCAGGTCGGCGGTCTTGATGGCCAGGTGGAAGAGGCCGTGGGTGAGTGCGTTGTCCATGGGGCGTGGGGCGCAGGAGGACGAGCAGGAATCAGGCCGCCGGCATCGCGGCGGCGCTGGTCGTTGCGGCGCCGGCCTGGGCAGAGGCGTCATCCGGCACGCCCAGCGCCACGTCGCGGAACAGCGCCGCCAGCTCGGCCTGGAACGGCGCCTCGGTCTTCCAGCGTGTGCCGGCCACCGGGTCGGCGCCTTCGAGCATGGTGTCGGTGGCGCGCACCGACAGGTCCATCACGAAGCGCAGGCGCTCGGTGCGGGCCTCGGCGATGCGGTCGAGCCAGACGCGCGGCCTGCGCTGGCCGCGGGCCCAGGCATCCTCCACGATCAGCGCGGCGGCGCAGGCGTCTTCCATGGCTTGCGTCGCGCCCTGGCCCAGCGTGGGCGCCATGCCGTGGGCACTGTCGCCCAGGTAGAGCACGTCCACCTCGGGCTCGGCGAAGCGCACGTCGGCTTCCTGCATGCGGGCCCAGTGCGCGTCGTGCAACTGCGCGCACATGGCGTCCAGCAGCCAGCGCACGGCGGGGCTGGCCTCGCCCTGGGCAGGCTGGTAGGTGGCTCGCATCACGGCCTCGGTCTTCCAGGCGTCCTGCACCGGGGCGCCGGGGGCCACCGGGTAGGTGGCGGCGATGTAGACATGGTCCGGCGGCACGCGGAAGGCCAGCAGGCGGTGGCAGCCGCTGAACCACTGGCCGTAGTCGTCCACCAGGCCGGCGCTGGTGTCGGGCACCAGCACGCGCAGGATGGCGACGCCGATGTGTCGCGGCTCGGGCGCACCGGAGAAGGTCTCGCGCACGCGGGAGTAGCGGCCGTCGGTGCCCACCAGCAGGTCGATGCCGTCGATCTCGTGCGTGGCGCCACCCTGCGTGAAGCGCACGCGGGTCTTGCCCGGCGCCGTCTCGCTGGCGCCCACCGATTCGAGCGTGCAGCCGTAGCGGATGGCCGCGCCTGCGCCCTGGCGCAGCACGCGGTACAGCTCGGACCAGCGGATGCGGATGCCCGGGTTGTCGGCCACCTGCGCAAGCGGCAGCGCCATCAGCGGCGTGCCGTCGGTCAGGGCGATGTCCCAGCGGGTCCAGGGCAGGCTGGCGGCCTCCACCTCGGCAGCGAGCGCGGCGTCGAGCCGGCGCAGCGCCTTGATGGCGTTGGGCCCGACGTTCAGGCCGGTGCCGGCTTCGGCATGGTCGTCCGGGCCGACGCGTTCGAGGCAGTGCAGTTCCACGCCGGGCAGGCGGGCCAGGCGGCGGGCGAGGATGGCACCGGCCACGCCGGCGCCCACGATCACGATCTTCATGAGGGCATCTCTTCCTTGTCGAGGGCGGGCGGCCAGCACCAGGCCGGCGCGGCGTCGCGTTCCCACATCGCGCCGACGGCGCACAGCAGTGCGTCGCCGCCGCGGGGGGCCACCAGCTGCAGGCCCACCGGCAGGCCGTCTTCCGTCGGGCCGGCGGGCACGGCCAGCGCAGGCAGGCCGGCGCCGTTGACGAAGGCGGTGAACACGGCATGGCCGCGGCCGTCCACCGGCTGGCCGGCGATGGTGGCGGGATGGGATTGGTCGGCCGGCCAGGGCAGGGCCGCGCTGGCCGGGGTGAGCAGCAGGTCGTGGTGCGCGAACAGGCGCTGCAAGGCCTGCGCCAGCGCGCGCTGCAGCGCCTGGGCCTGGAACAGGTCGACCGCGCTGTGGCTGCGACCCTGCGCGAGCAGCGCGGCCATCGCGGGCGTGAGTTCGTCCTCGCGGCCGTCGACGCGGTCGCGCAGCACGGCGGCCAGGCCCGTGCTGGCGATGACCGGCCAGGCCCGGCGGTTGAAGTCCTCGACGTCGGGCAGCGAGGGCTGCACGACCATGGTGTGTCCCATCGCCTGCAGCCGCTCGGCCGCGGCATCGCTGCGCGCCAGGATGGCCGCATCGACCGGGCTGTCGCCGATGGCACGCCAGTAGGCGATGCGCAGCGGACCGGGGGCGTCGCACAGCGGCGTCAACCGGGGCGCGAGCAGGCGCAGGGCCCGCCGAAGATCGCCCATGCTGCGGGCGATGGGCCCGGCTTCTTCCAGCCCCGGCAGCAGCACGGGCAGGCCATCGGCACGCGGCACCATGCCGCGACCCGGCTTGAAGCCATAGAGCCCGGTGAAGCCGCAGGGCCGGCGGATCGAGCCGCCGCCGTCGGTGCCCAGGGCCAGCGGGCCGATGCCGGCCGCCACCGCCGCCACGGCACCGCCGCTGCTGCCGCCGGGCGTGAGTGCCGGGGCCCAGGGGTTGCCGGTGGGGCCGAAGAGCGGGTTGTCGGTGTAGCCCTGCAGCGTGAACTCGGGCACGTTGGTCTTGCCCAGGATCACCATGCCGCCCGCGCGCAGCCGTGCGACGGGGCTTTCGTCGCGCGCCGGCCAATGGTCGGCGAAGAGCCGGCTGCCCCAGCGGCACGGCAGGCCGGCCACGGGAAGGTTGTCCTTGACGGTGAGCGGCACGCCATCGAGCGGCGACAGCGGCGCGCCCCGTCGCCAGCGGGCCTCGCTCGCCTGGGCCGCCGCCAGTGCTGCGGCGTCATCACGCACCACCAGGGCGTTGAGCACGGGGTGCACCGCGTCGGCCCGGCTCAGCACGGAAAGCAGCGCCTCCACCGGCGACAGCGTGCGCCGCGCATAGGCCTGCGACAGGGCCTCGGCGCTCATCTGCCAGGCGTGCATGGCGGTCATGCGTGTCAGGCGACCGCCGCGATCACGGCCACCAGGCCGCCGCCATCCGGGCCCTGGTGCTCCGCGCCGCCCGAGACGAAGAGGCGCCCATCGCCCAGCACGCCGGCCACCAGCCCACCCACCGCGCCGCGGATGTGGCGCTGGGCATTGATGTCGGTGTCGTCCAGCATGGTGTGGCGGGCGCCGCGCACCTGGCCGCGGCGGTCGGGTTCGCACTTGACGAAGACGGCCGCCACGCGCGCTGCCTGCGCCGCCGGCAACTGCGGGGTGGCCGTGAGGCCCAGCGGGCGCAGCGCCTCGCCGACGGCCGCGATGTCCAGCGCGTCGCGCATCGGCGCGCAGCCCATGCGCAGCGGGCCCTGCCAGCGGGTGCTGTGGCCGAGCACGATCACCTCGTTGGCCTCCACCTCCACGCCGGAGGAAACGCTGGCGCGGGCCGAGAAGCGGTCGAAGTCCTGCAGCAGCGCACCTTCCAGCACCGGGTCGTCGGGCAGTTCGCCCAGCGCGATGGCGGCGCCGAAGGCCCCCGCCGCCCGGGCGAAGGCCATGGAGCGGCCGGGGTCCGCGGTCAGCACGGCGTGGCCGGCGGCCGCAGCCGCCTGGGCGCGGGCCGAGGTCACGCACGGGGACTTGAGCTGGACAAAGGCCACGTCCTCGGGCCGGTCGATGCCGGCCTGGTCCATGGCGGCGCGCACGGCCTGGGCGACCGCGCGCACATGGGTCCAGCGGCCGATGTCCTGCGCCGGCGTCGGGGGGCTGAAGGCGGTGCCGATGGCAAGGGCGGCGGAGGCCGCATCGATCGTCCGGGCGTCGGCGGGGGCGTCGACCGGGGCGTCGGTGCTGGCGCCGCGCGCCGCATGCGCCGGCACCAGACGGCGCGAGAAGACCACGTAATGCGGGCTCAGCACGCCTTCGGTGCCGCCCGAGAGCACGCAGGGCAGCGCGCGCCAGATCGCCTCGGCCGGGCGGCCGGTGCGCTCGGCCAGCAGCTGCATCAGCGACTGGGTGAAGTAGCCGCGGGTGAAGTCGTTCACGCCGCCATTGCCCTCGGTCTTGCCGATGACCGCCACCACCTCTTCGGCGGCCACGGTGCCGGCGTCGAACAACGCGGCCAGGGCCGACAGATCGCCGGGATGGGCCATGGCCAGGCGGTGCACGGCCAGCTGCGGGCGGAGGTCGGCGGGAGTTGAAAGGAGGGCGGAAGTCATGATGCGCTGCACAAGATGACCGCAGTATGGGCAGCGGCTGCGCCAACCTCCAGCGCATTGTTTCGCTCGGAGCGAGCGCAATTTGTGTGCAGTCGGTCCGGTCGCCCCTCCGCCGTTCGGCGCAG
Organism: Pseudacidovorax sp. DMC4; assembly: GCF_056314265.1. Classification (NCBI taxonomy): domain Bacteria; kingdom Pseudomonadati; phylum Pseudomonadota; class Betaproteobacteria; order Burkholderiales; family Comamonadaceae; genus Pseudacidovorax; species Pseudacidovorax sp. DMC4. The sequence continues at coordinate 112,306 of NZ_JBQUYR010000015.1, read as the reverse complement.
CGTGCTGGGGCGGGTCAGGCGCCCGGTGCGATCGGCAGCGCGCGCCACTGCGCCAGCGCGGCCTGCAGCCCGTCCTCCAGCAGGCCGCCGTAGCGCAGCGTGGGCCGCATGCCGGCAAAGCCGGCGCCGCCGAGCATGCAGTCGGGCGCCGTGCCGCCCGGATGCGCGCCGGCCAGATCGTCCAGCGCCCGCTGAACCAGCGCCGAGAAGGCGGCGGGGTTCTGGCTGCCGGCCAGCCCGGTGGTGTCGAGTGTGGTGATGCCGTGCAGCAGCGGCCAGGCGCTGGTGTGGCGCGCGGCCAGCTCATGCAGCATCGGCCCCCAGGCCTTGCCGGCGGTGACGATGTGGAAGGGGCGCCCGCGGGCCAGCGCCTGCAGCATGCTCGACTCGGCCATGCCCAGCACCGGCACGCGGCTGGCCGCACGCAGCGCCGCCAGGCCCGGGTCGCCGTAGCAGGACAGCAGCACGGCATCGGCCCAGCCGTCGTCCACCGCCGGCCAGGCGCGGGCGGCGGCCTGGGCGCCGGCGGCAAAGCTCTCGCGGGTGGCGATCACCGGCGGTCCGTCGTCGCAGGTGAAGCCGCGCAGCTCCACCTGGCCGGCCGTCAGCCGGCGCAGCTCGTGCAGCACGGCGTCCGTCATGGCGGCCGTGCGGTTGGGGTTGAGCACCAGCAGCCGGGGGCGGGGCGGCAGGGCGGGAGCGGTCTGGGTCATGGCAGGGCCCGGTGAAGGTGACAGCGGTGCCGGTCGGTGAAAGCAGCGCCCGTGCCCGCGGGGTCAGGCGGCCGGCTGGGCCAGTCCGGCCTGGGCGTCGGCCCAGGCCTCGGCGATGGCCTGCTCGGCGTCCACTTCGGCTTCGGGCGCGGCGCGGGGCTTGAGCCGCGTCTCGATCAGCGACAGGTGCACCTGCATGGCCTTCATGGCGCCGGCCGCATCGCCGCGCCGCAGGGCCAGGGCGATGGCCTCGTGCTCCTCGCAGCCGCAGCCCGAGGCGCTGGCCGGCTCGAAGAAGGCCACCAGCATGGCGGTGCGGCTGACCAGCTCCTGCAGCTGCCGCACCACGAAGGGGCTGCCGGTGAACTCGGCCAGCAGCAGGTGGTATTCGCCCGACAGCCGGATCGAGGCCGCACGGTCGCCCGCATGCAGCGCGGCATGCTCGCGCCGCTCATGTTCGGCCAGCGCCTCGAGCTGCGAGGGGCTGAGCGCGCCGGCCAGGCTGCCGACGATGCCGCCTTCGATGATGCGGCGGGCGTCATAGATCTCGCGCGCCTGTGCCAGCGTGGGGTTGCTGACGAAGCAGCCCCGGTTGGGCACCAGGTCCAGCAGGCGCTCGTGACCCAGGCGGTGCAGCACCTTGCGCACCCGCTCGCGCGAGACACCGAAGACCTGCGCCAGCCGCGTTTCCACCAGCTGGGCGCCGGGCGCGAGCCGCCCGGCCAGCAGCGTCTGCGCCAGCGTTCGGTGGATGGCCTCTTCCGTCGGATGCATCCGGACGACTTTAGCGCAGGCCCTCGGGGCGCCCATCCGCGCGATCCCTGTCGGCGGGCGCCGTCATCCGGCGGCGGTGGCCGCGGCGTCGGGGCGCGGCGCGTGGGCCAGCCAGTGGCGGGCGATCTGCTCGCGCGTGGCGATCCAGGCGCCACCGCGGCGGCGCAGGTGATCGAGGATCAGCGCCAGCGCCTTCATGCGCGCCGGCCGGCCGATCATGCGCAGGTGCAGGCCGACCGACATCATGCGCGGCCGTGTGGCGCCTTCGTCGTGCAGCCAGTCGAAGGCGTCGCACACGTATTCGGCGAACTGTGAGGCGGTGGCGAAGCGCTGCGTGTGCTGGAACTGCATGTCGTTGGTGTCGAAGGCATAGGGCAGCACCAGGTGCGGCCGGCCGGCCACCGGCACGAAGAAGGGCAGGTCGTCGTTGTAGGCGTCGCTGTCGTAGAGGAAGCCGCGCTCGGCCAGCAGCGCCCGGGTGTGCGGCGTGCAGGCCGAGCGCGTGTGCCAGCCCACCGGCCGCCGGCCGCAGGCGGCCTCGATGGCGGCGAGGCAGGCGTCCATGGCGGCGGCCTCCTGCGCGGGCGCCATGCCCGCGTGGCTCTCCCAGCGCCAGCCGTGGGCCGAGACCTCGTGCCCGCGGGCCACCGCATCCTGCGCCAGCCAGGGGCTGCGCGCCACCGCGCGGCCGCAGGCGCTGACGGTCATCGGCGCGCGATGGCGTTCGAGGAGCTCGGCGATGCGCCACCAGGCGGCGCGGGTGCCGTATTCGAAGTGGCTGTCTATGCACGGATCCCAGCCGGTGCGCGGGTCGATCACCTCGTACACCGACTCGTTGCGCGCATCGCCATCGGCCACCGAGAACTCGGCGCCCTCCTCGAAGTTCAGCACGAAGGAGACCGCCACCCGCGCCCCGCCCGGCCAGGCGACGGCGGGTGGGCGGTTGGCGTAGCCGATGAAGTCGCGGGTGCTGTGAGAGGGCTGAGTTGAAGTCATTGAAGCGGGGGTAGCGCTTAAGAAGAATCGAAAGGCCGCGGAGCAGGCCACGCCAGTGCAGCCGCGAAACCGGCTTTGCCGGGCCGCCGGGTGCGCCCCTTGAGGGGGAGGCGGCTACACGAAGTGAGCAAGCAACGGGGTGGGCTCTTAATCTGCTTTGATGTTGCGGTCTTTGACGACTTTGGCCCAGCGCGTGAACTCGGCATTGAGGTAGTCGTTGGCCTGGGGCAGTGTGGTCGTGATGACCTGGCCACCGGTGTCCTCGATGCGCGTGCGGAACTCGGGCAGGGCAGCCAGCTTGCGCAGCTCGGCATTGACCTGCTCCAGCACCGGCCTGGGCGTCTTGGCCGGCGCCAGCAGCATGTACCAGGACACGAATTCGTAACCCGGGATGCCGGCCTCGGCCACCGTCGGCACGTTGGGCAGCTTGGGCGCGCGCTTGGCGCCGGTCACGGCCACGGCATTGAGCTTGCCGCTCATAACCATCGGCAGCGAGGACGTGATGATGTCCACCGACAGCGGCACGCGGTCGGCCATCACGTCCTGCAGCGCGGGGGCGGCGCCCTTGTAGGGCACGTGGGTCATGCGCACGCCGGCCATCGACTCGATGAGCGCCGCGCCCACGTGGCTGGTGGAGCCCACGCCGGACGAGGCGTACTGCACCTCCTCGGGCTTGGCGCGGGCCATGGCCAACAGGTCCTTGAGCGATTTGTCCTTGAGCGCCGGGCCGGTCACGATGACGCTGGGCACCTCGGCCACCACGCCGACGGGCACGAAGTCGGCGCGCGTGTCGTAGGGCAGCTTGCTGTACATGAAGGGGTTGACCGCATGGCCGATGGTCACCATCAGGAAGGTGCTGCCATCGGCCGGCGACTTGGCCGTCACGTCGGTGCCGATGATGCCGCCCGCGCCGGGCTTGTTGTCGATGACGATGGGCTGGCGGTTGCCCGTGGCCTCGGCCAGCTTCTGGCCCACCAGGCGGGCGTACACGTCGGCTGCGCCGCCGGGCGGGAAGGGCACGACGATCTTCACGGGGCGGTCGGGCCAGGCAGCGGGCTCGGCGGCAGTGGCGGACAGGGTCGTGCCCAGCAAGGCCGCGGCGAGCAGCCCGCCGAGCAGGGCGGCGGACAAGGTGCGGCGGGTGGATCGGGCCGGCAGTCGCACGGCGGAGGAAGAGAGAACAGGGCGGTTCATGGCAGCTCCAGCTGAAGGTTGGGCGGGTGCCGCGCTTCGCCTCGGGAAGTGCCTGCACCTGGATTGTGCACTTCATTGATTTGATTGTGCACAATTTAGACTGCTAGCGGCTTTCGTGCCAAGGTGGTGGGTTAGTGCTTCAAGTGCTGGTCATCGGCAGTCGCCGGGCACGGGCGCGCCAGAGGTGTTGCGTGCGGCTGGCTCCCTCCCCTTCTGGGGGAGGGCTGGGGTGGGGGCCTGTGCCCCACCGAACCCTCCGTCCGGCGCTGGCCCCCATCCCAGCCTTCCCCCAGAGGGGGAAGGGGCCAAACCGGAGCTGCGATGGGCTACCGTCGTGACTTTCGCCTGCAGGTGGGGCGCCGACGTGCCTCTGGATGGCCGCCTCAGCCTCAGTGCGGTAGCGCCGCCAGCGCGTTGACCAGCGCCTCCTGGAACGACAGCGCCGCGATCGGCAGCATCCTTCCTTCGCGCGTGGCCAGCACCAGCTGGCTGCTGGTGAGCGACCGGTCCGTCAGCGGGATCGACACCAGCTCCCCGGTGCGCACCTCGCGCAGGGTGCCGATCCGGAACTGGAAGCTGATCGCCCCCGTCTGCCGCGTGAACTCCTTGAGCGTCTGAACCGCGCTGGCCTCCAGCGCCACCTTCAGCTGCAGCCGCGAGCGGGCCATCACCGCATCGAGCAGCCGCCGGCTGCCGAAGGAACGGTCGCCCAGCGCCACCACGAACTCCTGGCAGTCGGCCAGGCGCAGGCTCTCGCGGCCGGCCAGGGGATGGTCGGGGCGCAGCATGGCGCACAGCGGCTGGTCCAGCGCGCTGATGACGCGCAGCGACTCGGACGGCTGCGGGTCGTGCACCAGCACCATCTCCACGTCGTCGGCCATCAGCTGCTGCACCAGCTGGGCCGTCACGCCCGACACCACCTGGAACTGCACACCCGGATGCGCCTGCTGGTAGTGCGCAATGGTGCGCGGCATCAGGTCGCTGGCCACCGACTCGGCGCAGCCGATGCGCACCGTGCCGCGCACCAGGCCGCGCAGCTGCTCGATCTGCGAGGCGGCCGAGCGCAGGTCGCCCAGCGTGCGTCGCACCGCCGTCAGCAGCACCTCGCCGGCCGCCGTCAGCCGCACGCCGCGGGGCAGGCGCTCGAACAGGGGCGTGCCGATCTCCGCCTCGATCTCCAGGATCTTGCGGTTGAGCGCGGTCGAGGCCACGTGCAGCTTTTCGGCCGCCTTGCGGATCGAGCCGGCGCGGGCGACGGCATCCAGATAGACGAAGGAGCGCGGCGGGTGGAGCATGGCGAGGGCATTGTGCAGGGGGCTGTCGCAGCGGGCCCTGCCGAGCCGAATGCCGGGGCGCTGCATCGCCCAGGCCCGGCGCAGGCGTAGGCACCCGCCCACAGGGCGAAGCGCCCCCCGGGGCATGCGCCCGCGCGCCCCGCTGCCTAACATCGGCGGGCCATGCCCATGGAGACACCGCCCGAGACCGAATCGCTCCCGCCACCGCGCGCCGTGTCGCGCCCAGGCGATCTGGTCGTCGCCCGCCCCGAAGGCCTGTACTGCCCGCCCGGCGACTTCTACATCGACCCCTGGCGTCCGGTCGACCGGGCCGTCATCACGCATGGCCATTCGGACCATGCACGCTGGGGCCACAACCACTACCTGGCGCACGAGCAGGGCGAGGGCATCCTGCGCGCCCGGCTGGGCGTCGACATCACGCTGCAGACCCTGCCCTATGGCCAGGCCATCGAGCACCAGGGCGTGCGTATCTCGCTGCATCCGGCCGGCCATGTGCTGGGCTCGGCCCAGGTGCGGCTGGAGCATGGCGGCCAGGTCTGGGTGGCGTCCGGCGACTACAAGACCGAGCCCGACGGCACCTGCACGCCCTTCGAGCCGGTGCGCTGCGACTGCTTCATCACCGAATCCACCTTCGGCCTGCCCATCTACCGCTGGCCCACGCAGCCGGAGCTGTTCGCGCAGATCGACGACTGGTGGCGTCGCAACGCCGAGGAAGGCCGCGCCAGCGTGCTGCTGGGCTATGCCTTCGGCAAGGCGCAGCGCATGCTGCATGGCGTGGACGCCTCCATCGGGCCGATCGTGGTGCACGGCGCGGTGGAGCCCCTCAATGCGGTCTACCGCGCGGCGGGCGTGGCGCTGCCGCCCACGCTGCGCGTGACCGACCCCGGCGTCGATGCCGCGATGCTGCGCCGCGCCCTGGTGGTGGCGCCGCCCTCGGCCCAGGGCAAGCCGTGGATGCGCCGCTTCGGCGCCAATGCGTCCGACGCCTTCGCCAGCGGCTGGATGCTGCTGCGCGGCACGCGCCGGCGCCGCGGCGTGGACCGCGGCTTCGTCATGAGCGACCACGCCGACTGGCCCGGCCTGCACAACGCCATCGCCGCCACGGGCGCCGAGCGGGTGATGGTCACGCACGGCAGCGTCGCGGTGATGGTGCGCTGGCTGCGGGAGAACGGGCTGGATGCGCAGGCCTTCGCCACCGAATATGGCGACGAGGATATTGCCGACGCGCCCGAGTCCGCGGACAAGCCGGCGACGCAGGCACCACCGCCGGTCGATTCGCCACAGGCCGCGCTGGGCCTGGATGCCGCCGATGCGCCTGCCAGGGACGACGAACGGGGCGGCCAAGCCCGGGACCCCGCCGGGCGATGAAAGCCTTCGCCGCCCTCTACCGCGAGCTGGACGCCAGCACGTCCAACCTGGTCAAGCAGGCCGCCCTGCAGCGCTACCTGCGCGCCGCGTCGCCGCGCGATGCGGCCTGGGCGGTGTACTTCCTGGCGGGCGGCAAGCCACGCCAGCTGGTGCCCGTCAAGCTGCTGCGCCTGCTGGCGCAGGAGGCGGCGGGCCTGCCCGAATGGCTGTTCGTCGAAAGCTACGAGGCCGTGGGCGACCTGGCCGAGACCATCGCGCTGCTGCTGCCGCCTTCCGACGGCACCCACGAGCTGGGCCTGGCCGACTGGGTGGAGCAGCACCTGCTGCCCCTGCGCGGCGCGCCGGCCGAGGGCCTGCCCGACACGCTGCGCGCGCAGTGGCGGCTGCTGGCGCCGGAGGAGCGGCTCGTCTACTTCAAGCTCATCACCGGGGCCTTCCGCGTCGGCGTCTCCAAGCTGCAGGTCACGCAGGCGCTCGCGGCGGTGGGCGGGCTGGACCCGAAGCGTGTCGCCCAGCGGCTGATGGGCTACACCCACATCGGCGCGCGGCCCGGCGAGGCGGACTATGCCGCGCTGATCGCGCCCGAAGCCGCCGAGGGCGAGGGAGCGCCCATCAGCGGCGGCCAGCCCTATCCCTTCTTTCTGGCCCATCCCTTCAACGAGCCACTGGAGCGTTTCGACGAGCTGCTGGGGCCGCCCTCCGGCTGGCAGGTGGAATGGAAGTGGGACGGCATCCGCGCCCAGATCGTCTGCCGCGATGGGCAGGCCTGGATCTGGTCGCGGGGCGAGGAACTGGTCAGCGAGCGCTTTCCCGAGCTGGCCGCGCTGGGCGACGCGCTGCCGGACGGCACGGTGCTGGATGGCGAGATCGTGGTGTGGCGGGATGGGCCGGTCGAGGCTGAAGCGCGTGCTGCCAGCGCCGACGCAGACGAAGACGCCGACGCGGATGCGGATGCGGATGCGGATGACCCTGCAGTCGACGCAGCGCCCGGCGCCCGCGCCGCGAGGGCCGCCGCTGCCGGCGTCGCCCCGTCGCCCGCGCGCACGGCCGGCCGTGTGCAGCCCTTCGCCGAGCTGCAGAGGCGCATCGGCCGCAAGACCCTCACGCCCAAGCTGCTGCGTGAGCTGCCGGTGGTGCTGCTGGCCTACGACCTGCTCGAAGAGGCCGGCCAGGACCTGCGCGCGCTGCCCCAGCACGTGCGCCGCGCCCGCCTCGATGCCCTGCTGGCCGAGGTGAACCATCCCGTGCTGCGCGCCAGCCCCGTGCTCACGGGCGACAGCTGGGCCGACCTGGCGCGCCAGCGCGAGGCCTCGCGCAGCCTGGGCGTGGAGGGCTTCATGCTCAAGCGCCGCGACGCGCAGTACGGCGTGGGCCGCACCAAGGACGTCGGCCTGTGGTGGAAGTGGAAGATCGACCCGCTCACGGTCGATGCCGTGCTCATCTACGCCCAGCGCGGCCACGGCCGCCGCGCCAGCCTCTACAGCGACTACACCTTCGCCGTGTGGGACGGCCCGCCGGAGCAGGAGGGCCGCCAGCTGGTGCCCTTCGCCAAGGCCTATTCGGGCCTCACCGACGCCGAGATGGCGAAGGTCGACGCCGTGATCCGCAAGACCACCATCGAGAGCTTCGGCCCCGTGCGCAGCGTGCGGCCCACGCTGGTCTTCGAACTCGGCTTCGAGGGCATCGCCCGCAGCCCCCGCCACAAGAGCGGCATCGCCACGCGCTTCCCGCGCATGCTGCGCTGGCGGCAGGACAAGCCGGTGGAAGAGGCGGATACGCTGCAGACGCTGCAGGCTTTGTTGCCGGCATGATCGTCTGATAACCTTCCCGGACGCGATATTTTTCGCCCACACAAAAAATCAGGGTGGAATGGGTTTTCGACACGGGCAAGGATGCCCTCAACCAGGCCAAGCACGGCGTATCGCTAGCCAGGGCATGCGATCTCGACTGGGACCATGCGCTCGTGGCGCCCGAACTGCGGCGCGACTATGGCGAGCCGCGTCAGGTGGCGCTGGCGCCGATGGCCGGCCGGCTCTGGGTGGTGGTGTTCACCGACCGGGCAGACGTGCGCCGGGTGATCAGCCTTCGCAAGGCCAACCTGCGGGAATTCCGACGTTATGAACAAGAAGCGCCCTGAACTCACAGCCCCGACGGCCGTCGAGGACGACGCCCTCACTGCAGCGGCCCTGGCAGATCCGGACAACCTGCCGCTGGATGATGCGCAACTGGCGGCACTGCGGCCCGCGCGCGGACGCCCCAGGCTGGCCCAGCCCAAGGTGGCCCTCACCATGCGGGTGGACGCCGACGTGCTCGAAGCCCTCAAGCGCAGCGGACCGGGCTGGCAGACGCGGGTGAACAGCCTGTTGCGCAACGCCCTGGCCTTGAGCGCTCATCACTGAACGCGCGCTCCTTCAAGCCAGCCCGTTCTGCGGGCGGTTGTTCTCGATCCACACCCGCGTCGGCCCGCCCACGCGCGACAGGCGCATGTGGTACTCGTAGCGGCCCGGGTGGTACAGCCCCGTGAGGTACTGCACCGGCCGGCCCGCGGCATCGCACACCACGCGCGCGATGCGCAGCAGCGGCTCGCCGGCCTGCATGCGCAGGGCCTGCGCCACCTGCAGGTCGGCCAGGGCGGCGCCCATGGTCTGCTCGGCCGAATCGACCTGCACGCCATGCTGCTCCAGCGCGACCAGCATGGGCATGTCCTGCAGCGTGTGCCGCTGCACCGCCGTGGCCAGGTCGACCGGCAGGAAGACTTCGGAGTACAGGAAGGGCTGCGTCTTGAACTTGCGGATGCGCACCACCCGCAGCACCGGCTCGCCGGCCGCAAGGCCCAGCGCCTCGGCGACGTGCGAAGGCGCTTCCACCAGGCCATGGTCCAGCACCTGCACCCGCGTGCGCTCGCCCAGGCTCACGATGCTGTCGAGCAGGCCGGCGCGCAGGGGCAGATGGCGCGGCGGCTCGCCCGTGCCGGTGGGCAGGGTGCCCTTGCCGCGCATGCGCATCACCAGCCCTTCTTCCTGCAGGCGGGCCAGCGCCGTGCGCACGGTCACGCGGGCCACGCCGAATTCCCGCGCCAGCTGGCGCTCACCCGGCAGCGGCAGGCCCCGTTCGTAGTGGCCGGATTTCAGGCGCTCGCGCAGCAGCAGCCGCACCTGCTGGAAGCGCGGCAGGAGAGAGGGTTCGGCAGCGGCAGGCATGCGACCGAATGTAGGAGGGCCGTTGGCGCGGGGCAAGGCGGGTCCTGGCGTCGGTCGTCCTTGTCCGGGGTGTACCGCCGGTCGCCGGTGCGCGGAGGGCTCAATCGACGGTGGCGCCCGAGGCCTTGATGATCTTCGCCCAGTCCTGCACGTCCTGCGCCACGAACTGGCCGAACTGCGCCGGCGTCATGTGGACGGCGGTGGCCGCTTCGGTCTGCATGCGCTCCTGGTAGGCCGGCGAGTCGATGGCGGCCTTGACCGCGGCATAGAGCTTGTCCGTCACGTCCTGTGGCATGCGCGCCGGCCCGAACAGACCGAACCAGGCCTGCGACTCGAAGCCCTTGACGGTGCGGCCGATGGGCGGCACGCCCGGGAACTGCGCCAGCGGCTCGCGCGTGCTCACGCCCAGCAGCTGGATGGCGCCGCTCTTCGCATGCGGCAGCACATTCACAGCGCTGGCGAACATCAGGTCCACCGTGCCGGCCAGCACGTCGGCCAGTGCGGGGTTGGTGCCCTTGTAGGGCACGTTGACGATGTCGGTGCCCGTCATCATCTTGAACTGCTCGCTGGCCAGGTGCAGCGAGGAGCCCTGCGCGCCGATGGCGAAGTTGAGCTTGTCCGGGTTTTTCTTCGCATACGCGATGAGCCCCGCCATGTCGTTGAAGGGCAGGCCCTTGCGGGCGATCAGCACGCTGGGCACGCGCGCCACCATGGTGATGGGGGTGAAGTCCTTCACCGGGTCGAAGCCCAGGTTCCTGTAGAGCGTGGCGTTGATGGTGTGGCCGGTGAAGCTCATCAGCAGCGTGCTGCCGTCGGGCGGGGCCTTGGCCACGTAGGCGGCGGCGATGTTGCCGCCGGCACCCGCGCGGTTCTCGACCACCACCGGGCGGCCCAGGCTGTCGCCCATCATGCGGCCGATGATGCGGGCCAGGGTGTCGGTGGTGCCGCCGGCCGGGCTGCCGACGACGACGGTGAGGGGCCTGCCCTCCTGCGCGAGCGCAAGGCCGGGCAGGAAGGCGGTGGCCGCCAGCAGCGCGCCCAGGGTGGCGCGGCGTGTGCGCGGGAAGGTCATCGGGGCTGTCTCCTTGTGATCAAGCCATGCTAGGCAGGCCGGGCCGGGCGTTCAATGGGACCAACTGGTCCTATCGATGGAGCCACTTGCGCAAGGAAGGCAGTCCGCGGCGCCTGAAGACGCCGTGGCTGGGCATGGCGCGGGCAGGACGGCGCGCGGAGCGGGGCGGGCCCGCACATCCTCCGAGGCACGACGGCCTTTCGACCTGCAAACGGCCCCCATGGCCTTTGCTGTAATCGCGCCATGCCTCGCCGGCCCGCTTCATCGCCTCTTGCCCAGCCGTCCGGCGCGCCCGGGCCTGCGCCCGCGGGCGGACCTGCCGGGCTGGCCGTCCAGCACTGGTTCGACGCCCGCGGCTGGCAGCCCTTCGCCTTCCAGCGCGAGGTGTGGGCCGCCATCGCGGCCGGCCGCTCGGGTCTGCTGCATGCGACCACCGGCGCGGGCAAGACCTATGCGGTGTGGCTGGGCGCGCTGCAGGCGCTGGCCGGCGAGCCGCCCGCCGCGGAAAGCGGCGGCAAGCCACCCGCGCCACCCCCGCTCACGGTGCTGTGGATCACACCGATGCGCGCGCTGGCCGCCGATTCGCTGCGGGCCCTGTCCGAGCCGCTGCCGCTCGTCGCACCGCACTGGGTGGCCGGCTCGCGCAGCGGCGACACCTCGTCCTCCGAGCGCAGCGCGCAGAACCAGCGCCTGCCCACGGTGCTGGTCACCACGCCCGAGAGCCTGTCGCTGATGCTGGCCCGCGCCGATGCGCAGGAGCGTCTGCGCCATCTGCGGCTGGTGGTGGTGGACGAATGGCACGAGCTGCTGGGCAACAAGCGCGGCGTGCAAGTGCAGCTGGCCCTGGCACGCCTGCGCAGCTGGAACGCGGGCCTGATGGCCTGGGCCATGTCCGCCACGCTGGGCAACCTGCATGAAGCCATGGGTGCGCTGCTGGGCCCGGGCGAGGCCGGCGTGCTGGTGCAGGGCCAGGTGCCCAAGACGCTGGTGGTCGACACCCTGCTGCCCGGACGCACGGACCGCTTTCCCTGGGGTGGCCATCTGGGCCTGGCGATGCTGCCGCAGGTGGTGGCCGAGATCGATGCCAGTCCCAGCACGCTGGTCTTCACCAATACCCGCTCGCAGTCCGAGATCTGGTATCAGGCCTTGCTTGAAGCCCGGCCCGACTGGGCGGGTCTGATCGCGCTGCACCACGGCTCGCTCGACCGCGCGGTGCGCGAATGGGTGGAGCTGGGCCTAAAAGGCGGGCAGCTGAAGGCGGTGGTCTGCACGTCGAGCCTGGACCTAGGCGTGGACTTCCTGCCGGTGGAGCGCGTGCTGCAAATTGGCTCGCCCAAGGGCGTGGCGCGGCTGCTGCAGCGCGCCGGCCGCTCGGGTCACGCGCCGGGCCGGCCCTCGCGCGTGAGCATCGTGCCCACCCACAGCCTGGAGCTGGTCGAGGGTGCCGCCGCGCGCGACGCCATCGCGGCCGGCCACATCGAGTCGCGCCACACGCCGCGCGAGCCGCTGGACGTGCTGGTGCAGCACCTGGTGACGGTGGCGCTGGGCGGCGGATTCACGCCCGAGGCGCTCTACGAAGAGGTGCGGCGCACGGCCGCCTATGCGCACCTGTCGCAAGCCAGCTGGCAGTGGTGCCTGGACTTCGTGCGCCAGGGCGGCCCCTCGCTCGCGGCCTACCCGGACTACCACCGCGTGGTGCCCGATGCCGAGGGCGTGTGGCGGGTGCCCGATGCGCGGCTGGCGCGACGGCACCGCAGCAACATCGGCACCATCGTCAGCGACGCCAGCATGAGCGTGCAGTTCGTCGGCGGCGCGCGCATCGGCACGGTGGAAGAGAGCTTCGTCGCCCGCATGAAGCCGGGCGACTGCTTCCTTTTCGGCGGCCGCATGCTGGAGCTGGTGCGCATCCGCGAGATGACCGCCTGGGTGCGCCGCGCGGCGGGCCAGCGCCCGGCCGTGCCGCGCTGGAACGGCGGGCGCATGCCGCTGTCGACCACGCTGGTCGATGCCACGGTGCAGCAGCTGGCGCTGGCCGCCGGGGGGCGCTACGAATCGCCCGAACTGCAGGCGGTGCGGCCGCTGCTGGAGATCCAGCAGGCCTGGTCGCGCCTGCCCACGCCCGACACGCTGGTGGCCGAGGCCCTGCGCACGCGCGAGGGTTGGCACCTGTTCCTCTATCCCTTCGCCGGCCGGCATGTGCACCTGGGGCTGGCCAGCCTGCTGGCCTGGCGGGTGGCGCAGCATGCGCCGCGCACCTTCTCCATCGCGGTCAACGACTACGGCTTCGAGCTGCTCTGCGCCACCGAGGTCGACTGGCCGCACCTGCTGCCCGAGGTGCTGCGCGCCGGTCACGACGCGCCCGCGCAGGAGGCGTTGGCCGCGCACGACGACGACGGCGCGCTGCTGCACGAGGTGCTGGCCAGCCTCAATGCCAGCGAGCTGGCGCAGCGGCGCTTCCGCGAGATCGCGCGGGTGTCGGGCCTGATCTTCCAGGGCTACCCGGGCGAGAAGCGCAGCAGCCGGCAGCTGCAGGCCTCCTCCTCCCTGTTCTGGGAAGTGCTGCGCAAGTACGACCCGGCCAACCGCCTGCTGGCCCAGGCCGAGACCGAGCTGCTGGCGCAGGAGCTGGACATCGCCCGCCTGCGCGAGAGCCTGGTGCGCATGGCCGGCCAGCGGCTGGAGCTGGTCCAGCCCAAGCGGCCCACGCCCTTCGCCTTTCCGCTGATGGTCGAGCGCTTCCGCGAAAAGCTCAGCAACGAGAGCGTGGCCGACCGCATCGCCCGCATGGTGGCGCAGCTGGAGGAGGCGGCCGGCGGCGACATTCCCGTGGGCGACGCGCAGGACGTGCGCCGCACCCTGGCCTTCGGTCAGGAGCAGCCGCCGGACAGGCCGGTGAAGGGCAGCGAGGACGGGGCGCCGGCGCCGCGTCGCGCCCGTCGGCCCCGCAAGCCGTCCAGGCCGTTGCCGCCGATGTGACCGCCGTGCGCGCCGCGCCGTGGGGCGGGGCGGGGCGGGGTGGGCGGGCCGCCGCGGGGACACCGCCTCGCCGACGGCGAGCAGCCCGGGCGCGCGGCGCGTCTGCGATGCCCCAGGGCATCAAGCCGGCCAGTCGTTCGGGACTTCGTGACCGTTCAGCTTTCTGGATGGTTGCCAAACGTAAACTCCTGCCTCCTCCCGCCTCCCCCATGTCCTTCCTGCCCGTCTCCGACGCCCCTGCCGCCCATGAAGTGCTCTGGGCCGGCGAGCGCCTCCACCTGCTGCCCGAGCGCGCCCTGTGGTGGCCGGCGGCCCGGACCCTGTTCATCGCCGACCTGCACATCGGCAAGGCCGCCACCTTCCGGGCGTTGGGCCAGCCGGTGCCCGGCGGCACCACGCAGGAGAACCTGGCGCGGCTCGACGCGCTGATCCATCGGCAGAGTGCGCGCGAGGTGGTCTTCCTGGGCGACTTCCTGCACGCGTCGCAGGCCCGCACGCCGCAGGTGCTGCAGGCGCTGGCCGCCTGGCGCGCGCGTCATCCGCAGGTCGGCATGACGCTGGTGCGCGGCAACCACGATGACCGGGCCGGCGACCCGCCGGCCGAGCTGCGCATCGCGCTGGCCGACGAGCCGTTTGCGCTCGGTCCCTTCGCCTGCTGCCACCATCCGCAGACCCAGCCGGGTCGCTTCGTGCTGGCGGGCCACCTGCATCCGGCCTGCGCGCTGCAGGGCCCGGGTCGTGACAGCCTGCGCCTGCCCTGCTTCGTCAGCGAGCCGGGTCTGGCCATCCTGCCGGCCTTCGGCGAATTCACCGGCGGCCTGCTGCTGCCGCGGATGCCGCAGCGCCGGCTGCATGCGGTGGGCGGCGGGCGAGTGTGGCTGCTGCCGCCCGCGTCCGGCGATGGCGAAGAAGGAGCACCATGGCCTCGGTGAACCTGCGCGAGGAAGCCGCGCTGATGCTCACCCGCTCGTCCATCGTGGCCGAGCTGGACATCCACGACGCGCGCGTCATCGTCGATGCCATGCGCCCCATGGCCGTCAAGGCCGGCACGATCATCATGACCGAGGGCCAGACCGACGACGTCGACTACATGGCGTTGGTGCTCGAAGGCCAGGTACGGGCCGAGGGCACGGGCGTGGGCGACGGCGACGAGGTGGTGATCTCGGTCATCGACGCCGGTCAGCTCTTCGGCGAGATGGGCCTGATCGACGGCTCGCCGCGCTCGGCCACCTGCACGGCCCTCACCGACCTCAAGCTGGCGGTGCTCACCCGCAAGGCCCTGCGCGGCCTGGTGGAAGTGCAGCCGGCCGTGGCCGCGCGGCTGATGCTCTCCATCTCGCGCGCGCTGGCCGAGCGCCTGCGCGAGAGCAACCGCCGCCTGCGCACCCTGTCGCAGATCAGCCGCGCCATGCAGGCCGAGCTGGGCGCGGTGCACGCCGTGAACAAGCGCCTGCTGGCGGCGCAGGCGCGCAAGGGCGGCTGAGGCTTCCTGCGGGCCCGCGCGTGGCGTGGGCTGGCTTGGCTTGGCTCGAAGGCGGGCTTGGCCAGGGCAGTGGCCTCGCCGGCGCGGCGCAAGGCCGGGCGGCTTGGCTTTGCAGGCTGAGCCTGTCGAAGCCCGCCGCTCCACGCCGGGGCAAACGGGCTGACTGACTTTCATCGCGCACGGCCCCCGCGCTTCTCGCCATGCCCTGCAGCAGTGCACCCCACGCACCGTTGCCGACCATGGTGCACTCGAAAATGGAGTGAATACTCCATTAAGTGAAGAAAACACTTACTCCAGGGCTGGCGCGCCGTATGCTGATGTGGATCAAACATCCCATGGAGCCGACGCACGATGAGCAGCACGCCCTATCCCCGCAACGCCTGGTACCCGCTCGGCTGGGCCCGCGACATCGGCCAGTCGCTGGCCAAGCGGCGCGTCCTAGGCGAAGACCTGGTGGTCTTCCGCACCAGCACTGGCGAGGTGGCCGCGCTGGACGACGCCTGCCCGCACCGCCTCGCGCCGCTGTCGCTGGGCCGGCTGCGCGGCGACTCGGTGGAGTGCGGCTACCACGGCCTGGCCTTCGACTGCCGCGGTCGCTGCACGAATGCGCCCGGCATGCAGCGCGCGCCCGCCAATGCGCAGGTGCGCAGCTATCCCACGGCGACGAGCATGGGCATGGTGTGGGTCTGGATGGGCGACGCGGCCCTGGCCGATGCCACGCAGGTCTTCCATCTGCCCGAGTACGACGACCCGGCCTACAGCGTGATCGAGGGCGACGCGCTGCCCGTGGCCGCCAACTACCTGAGCCTGGCCGACAACCTGTGCGATCCCACGCATGTGGTCTATGTGCATCCCACCACGCTGGGCAGCACCGGCCGTGAGGAGACGCGCGTGCAGCACCAGCGCGAGGGCCGCAAGGTCGTCACCTGGCGCTGGGTGATCGACGGGCCGCTCATCCCCATCTTCCAGGGCCTGAAGGACTTCGGCGGCAACGTGGACCGCTGGCACTACTACCACTACCACGCGCCCAGCATCGCCGTGATCGACTTCGGCTCCGCCGCCACCGGAACCGGGGCGCCCGAGGGCGCACGCGGCGACTGCATCCAGATGTTCGCCTGCCACTTCATCACGCCGGTGGACGCGCGCAGTTGCGTGCAGCACTGGCTGCTGCTGAAGAACTCGGCCGCCGACGCGGCCACCGACGAGCGCCTGCGCGCCGGCCTGCGCGTGGCCTTCAACGAGGACAAGGCGGTGCTCGAAGCCATCCAGCGCAACGAGGACAAGCCCCGCGACTGGCAGCGCGTGCAGCTCGGCCTGGACGCCTCGGCCATCAAGATGCGCCGCATCGTGCAGGAAATGGTCGAGGCCGAGTCGGCCTGAGCGTTCGCACGCGCGGCAGCGCCACCGGCGTGCCGCGTCTCCCATTCGGTCTCCCCTGTCTCCGTCCAACACCCGCCCACGAGGACCCGCGATGATCCCCAAGCCCTGGCGCCAAGCCCTCACCGTCGGCCTTCTGGCCGCTGCCGCCTTCCTGCCCGCCGCCGCGCAGGAGCCCATCCGCATCGGCGAGATCAACAGCTACAAGGCCCTGCCGCAGAATCTGGTGCCCTACCGCAACGGCTGGCTGCTGGCGCAGGAAGAGATCAACGCCGCCGGCGGCGTGCTCGGCGGCCGCAAGCTGGAGACGCTGTTCCGCGATGACAACGCCAACCCGGGCGACGCCGTGCGCATGGCCGAAGAGTTGATCGCCCGCGAGAAGATCGACATCCTCTCCGGCGTGACGCTGTCGCACGTGGGCGTTGCGATGGCCGACTTCGCGCGGCAGAAGAAGATGTTCTTCCTCGCCTCCGGCCCGTTGAGCGACAAGGTGGTGTGGGAGAACGGCAACCGCTACACCTACCGCCTGCGCTCGGGCACCTACGCCCTGGCCACGTCGGTTGTGGCCGAGGCCGCCAAGCTCGGCAAGAAGCGCTGGGCGCTCATCTATCCCAACTACGAGTACGGCCAGGCGGCCACCGCCGCCTTCAAGGAGCAGCTCAGGAAGCTGCAGCCCGACGTGGAGTTCGTGGCCGAGCAGGCGCCGCCGCTGGGCAAGATCGACGCCGGTGCGGTGGTGCAGGCCATTGCCGATGCCAAGCCCGACGCCATCTTCAACGTGATGTTCGGCAGCGACCTCACCAAGCTGGCGCGCGAGGGCAAGACGCGCGGCCTGTTCCAGGGCCGCGAGGTGGTGAGCCTGCTGACCGGCGAGCCCGAGTACCTGGACCCGCTCAAGGACGACGCGCCCGAAGGCTGGATCGTCACCGGCTATCCCTACGCCAACATCGACACCCCCGAGCACCGCGCCTTCTATGCGGCGTACCAGAAGAAGTACGGCGACTATCCGCGCCTGAACGCCGTGGTGGGCTATGCCACGGTGAAAGCCCTGGCGGCCGGCATCCAGAAGGCCGGCAGCACCGACACCGAGAAGCTGATCGCCGCCTTCAAGGGCCTGAACTTCTCAACCCCCTTCGGCCCCGCCACCTTCCGGCCGCAGGACAACCAGTCCACGATGGGCATCTACGTGGGCCGCACGGCGGTCAAGGACGGCAAGGGCGTGATGCCGGCAGGCACCTACATCGACGGCAGCAAGCTGGCGCCGCCGGATGATGTGGTGAAGAAACTGCGCAACCCCGGCTGAGCGCGGCGCGCCTTCAGGCGACGCGTGGCTCTGCCTCGATGCTTCGGAGCACCACCTCGCAGATGTGCGCGCGCCAGCCGCTGCGGCGCGGGCGGCTCATCAGGTCCACGCCCATCCACGCTGAGCAGGTGTACTGGTTGGAGATGTAGAAGAAGCCGAGCGACATGATGCTCATGAGCACATGCTCGGCCTTCACGTCGCGGCGGAACACGCCCTGCGCCTGGCCGGCCGACAGGATCTCGGCCACCGTCTCCACCAGCGGGAAGGACGTGCGCCCCACCTGCTGCGACTGGCGGATGTGCCGGCCGCGCAGCAGGTTCTCGTTCATGATCACGCGCACCAGGTCGGGGTTGGCCACGTAGTGGTCCCAGGCATGCTCGATCAGCTGGCGCATGCCCGCCACCGGGTCGGGCGGCAGCACGAAGTCGCGCTGCGCGCCGATCATCTCGGCATAGAGCTTCTCCAGCACCGCCTGGTAGAGCCGCTCCTTGTTGCCGTAGTAGTAGTACAGCATGCGGTCCACCGTGCCGGCCTGCTTGCTGATGCGCTCGATGCGCGCACCGGCAAAGCCATGCTCCGCGAACTCGGCGACGGCGGCGGCCAGGATGCGGTGCTCGATCTGCTCTTCGGGCTCGCGCGGGCGCATGCGTCGCGTGGGGCCGCCAGGGGCCGGGGCGGCCAGCGGCGCCGCGGGTTGCGGCGCAGCCGTCGCATCGGCCGGCGCGGCGGCAGCGGAGGTCCGGCGCGTCTTCTTGGCAGGCGGGTTGGTGTTCTTGGCAGGCACGGCGCCGGGCGGTGTCGGGGGACGGGAAAGAGGCGGATTCTCGCGCAGGCCGGCGGCCCGCCTGGGTGCGCGCGGTGGCGTCGCTGCGGCCCTGCGCGATGGTGGCGCTGCCGGCTGCTCCCCGCTCACGGCAATGACGCAGGCGCGACCTGCAGCCACGGCCACCGTGCCCGGTACGAGGCCGCCTTGCGTTCGTACAGCGCCGCATGCGGCACCAGCGGGTTCATCGCCAGCGTGCCCGCATACAGGCCGTCCAGCCCGTAGGGCGCATACAGCCGGCCGGGCGCGATGCCGACGCAGGTCGCAGGGATCAGGAAGCGGTCGATGCCGTCGCGGCTGCTGTGCAGGCGCGGGTAGGGCTGGCCGAAATGCGCTTCGTACCAGAGGTGCACGCGGGCCTGGTTGCAGGCCTCCAGAGTGATGCCCTGGTCGGCGAACAGGGCATCCACGCGCCGCTGCACGGCCCGCTCTCCAGCCTCGGAAAGGTCGTCGGGGTCGAAGTAGAAGAGGTCGTAATCCTTGATGTCCGCCGCCGGCGGCCGCCCCGACCGCTGGTTCCAGACGGTCTGGAACAGGCAGCCGGCCACCAGCCAGCCGTCTGGAAGGGCCAGCGCGTCCCAGCGCGCCAGGATGCAGGCGTTGTGCGGGTTGCGCAGCACGTCGGCAAGGAAGCGCGCTTCCAGTGCCCTGTCCGGCCCGGGCTGCACCGTCATGCGGCGTGCCAGCGCCCCAGCAGCACCGCCGCGGCGCGCACGCGCTGCGTGTCGCGGCCCCACCGACGGCCTTGGGGCAGGTGCCGCAGCCAGCGCATGCGGCGGGCCGCTTCGGCCACGCGCTCGCGCACGCCGGGCTCGGCCGCGTCCATGGCCGCCTGCCAGTGCGCCGCTGCAGCCTGCGGGCCGGCCGCCAGGATGAGCGCGCCGGTCGAATGCAGGTAGCTCAGCCAGTCGCGGGCCTGGCACTGGTCGGTGGGCAGCGTGGCGCCGGGGTCGTCCTCGAAGTCGATGAAGCCGATCTCGCCATCGGGGCACAGCACCATGTTGCGGGCGAAGGCCTGGCTCAGGTACTGGCCGCGGGCATGCACCCGGGCGATGGCCTGCAGCCCCTGCGCCCAGGCCGCCAGCAGCACGGCCGGGCCCTGGGTGGCGGCCTGCTCCAGGCGCTCCATCAGCATGGCGGCGCTGCGGCCGCTGCCGGCCAGGTCGCTGATCAACAGACCCTCGGGCTGCTCGGCCAGCACCTGCGGCACGCGCAGGCCGCTGGCGGCCAGGCTGCGCAGGCGCGCGGCTTCGATGGCGATGGCCGCCGCGCCGCCGGGGTTGGGCACGGGTGTCAGCACCTCCAGCCGCAGCGTGCGGGCGATGAGCGACAGCAACCGGTAGCGCAGCGGGCCATGGCGCGGGCCGGCCTTCTTGAGCCAGACGCGCCGGTCGTCCAGCCGGTGGTCGGCCACGCTGCGCGCCTGCTTTGGGAGCATCTCGCGCAGGAATGCATGCGGGTCGCGCCGGGGCGGGGCCTCGCCGCCGGCGGTGTCGTCGCGGCGGGGGGAGGAGGACGAGGAACGTCGGAAGGAGGGGCGGAGCGCTGCCATGAAAACGGATATCGGCCGGGCCGGTCGCAGGGCCGCCAGGGGCGCTCGCCGGCGGGCGGCCCGGTGTGCTGCATCATAGGGGGCATTCCCCGACACCCTTTTTCCATGACTTCCGACACCCCCCAGCCGGCCGAAGTCGGCACCGCCGCCGCCCTGCCTGCCCTGACGCCCGAGGACTTCGACGCCCTGGACGACGCGCTCGACGCGATGCGCGAGCACGACGAGGACATCCCCCAGTGGGAGTTCTGCGACGGCTTCATGGCCGCGCTGGTCTGCACCCGCCGCGTGGTCGAGCCCAGCGAATACTGGCCTGCGCTCTTCGGCCCCGGCTTCTCCCCCGCCCAGCACATGGAGTTCGTCTGGCGCTGGAAGCGCCGCTGGCACGAGATGCAGACGGCCCTCGACGCAGCCGACGTGCAGTCGCTGGACGACGATCGCTGCTTCCAGCCCGAGTGCCTGGATCTGCGCGGCGCCATCGCCGCCCTGCCGCCCGAGGAGCGCGCCGAAGCGCCCGAGGGCGAGCTGCCTTCCTTCGCGCAGGTGTGGGCCCTGGGCTTTCTGGCCGCGGTCGAGCACTGGTCCGAGGACTGGGCACCGCCGCGCGACAAGGAAGTCGCCGAGATGCTGGCCGACGGCCTGGACTGCATCGCCACGCTGGCGGAGGACGACACCCACCCGCCCGCGCTGTCGATGTACGCCGAAGACGGCCCTCCCACCGTCAGCCAGCAGCGGCTGGACGACTTCGGCGAAGCCATCTGGGCCGTCTACGACCTGCGCCAGCTCTGGCGCAGCCTGGGCCCGCGCGTGCAGGCCGTGCGCCGCGCCGACGAGCCCGGCCGCAACGACCCCTGCCCCTGCGGCAGCGGCAAGAAATACAAGAAGTGCCACGGGGCCTGAGCCCGAAGGGCGAAGGCCTGACAGCCGCGTGACACCGCAGCGACGGGCAGGGACATTGGCGGCGGTCGTTTGACAGTTCGCGCCCGACGCGCAGGATGCAGCCATGGACCTCGAACTTGCCGGCAAACATGTCTTGATCACGGGTGGCAGCAAGGGCATCGGCCTGGCCTGCGCACGGGGATTTCTGCAGGAGGGCGCCCGCGTCAGCCTCGTGGCCCGCCATGAGGCGGGGCTGGTCGATGCGGCGCTGGCGCTCGCCGATGCCCGGGCCGACGCGGCCCGCATGGTCGCCACATTCGCAGCTGACCTGAGCGACCCGCAGGCCGCCATCGCGGTGCTGGACCGCATCGAGAAATCCCACGGCCCGGTCGACGTGCTGGTCAACTCGGCCGGCGCCGCCCGAAGGACGCCCGCCGAAGAGCTCGAGGCGGCCCATTGGCAGGCCGCCATGCAGGCCAAGTACTTCACCTACATCCACATGATGGACCCGCTCATCAAGCGCATGGCCGCGCGCGGGCACGGGGCCATCGTCAACGTGGTGGGCGCGGGCGGCAAGGTGGCCAGCCCGATCCACCTGCCGGGCGGCTCGGCCAACGCGGCCCTGATGCTCGCCAGCGTGGGTTTGGCCAATGCCTATGCGGCCAAGGGCGTGCGGGTGAACGTGGTCAACCCGGGCCTCACCGCCACCGAGCGACTGCAAGAGGGCCTGAAGGCCCAGGCCGCCCAGCAAGGTGTCTCGCCCGAGGAGGCTCTGGCGCAGTCCACGGCGAAGCTGCCGCTCGGCCGCATCGCCGAGGCGCGCGAGGTGGCCGATGCGGTGCTCTTCCTGGCCTCGGCGCGGGCCAGCTACGTCACCGGCGCGGTGCTGGCCATGGATGGCGCGGTCACGCCCATCGTGGTGTAGGCGCCGCACGGCGGGCGGCGGCTTCTTCCTCCTACAGGCCGTGCCACGCGCGCCGGCCTAGATTGGCGCTCCCTCGCACGGAGAGCCTTCCCATGCCCGCATCCAGCCCGCGCGTCCTGTGGAAGGGCGCCATCAGCTTCGGTCTTGTCCACATCCCGGTGGCGCTGTACTCGGCCTCAGGCCGGTAGCCCACCAACCCCTTGATGTCTGGGCAGTAGGCCAAGCAGCGGGGTGCGTGGCTCAAAACGACGGCCCGAAGATGTGGGAGTTGGCGCCCCGGTACGCGTCGGCTTCGGCCTTGCTATCAGAGGTGTGCACTGTGATCCAGCCCTCGGTGTCCGCGGACAGGTCGAGCGCTGTCTCCAGGCTTGCTGTGTAGCGGGCCTGCACGGCTACCGTGTCCCCCATGGCACGGACTTGCATGGCTGTCCCACGGATGCGCGAACGGGTGATGGCCGCGATGGGCAGTTGCGTTCCCTGGTAGGGAATAGTCAGGGCGTGCATGTCGATCATTTGCCGGTCTCCTTTGCGTACAGCTCAGCGAGTGAGGGCAACTCCCTGCCATTGGCATGGCGGTCGTAGTAGTTGAGCATTGCAGCGCCGAAATCTGGCGTTGATGCTCCAGTTTGTTCGCATATGACATGCGGGATAGTTACTGGGTCAGGTATTGGAATGCTTCGCGGTCTGTCATTGGGTCTCCTTGGTGCGCATTGCGCGCACCCTCTATTAATCAGCCGGCCACGGCTGCGGGGACTTGAGACCGAAAAACCGTCAGCTCAAAGGAAAAGGCCCCTCCGTTTTGCGAAGGGGCTTTACTTTTTTGGAGACGAACGATATGGCTTTACGTTCGCCATTATTTATCAGTGGGAGATTAGTCGAGCGTCTTCGGTGGCGTCACCTTGGGAATGGTGCCGGTGTTCTTGTTAAGTAGCGGCTTGGAGATACGGAGAATCAACGCTTCAACGATCTTCGGCAGATCGTCCCAGACACTATCCCCGACGTAATAGGCAGAGATATACGAGGTTACTTCGGCTCTGCGCTCTGGTCGTTTGACGCCCTTTGGAAGGTCGATGTGGACTTCCCGCTTGATTGCAGCGTCGACCTCACCCATCAGATTGGTTCCAGCCTTCCCGACATACAGCAGCCGCCCCAGCGAGTCGTAGAACGCATAAATGCCGGGCTTGTTCTTGTACTCGCCAAACATTTCCTTGAACTGCGTCTGATAGGCTTTCGTGTGATCGAACGGTGCAAAGTTAGCAATGGTCCTAAAGCTGGGGACCATTGCGCAGTGCATCAAGTAATCGATCGTTCCGCGGTTTGGCTTACGCGTTCCGGCCGCCCAAGCATCAAAGCTCTGCTTCTTGATGCCGGTCAGCTCAACTGCCTTATCGAAGTCGCCGTCGAAGTAGTTGTTGAAGATGTAAAGGAATACCTGTCCTCGATCTACCATGAGTTCTCCTGTTGGGCGACACGTCATGATACATTTTGCTTACCCGCTTGGGAGTGGACGGGGGCTAGTAAATTCCTATGAGAGACATTAACTACGAAGCCAAATCGTTTCTGAGGCTTCCTGCGCTGGAAAAGAATATTCTGCTTTTGCGGATTCTCCACGTCACGCTATTGACGTACGAGGTGGAGACTCTGAGGGATTTCCTTGTCGGCGCAGTGAAGGCTACCAACAAGATCGCTACTCTGAAAAATCATGAGCCATTGCCCATTGAAGGGAAAATCAACCTCGATAAAGTTCTGCGGCTGTTGGTCGAGATGGATATTCTGAAGCTCGTTGAGCGAGATGAGATTGTTGAGCTTATAAAGCTTCGGAATATCATATCTCATGAAGTTCGTCGCCTCTTCTCAGACGTCAACCTCGGCAACGATTTGCTCGGATCTGTTCAGTTTGATTACGGCGCAGAGGAGCGTATTGAGAGACTTCGACAGATTATTCAACAGCTTGTATTCAAAAGTCGAAAGTTCGTGATGGAAATTCAATGGAACGATATCGCATTTGCCAGAGCGCGGTATGCTTTCAAGGCTGAGATGCAGCGCTTGGGGAAGCGTATCGATACTCTATCTAGAAAGCGTTCAGGGCAGCAATTTCAGTCGCTTATGGACGGGGGAGCGGACCCTGGCGGAAAGGGATGACTTTCGCCCGCTTGATAGGCCAAGCATTGACAGGCTCCCGCTTGCGAATGTGATCCGCAATCAGGAGTCTGGCTTCCTCAATGGTAATGGTGCGGTAGCCTTGGCGGCTTGGCTTTGATCGGGACATGCAGATAGTTATGCGGCAGCCCGAATCCTTGGAATCATCAAGAACTGACGATTTCAGAACTGCAGTTACAGGAGAGAAAAATCATTTCCCAGTGGCATGGCTGGTGATGTTTCCAGTCCTCAGAAGCGTCACTTCCGACGGAAAAAGCGTCACTCTGATGACGCCTAGACGTCATTTCCAGACGTCATTTCCCCCAATATGCCTTCAGCACAGATCCGCTTTCTCTGCTCTGATTGGAATTCCCCTAACAAGGGAATCCCATTCTTCACGGTTCTTGTATTGGATGAATCCCCCACGATGGAACTCCAACAGTGGATGCACCAATCCAATCTCCATGCTGTTTCCTTTCTCTGTCCGTCGATAGTAGAAGGGTACCTATTGCCCATACCCTCCAGCGGTTGTTCAAAAATTCAGCATTCCGCAGAACACATCTGCGTTATCTGACTTCCTGTTCTTGGTGTTCTGGAGTTGCAGGCTCTTCGGGTCTTGGAGGACTTTGTCCATCAGGACGCGGACATCTTTCTCCGTGGGCCCTTGGGCGTCGCAAGCAGATAGCAGTGCAGCAGCTTCCAGGCAAAGGAAAGGTATTTAATTGGTATGAACTCCTCGTAAATGGAACTCCACACTCTAGCGATTCCTCTATGAAATCGTTGATAGAGTAAAGGTAGTTGAAGAAGCGCGAAAAGAAAAGAATGGAAGCTAATCCCAGCGAAGCAACGGCAAAAGCAAGTTAGGTATGGGAAGCTCTTGGTACGTTATCCCCGTACTCGTATCGCTTGGTTCAGTTGTGCCGAACGACGCGCCCATGCGTCATCTGCCAAGTGATAGGGGATGCCAGGGGACTTGTTCAATTCGGTTTTGCGGCATCAGGTTGTTCACAACCACTTAACAGCTAAGAAAGCGTCGGGTAGTGCCTGACCCGATTGTTATCTGGCAGTAGAGCGATTAGCTGAATCCCAAGAAGTGGTGTGCCTAACTACTGGATGAAAAATCACCTTTCGCCACAATGACCTACGTGACGCATCCAAGTTCAAACAAGAACCGTGCAAGTCATCATAGACCGCACGGTTTGATAGTCTTTTCCTATGTTGCTTAGGATTTGCCTATTGACTGAAAGTTGTTCACATGTGAATCATATGAACAACTTGTCGCTTGCAAAACTTGGTTGAACAACTCGACGCTAATCCCCTGGCGTTCATTTGGTGAAGGTTTGGCGCATCGTTTGCCAATGGCTTACCAAATTGTTCAGTGCCAGACTTGACGATCCTAGAGGCTCTCGTGATTGCTGTATGGAACAACTCACCTATGCGATCGGTCAGCAGCCACGTGGGTTGCTTATACCCTGTACGCATCCAATTGGCCAACTGTTTTCTCGACATCACTGCGGCTAGGCTCCCAGTTAGTCCTTTCAGATCATGTTCGTCAGTTGGGGCCCTCTGGTAGGGCCCCATGTCTCGACAAGCTAGGCTTTTTTCAGATATCGCTTCTTTAGATCGCTAGCGATAGTGGAAATGTCGATTTCTTTGCCTGGGTTCGCCTCACAGAACTCAGTGAGAACCGCGATATAAGCGTTACCAAGCGCTTTGGTGATTGTTGCCGCAGTTGTAGCAGCGATAGCTCCTCCAGCAACTGAACCAAGACCTGGGAATAATTTAAGTGCGTTGGTCACAATAGCTCTGCCCACCAGCACTGCACCGGAAGCGCCTAGAACAGATGACACTAGTGTCGTGAGCGCTGCCGTGCTTACTTCCATTCCAAAGGTAACGCCGATTTTTGCCAGCATGCCAACTTGTATCGGCACAAGTACAAAGGAGTCAGAGAATGGAATAGGGGTTGCTCCCGCGGCAGCAGCAAGGGTAGCGGCAGCTAAGACTTCCTTGTTCGCCTGTTCCACTTTAACTCTCAGCGCTGCTTTATTCTTTGAGTTCAGCGCATTGGCGTAAGATCGCTTTTTTTCATCTGACAGGAGACCCCCGGACTCCAAGATCAGTTCGTCGATGCCCTTTTCGCTTTTGATTTTTAGAATCTCATTGGTTTCGTCGTCATAAATTGTTTCAGATACAGAACGAACTCTCACGACCTTACTAACGCCAGGAAGAAGCTTTTCCGCCTCAACATAGAACTTGTTGTCCGGGCTAAACTGGCTCTTGGTTATTACTCCAATTACTGGAATTCCGCGAGAATGGAGCATTGCGCACAGATCAGTTTCGGCTTGCTCGACACGGGCGCTGCCTTCTTGAATACACAACCAGGCGATGTGTATGCGCTCGTTCTCGTTAATGCTCTTGTTTTGATCTTCGATGTAATCTTCAAGCCCGGTGATGATATTCTTATAATCTGCGAGTTCCAGTCCCTTGCTGTCGATGATCGTTATTGGGTGGCCTGGTTTGGTTATCTTCTCAATCTTTTGAGTGACTGGTTTGGAGTCGCCAGTTTTTGCAAGATCACCTCGGAAGACTGTATTGATTAGTGTGCTCTTGCCGACCCCGGTTTTGCCTGCAACGATTATGTTAATTTTGCCGGAAGACTTGACCGCTTCTTTGATCGCTTCTTCGACATCCTCTGCGCTCTTATCAAAAGTGTGCTGCACCGCTTCTCCATCAATTGGAATTGAATGAACTTCGCTTGCTCTCTTTTTGTGTGAGCTTGCGTGTCTAGTGTATGTGGATGTGATGGGGGTGGAAAGCTCGCTAGGTCTTTTAAGCGTCAGCCACTGACGAGGGGCCACTAGGAGATTCACCCATGTTTAGGACGGCACTAGATTCAACCACCCTGCCTACCCCCGAATGGCTGAGTCCATGACGTCATCTGTTGCTGTTGGGCCTTGTTGCTGTCGCTCCACACAACGACGACGGTTTGCCTCTCGGAAGGCTCGTTGCTGCTCAAGGGTATCGGCACGTCGGATCATGAGGGTGATCGGAAAGCTGTATTCCCTTGCAATTAGCCAGACAGCGAAGATTTGTGTGCAGTGCGGTGCATCTCACGAAAACATCTCCTCATTCCAGCAACTGAGCATAGCAAGCGATTCCTGAGCTGTGGGACGCCCAGCTGGTCTACATGAACGGGAAGAACATAGTTCTATCCGGGTACAACCACATCGAGGACCATACGGGCCTGGTGTGCGACTACGCGCAGTCGTGGGTCATCAGTCCCGCGGAGGATCGTCCAGGCCCTGCCATGGGCACCGGCTACGTCTGACCTGTACGACGTCGTTCCGCGCGTCCTAGGAGTTCTACAACTTGCAGGACGGTTGATGTTCGGCAACCAGATGCGCAAGAACATCAACCTCTACAGCGACGTCACTGTGGCAATGATGACGATTGCGGTCTACCTCGTTCAAAACCGTCGGTGTCTACTAGATGCAGATGTGCGGTGCGACAAGGACTTGCCCGAGGGAAGCCGATCCCTTTCACCCCCTGTGAAGTACCCGATCCGCAACCGCGAAGGGTCGTTTCCAGCACGCTCCATAGGGAGAGATTCGGGTCCGCGCAAGGGGTCTGGGAGTGCCTTTCTGTCTTGACACCCAGATTTTCTCCCTAGCATTCCTCCATGCGCCGCACTTTTCGCGGTGTGCAGTGCACGGGATACATGGCTGCCGGGACGTCCAACAGGATGCCCCCAGCGCATGTTCTGTGCGACAGATGGAGGTGGTGATGGCACGCAAGCAACGTCGTTCGAAACAACCGCAGCAGGTGCAGCAGCCGGTCAAGCATGACTGGTACAGGTTTAGTGCGGAAGCCCGTGCATGGGTGGAAACGGTCGCGAAGTTGCCGTTCTGGCCCATCGCTGGCCTGTACGCATGGGCTATGAAGTGGTTCCGAAACTTGATCGCATAGCCCTACCATGCGACATCAGCACAAGGGTAACGACATGGATGCGCAAAAGCTTGGCATCGACGCACTGATCGAGCTGGTCAGCAAGCTCCACGACCGACTTGCGGACTATCAGGTCAGGTTGGGGCTGGTCGAGCACGCCGTAGCGACATTCGCGTTCAGCAATGATCCCCAGGCAGTTGCCAAGCTGACCAACAGTTTGGAGTTAGTCAAACTGGATTGGATCGAGAAAGGTTCGCCCAATACAAAGCACGACTTAATCTCGGTGTTGAAGATGGGGCCGAGCGAAACAGGACCGCATGGGTTTCGGACAAAGAAGTGAGGAAATCGGGATTCATATGGCAACGCTTCACTCGATGTGGAATTACTTCTTCGGAAGCCCTAATTGGTTTTGGACCAATTTCTGGCCGGGACTGGTCTCGACGGTGATTGGTGTGGGCCTGGGTGTGCCTATTGCATTATGGATAAGCCACAGGACAAGCCGGGCTACAGAGAAAGCGGCAAAACTTGAAGATGAGCGTCTGATGCGCGCAGGTCTTCAAACAGTCTATGCCGCAATGGCGGAAAACCTTCAAAAGTCGATGATACTGCTGCAAGTCTTGCAGGCGGATCGCGCAGTGTTCGATACAGGCTTTGACACGTCAGCGTGGGATGTAGCTAGGGACTCTATTCGCAAGGGGCTAAAAGATCCTGACTTACAACGGCGTATCGCCTACCACTTCACTTTGATTCAGACGGTGAATCGCCTGGCTCACATGCACTTGGACATGGTAGGAGGGATCAGTTCTGTCATAGGTGGCGTCGACGGAACGAGAGCAACACTTACGCGTCGGCTTACAGAACTGACTGTGGAGATGCGTTCACAGATTGCAGAAATCGGGGAAGAGATTAAGAAGCATCTGAATTAGACAGGTGTTGCTGAACATTGTCTCTTAGCGCCTACGTTGCGTAGACAACGCGATAAAATATCGGCTACTTTTAAGTAATTTCCCGGATAAATCTTGGGCAAGGCTGTCATTGATACCATCGGCTTGGGCTGGGCCGGCATACGATTATGCCGTGTTCAAAAAATGGAGCATTTAAATGCACCACCCTTCTTGTTCTTGCCGCGTATGCTGCGTCACACGTTTCTTGCTTGCATTGTTCCCCGTGATGCAGCTAATCCAATATTTTCCTGATTCCTCATGGGCCGGCATAGTGCGCGGCTTGTTTTCATAACGCACATGTTCGTAACGGTGTTGCCCCGGGCATAGTACCCGGGGCAATTTTCTTCAATGCCTTGAAATTCCCGGCGTGAACGATTTACCCATGCCCAAACGCATGACTGGGTTTAGCGCCATGATGACATCACGCATCGGGTCATCTTCCAACGAAGACTGAATCGCTGGCCCTGCTGCGGCGCCGCTTACATCTCTCGGCATGCGCCAGCCAATCTCTGGCAATTAAACTCTGGCATCTGGGAAAGCCAGAACCAACTGCGAATGCAGCCGCGTTGCGCGTGGCCGAAGCGTTAGCGAAGGCATAGCGCATAAGCCCACCTGGTTTTGAGGAACGAATGCCCAGGTGCCCCGACAGGGGATGATTTCGCGAATGCCTTGGTGGCATCGGAGCCATGACTTCCGCCTTCGCGACAGAAAACTGATGTCTAAGAACACCGACACCTAGTGGTTTTGCTGGGGTATCTTGCACGCGACACCCGGGGTGTCACGGACAAGCTGCGTCAACATCAGGTTTTGTTCGCTGCGCTTCCGCAAAACCTTCTGTTCGACTCGCTTGTCTTAAGCAATCAAAAGCAGTAGACGTAGGTGTTCTTATGTCCTCCTCCCCGTGGGAAGGTTTGCTTCTGAGATATCCTCCTCTCCGAGCGTTCAACTCCTGTTGATTACACTCTCAACGCGCGTCAGCATCAAAGCTGCGGCCGGCTTGTCCGGAATCGTCTCTGCTGTTTCATGCCCAGATGCGTTGATCTAATCTGGGCAGCCTGTGCAGATTACTCCGCATCGTCATACAAGGATGGGCGTCCTTTACCATACCCACCGGCGAGTCCCGTAGTTGGCTCGTCTCTGACCGTAAGCGCGGCATTGGTGCTTTATCCGTGGTTGATCCAGGAAACCAATTGCATTGAGTCTGATGGCGCGGTCACCCCCATCGTGGTGTAGGCGCCGCACGGCGGGCGGCGGCTTCTTCCTCCTACAGGCCGTGCCACGCGCGCTGGCCTAGATTGGCTCTCCCCCGCACGGAGAGCCTTGCCATGCCCGCATCCAGCCCGCGCGTCCTGTGGAAGGGCGCCATCAGCTTCGGACTCGTCCACATTCCGGTGGCGCTGTACTCGGCCACGCAGGACGGCAGCATCGACTTCGACTGGCTGGACAAGCGCTCCATGGACCCCGTGGGCTACAAGCGCATCAACAAGAAGACGGGCAAGGAGATCGCCCGCGAGAACATCGTGCGCGGCGTCGAATGGGAGGACGGCCAGTACGTGGTGCTGACCGACAAGGAGATCGCCGACGCCTATCCGCGCACGCTGCAGACCATCGAGATCGAGCGCTTCGTGCCGGCCGATGGCATTCCCTTCATCCACCTCGACCGGCCCTATTACACGGCGCCCATCCAGCGCGGCGCCAAGGTGTACGCCCTGCTGCGCGAGGCGCTGGTGCGCACCGGGCGCATCGGCGTGGCGCGGGTGGTGATCCAGACCAAGGAGCACCTTGCGGCGCTGGTGCCCGCGGGGCCGGGCCTGGTGCTCAACTTGCTGCGCTGGGGCGCCGACATCCGCTCCTGGGAAGGCCTGCCGCTGCCCGACGCCGATGCCCGCAAGGCCGGCGTGAACGACCGCGAACTGAAGATGGCCGAGCAACTCATCGACGACATGTCGGGCGAATGGAAGCCCGAGGAGTACGAGGATCGCTTCCGTGACCGCATCATGGCGCTGGTCGAGCGCAAGGCCGAGGCGGGCCAGGCGCAGGACGTCGCCAAGCTGGAGCCTCAGGAGCAGGCCAGCTCGGGCGCCAAGATCCTGGACCTGACCGAGCTGCTGCAGCGCAGCCTGCGCGGTGGGAAGGGCCGAGCGGCGGCCAAGGACGACGAGGCGGACGAGGGCGAGGACGACGGCAGCACGCGCACCAAGGCCGCTGCAGGCAAGCGCGCTGCGGCCAAGGCACCCGCCAAGCGGGCCACCGCCAAGTCCGCGCCCGCCCGCAAGACGGCCCCGCGCCGCAAGGCGGCATGAGCAGGCGCACGGGCTGAAGGCTGCGCCACAGCGCCACGCTCGCCTCCGCCCGATTGCCACTGATTCACATGGCCACCGCCACCCACAAGACCCCTGCCCGCCGAGCGGCGCCGGCCACCCGCAAGACGGCCCGCCAGGCACGCAGCGCCACGACCGGCAAGGCGAGCAGCAAGGCGACGCGCAATACCGCCGGCCCACGCGACACCGCCATCTCGAAGCCCGCGGCCGACGCCGCCCAGGCCCTCGCCGACTACCACCGCAAGCGCGACTTCCAGCGCACCCCCGAGCCCCGCCATGGCGGCGCGCCGGGTGTAGAGGCCCTGGCCTTCGTGGTGCAGAAGCACGATGCCACGCGCCTGCACTACGACTTCCGGTTGGAGCTGGACGGCACCCTCAAGAGCTGGGCTGTGCCCAAGGGCCCCTGCCTCGATCCCGCGGTCAAGCGCATGGCGGTGGAGGTGGAGGACCACCCCATTGCCTACGGCGACTTCGAGGGCCGCATTCCCGAAGGCCAGTACGGCGCCGGCACGGTGATCGTGTGGGACCGCGGCACCTGGGTGCCCGAAGGCGATGCCCGCGCTGGCCTGCGCGCCGGCAAGCTCAGCTTCACGCTGCAGGGCCACAAGCTCCATGGCCGTTGGACGCTGGTGCGCATGCACGGCAGGGACGAGAAGAAGCCCAGCTGGCTGCTGATCAAGGACGAGGACGCTGCGGCCAGGCCGCTGGCCGACTACGACGTGATCGAGGCCGAGCCGGACAGCGTGCGCCACATCGGCCAACCCGATGCCGCCCCCGCCGCCGAGCCGGCAGAACCCGACGCCCCGACCGCCAGCAAGCCTGCGATCCGCGGCCGGAGCAAAGCCGGCACCCAACGCGTCGACGCCACGGCCAGGAAGGGAAGGCCGGAGGACGCCGAAGAGACGCCCCTCCCGGGCGTGGCCGCCGCGCTGCCCGACACCCTCGCCCCCCAGCTCGCCGTGCTGGCCGACGGCCCGCCGGCCGAGCCTGCGCAATGGGCGTGGGAACTCAAGTTCGACGGCTACCGCCTGCTCACCCACATCGACGGCCGCGGCCGTGTGCGCTGCTTCACCCGCAATGGCCACGACTGGACCGATCGCCTGCCCGAACTGGCCCGCGCCCTGACGCAACTGCCCGTGCGCAATGCCTGGCTCGACGGCGAGATCGGTGTGCTGGGCGCGAACGACGCGCCCGACTTCCAGGCCCTGCAGAACGCCTTCGACCTGCAGGCCACGGCGCCGATCGTCTACTGGCTGTTCGACGCGCCTTTCGTGGGTGGCCGGGACCTTCGCGATGAGCCACTGTCGCTGCGCCGCGAGGCCCTGCGTGCCATCTTCGACGCCGGTGAGCTGCCGCCCTCGCTGCGCTTCAGCGAGGCCTTCGACGCCACGCCGCGCGACCTGCTGGCCTCTGCGGCCGGCATCGGATTCGAGGGCATCGTGGGCAAGCGGCTGGACAGCCCCTACATCAGCGGCCGTTCGACGGCGTGGATCAAGCTCAAGCACCAGCTGCGGCAGGAGTTCGTCATCGGCGGCTACACCGCGCCGCGCGGCAGCCGCAGTGGCTTCGGCGCGCTGCTGCTGGGCGTGTACGACGAACGGGGTGAGTTGAAGCACGCCGGCAATGTCGGCACCGGCTTCGACGAGCGGCGCCTGGCCGAGATGCACGCCCAGCTGCAGGCGCTGGCGCAGGACGATTGCCCCTTCACCCCGCGGCCAGCGGGCGAGAAGGCGCAATGGGTGCGGCCCGAGCTGGTCGCGGAAGTGGCCTTCGGCCAGTGGACGCGCGAAGGCAAGGTGCGGCAGGCCGTGTTCCAGGGCCTGCGCAGCGACAAGCCCGCGCGGCAGATCGTTCGGGAGCACGCCATGGATTCATCGACTGCCGACGGGAAGGCCCCGCGGGCCGCGGGGAAGGCGGACGCACATTCGACGCCGAAAGAGGCCGCGTCCCCCAGGCCGACAGCGCGCGCGGCTGCGGCGAAGCCCGCATCCGCCAAGGGCCGTCGCAAGCCGGCCGTCGTTGCCGGCGAGAGCAGCGAAAGCGACCTGCCGGCCGACCTGCGCATCACCCACGCCGACCGCGTGATCGACCGCGTCAGCGGCGCCACCAAGGGCGAGGTCATCGCCTATTACGCCCAGGTCGCGCCGCTCATGCTGCCGCACCTGCGTGGCCGGCCGGTCTCGCTGGTGCGCGCGCCCGACGGCGTGGGTGGCGAGCTGTTCTTCCAGAAGCATGTGCAGAACGCACCGCTGCCCGGCGTGCGCCTGCTCGATCCCGCGCTGGACCCGGGCCATGAGCCGCTGCTGCAGATCGACAGCGCCAAGGGCCTGCTCTCGGCTGCCCAGATGAACACGCTCGAATTCCACACCTGGAACGGCCATTCGCGCGGGCTGGACAAGCCCGACCGCATGACCTTCGACCTCGACCCGGGCGAAGGCGTGCCCTGGGCCCATGTGCAGGAAGGCGCCCTGCTGATGCGCACGCTGCTGCAGGAGCTGCGCCTGGACGGCCTGCTCAAGACCAGCGGCGGCAAGGGCCTGCATGTGGTGGTGCCGATCCGGCGCCAGCATGGCTGGGACACGGTGAAGGACTTCTCGCGCGCCGTGGTGCAGCACCTGGCCCGCACGCTGCCCGAGCGCTTCGTGGCCAAGAGCGGCCCGAAGAACCGCGTGGGCCGCATCTTTGTCGACTACCTGCGCAACGGCTTCGGCGCCACGACGGTGAGCGCCTGGTCGGTGCGGTCGCGGCCGGGGCTGGGCGTGTCGGTGCCCGTGGCGTGGGACGAGCTGCCCAACCTCACCAGCGGTGCGCACTGGACGTTGGCCAGCGTCGGCGAGCGGCTGGCGACGGGCAATGCCCCTTGGGACGAGGCCGATGTGCCCAGCCAGGGCCTGACCCGCGCGATGCAGGTGCTCGGCTTCAGCCCCTGACTTCCTCGGTGATCACGTCGAAACGGTTGAGCTGGTGCTGGCCGAACACCATGGTGATCGGCACATCGGCGGCATCGCGACCGCGGGCGATGACCACGCGGCCGATGCGCGGAACGTTGTGGCGGGCATCGAAAGTGTGCCAGCGGCCGCCCAGGTAGACCTCGAACCAGGCGCTGAAGTCCATGGGGTAGGGCACCGGCGGCACGCCGATGTCGCCCAGGTAGCCCGTGACGTAGCGGGCCGGAATGTTCATGCAGCGACACAGCGCCACCGCCAGGTGCGCATAGTCGCGGCACACGCCCACGCCCTGGCGCCAGCCGCCCAGCGCCGTGCGGCCGGCATCGGCGCAGCCGTAGTCGAAGCGGATGTGGTGGTGCACCCAGTCGCAGATGGCCTGCACCCGGGCCCAGCCCAGCGGCGTCTGGCCGAATTGGGCCCAGGCGAAGGCCAGCAGTTCGCTGTCCACCTCGCAATAGCGGCTGGGCAGCAGGAAGGCCAGCGTCTGGGGCGGCAGCTCGTCCACCGGGTGTTGCAGCGCGCCCCAGTCCTGCTGGTCGGGCCAACCCGGATCGTGGATGGTGGCCTGTCCGTGCAGCCGCAGCCGGTGCTGACCGGCCGGCACGCGTACGCGGGCGCAACGGTTGCCGAAGCCGTCCACATAGTGGTCGGTCCAGAAGGGGGGATCGGCCACCGGATGCTCCGGCGCGACGAGATCGTGCGCGCGGTCGGGGTGCACCTGCAGCAGGTAGACCACGGCGGTGGGTCCGGCCAGGGCCAGTTCGATGTCGTAGCCGATGCGGATGAGCATGGGAGGAGGGCGGGCCTTCGTCCGGGGTGGACTGTCGCGGCGCGGGTGCGTGAGCCTAGACGGCCTTGCACCGTTCGTGCCACAGGCCTTCGCGCCCTGCCGTGTAGGCGTGCGCCGCGCGTCGGCCATGTCCTACCTTGTCGGGCTCGGCGCTCCCACATCTGCCGGCGTGGCGTCACTACGCGTCCGGCGAAACCACGGGCCTACGCTTTGTCACATTCGCGGCCCACCTGTCAGGGGCATGCCTCGCACGAAGCGGCCTGCGTTCCCCCCCAACTTCCTTCTCGAAGCAGGATTCCCATGGAACTGACCTCTGCCCTTGTCAGCGCACTCAACAGCGCCTGGCTGGACGAATTCCTGGTCTGGGGCGTCGCCGGCATGACCGCCGTGATCGCTCTGGTCGCTCTGGTCAACGCCGTCGACGTGTTTCTCGACAGCGAAGCCGGCTGACCGGCCCCACCTCCTTCTCTAAGCACCCGATGCCCACCAAGAGCAAGTCCCCCGCCCCGCGCCGCGGCCGCACGGCCGACACAACGAACGCCAAGATCGAGCAGCTGGCTGCCTCCACCGCCGAGCTGCCGCTGCCGCACCTGAGCACCAACCAGGGGACGCGCATCGCGGACAACCACAACTCGCTCAAGGCGGGCGTGCGCGGCCCGACGCTGCTCGAAGACTTCATCCTGCGCGAGAAGATCACGCACTTCGACCACGAGCGCATTCCCGAGCGCGTGGTGCATGCGCGTGGCAGTGCGGCGCACGGCTACTTCCAGGTCTACAAGTCGATGTCGCAGTTCACGCGCGCCGGCCTGCTGAACGACCCGTCGCTGAAGACGCCGGTGTTCGTGCGCTTCTCCACCGTGGCGGGCGGCTCCAGCTCGGCCGACACGGTGCGCGATGTGCGCGGCTTCTCGGTCAAGTTCTACACGCAGGAAGGCATCTGGGACCTGGTAGGCAACAACATCCCGGTGTTCTTCATCCAGGACGCGATGAAGTTCCCCGACCTGGTCCATGCCGTCAAGCAGGAGCCGCACCACGGCATGCCGCAGGCGGCCAGCGCGCACGACACCTTCTGGGACTTCGCTTCGCTGATGCCCGAGACCACCCACATGCTGATGTGGGCCATGAGCGACCGCGCCATCCCGCGCAGCCTGCGCATGATGCAGGGCTTCGGCGTGCACACCTTCCGCCTGATCAACAGCCGGGGCGATGCCCACTTCGTCAAGTTCCACTGGAAGCCCAAGCTGGGCAGCCATGCCCTGGTCTGGGACGAGGCGCAGAAGATTGCCGGCAAGGACCCGGACTTCCACCGCCGCGACCTGTGGGAAGCCATCGAGAACGGCGACTTCCCCGAATGGGAGCTGGGCATGCAGCTGATCCCGCAGGACAAGGAGCATTCGCTGGGCTTCGACCTGCTGGACCCGACCAAGCTGATCCCCGAAGAGATGGTGCCGGTCACGCCCGTGGGCAAGCTGGTGCTCAACCGCAACCCCGACAACTTCTTCGCCGAGACTGAGCAGGTGGCCTTCCACCCGGGCCATGTGGTGCCGGGCATCGACTTCAGCAACGACCCGCTGCTGCAGGGCCGGCTGTTCAGCTACACGGACACGCAGCTGTCGCGCCTCGGCGGCCCCAACTTCCACGAGCTGCCGATCAACCGCGGCGTCTGTCCCTTCCACAACTTCCAGCGCGACGGCATGCACCGCCAGACCATTTCGCGCGGGCAGGTGGCGTACGAGCCGAACTCGCTGGGCAATGGCTCGGAGTTCCGCGTCGACGGCGACAGCGAGGGCTTCCAGACCTACCCCGAGACGGTCGAGTCGCCCAAGGTGCGCCGCCGCAGCGAGAGCTTCGACGACCACTTCACGCAGGCGCGCCTGTTCTTCAACAGCCAGACGGCGGTGGAGAAGGAGCACATCATTGCGGCCTTCCGCTTCGAGCTGTCGAAGGTGGAGGTGCCCGCGGTGCGCCAGCGCATGGTGGACAACCTGGCCCATGTGGACGAGAAGCTGGCCCGCCGCGTGGCCGAGCCGCTGGGCATCGAAGCGCCCGACGCCAAGGCCGCGGCCGGCCAGGCGGGCTACCGCGAGGCGCGCATCCACCTGCCCATCGAGGAATCGCCCGCGCTGAGCATGATCGGCACCGGCGACGGCAGCATCAAGACGCGCAAGATCGCGATCCTGGTGAGCGACGGCGTCGACTCGGCCTCGCTCAAGCCGATCCGCGAGGCGCTGGAGTCGGCGGGGGCGATGTGCAAGGTCGTGGGCCCGCGTCTGGGCAGCGTCACGAGCGCATCGAAGCGTCAGGTCGAGGTGGATGCCACCTTCACCAACATGCCGTCGGTGATGTTCGATGCGGTGCTGGTGCCGGCGGGCACCGAGAACGCCAAGACGCTGATGGCCAATGGCGAGGCGCAGCATTTCGTGCTGGAGGCCTTCAAGCACCTCAAGTCCATCTGCGTGGTGGGTGAGGGGGCGCAACTGCTGGCCTCGGTCGGTGTGGAAGAGGGCAAGACCGACGCGCCAGCCGGCGTGGTGGTGGCCGCGACGCCGGCTCAGCAACTGGGCGAGAACGAAGAGGCGCAAGGGATTGCGCAGACCTTCGTCGCTGCCATCGCCAAGCACCGGCACTGGGATCGTGCAGGGGTCGAGGCTGTGCCGGCCTGAGTCTTCTTCGCGGGTCTTCACGCAAGGGTCAATGCGGCTGTGGTCGCGTTGGCCCTTTTTGCTTTGCAGTGGTCGGTGTGGGTGCTTGGTGTTGTGTGGTCCGTGGTCCGGCCCTGGTGCCGGTGAGGGCGTGTCGGCGCTTCAAGTGGGGCGGTCGGCGCCGCGCGCCGACTTCCCTGCGGTGCTCGGACAGACGGGCCGCGGCAGAACTCGCTACGCGCTTCGCGCTGCGCTCAAACAACTGCCGCGAGTCAGTTCACGAAGCGGGCCTGTCCTTCGGCAGGCCCGCAGCCCGTCCGCCCTGCGCTCCTCGGCGCCCCACAGGCGCGCCGCCACGCCCTCACCGGCACCAGGGCCTGCGTCGCGGGTGATCGGCCGGCACCGGCGACATGCCGAACTGACCGTAGCGGTACATCGAACTGCCAGGGAGGCAGGGAGCCAGGGAGCCAGGGAGCCAGGGAGAAGCGGGCACGCTCGGGTATTCAACGATCGTTTCCACGCGGTGGTGGCGGGCTCAGGGTGCGCGGGCGATTTCGGGGTCGGCGAGGAGCGGAGGATGGACGGGCTGCAGGCCTGCCGGAGGACAGGCCTGCTTCGTGAACTGATTCGCGGCGGTTGTTTGAGCGCAGCGCGAAGCGCGTAGCGAGTTCTGCCGCGGCCCGTCTGTCCGAGCACCGCAGCGGAGTCGGACCGCAGGGCCGACCGACCCCGTATGAGCCCGCGCACCCTGAGCCCGACACCACCGCGCACCCCGAAGCATCGCCGAAGCAGCAGCGACGATCTCAATCCAGATACGACCGCACCTTCACCGGCAGCACCGGCGCCTCCCACCGGTAGTCGTCCGCCAGAACGTCGCGCCCGCCGACCTGGCCCTTCCACTGCAGGGCCAGCAGGTCGGCCATCGTCCATCCCAGCCAGTCCGCGCGGAAGGGACGTTCGGCCACCGAAGTCGCTTCGGCCGGCACCTGGTTGCGCCACACGATGGCCGGGATGCGGTAGCCCGAGGCCGTGCTCGGGCTGTGGCCCACATGGTCGCTGCCGTGGCCCACCTCCTGGCCATGGTCCGAGACGTAGACCCAGGCCCGGTACTCGGCCAGGCGCCCCACGGTGCGCGTGAGCTGCAGCGTCTCGGCGACCACGAAGTCGTGGTACAGCAGGGCGTTGTCGTAGTCCTGGCGGAAGCGCCGCACCCACGCCGGGCGGCCCTTGGCGATCAGGCCCGACTCGACCGCGTCCACCGTGTCGTCGAAGGGGTTGTCCTGCGTGCCCGGAAAGCGCAGCCGGTAATGCGGATGGGCGCCCAGCAGGTGCACCACGATCAGCTTGCGCTCGGCCGGGTCGGCCAGCGCTTCCTGCACGCAGTCGAGCAGTTCGCCGTCCAGCGAGGCGCTGGCGCGGCCCGGCACGCGGTTGACGATCTCCACCTCGTCGGCGAGACGCGCATGCTGCTGCTCGATGGCCACGTCGTCGTGGTTGCTCATCCACCAGACCTTGTAGCCGGCCGCGCGTGCCAGCGGCAGCAGGTGTTGCGCGTCGGCGGCCGTGGGCTGGCCGAATCGCATCATGTTGGCCATGGCCGGCAGCGTGCTCGCGTCCACCGACCAGGCATGGCGCAGCACCGTCATCTGCTGCGGCTCGCGCCGCTGCGCGGCCGCCAGGCGCGGCGTGGTGTTGCGACCGTAGCCGTAAAGCCCCAGGTTGTCGCGGTTGATGCTGTCGGTGATGACCAGCACCACCGTCGATGGCCCTGCGCGCGTCACCTGTGGCGCCGCCGCATGGGCGTGCTGCAGGGCGGCGTCGCGCATGCGCTGCTGGTCGGCCCAGGCGGTGCGCAGGTCGCCCGCATCGTCGACCCACTGCGTCCAGAAGACCACCGGATGCAGCCGCCGCCAGGGCTTGCTGGCATGGGCCAGTGCACCGAAGGCGAAGGCCACCACCAGCAGGGCCAGCCAGGCGCGGTGGGGCGCGACCTCGATCTCGACCGGCGTGCCTGCTGCACCGCCATCGGCGGCATCGCGTGGCGCTCCGGCGGCCGTGGCGATGCGGCGTCGCCGCCCGTAGGCCGTCAGCCGCCACACGGCATAGCCCGCGGCCCCCATCACCGCGCACCACAGCGCGGCCGTGCGCCAGTGCATCTGCAGGTACTCGCCACTTTCGCGCGCATTGGTGTTGGCCAGCGCGCCCAGCACCACAGCGCCGTCGGGCGCGGACTGGTAGGTGTCGAGCAGGTAGGCCCGCACCACGCCATCGGCCGCGAAGGCCATCACCGCCGCCAGCACCGCCACCCGCCGGGCGCGGTGCACCGCCGTGCTGCGCACCGGCCAGGCCATCCAGGCCAGCGCGGGCAGCAGCAGCACCAGCATCTGCGCGACCCGCCGCCCATCGTGGCCCAGCACCACGAAGCCGGTCGCGATGGCGACGAGGGCCATTAGCGGCCAGGCCTTGGCGCGTCGCGGTGCGCCAGGCGTCGGGACGTCGGTCGGCGCCATGTCGGCGTCCTGGCGGCGGTCGCTCAAATGGAGGGCTCCTGCAGGCGAATGCGGGCGCTCAGCGGCCGGTCATGTTCTCGGGAATCACCCACTGGTCGAACTGCTCGCCCGTCAGGTGCCCCGAGGCGATGGCCGCCTCGCGCAGGCTGGTGCCTTCCTTGTGCGCCTTCTTGGCGATGTAGGCCGCCTTGTCGTAGCCGATGTGCGTGTTCAGGGCCGTCACCAGCATCAGCGAGCGGCTCACCAGTTCGGCGATGCGGTCGCGGTTGGGCTCGATGCCCACGGCGCAGTGGTCGTTGAAGCTCACGATGCCGTCGGCCAGCAGGCGCACGCTCTGCAGGAAGTTGTGGGCCACCATGGGGCGGAACACGTTCAGCTCGAAGTTGCCCGACATGCCGCCGATGTTGATGGCCACGTCGTTGCCCATCACCTGCGCGGCCAGCATGGTCACGGCCTCGCTCTGCGTCGGGTTGACCTTGCCGGGCATGATCGACGAACCCGGCTCGTTCTCGGGAATGCTCAGCTCGCCGATGCCGCTGCGCGGCCCGCTCGCCAGCCAGCGCACGTCGTTGGCGATCTTGTTCATGCTGGCGGCCAGCGTCTTGAGCGCACCGTGCGCATGCACGAAGGCGTCGCAGGCGGCCATCACCTCGAACTTGCTCGGCGCCGTCACGAAGGGCAGGCCCGTGAGGCGGGCCAGCTCGGCGGCCACGCCCTCGGCATAGCCCCTGGGCGCGTTCAGGCCGGTGCCCACCGCGGTGCCGCCCAGGGCCAGCTCGCACAGGTGGGGCAGGGCGGCGCGCACGTGGCGCTCGTTCTGGTCCAGTTGCGCGACCCAGCCCGAGACCTCCTGGCCCAGCGTCAGGGGCGTGGCGTCCTGCAGGTGCGTGCGGCCGATCTTGACGATGTCCATGAAGTCCTCGGACTTCTTCGCCAGCGTGGCGCGCAGCTTGGCGATGGCCGGCAGCAGCTTGTGCGTGAGCGCCTGCACGGCCGCCACGTGCATGGCGGTGGGAAAGACGTCGTTGCTCGACTGGCTGCGGTTGACGTCGTCGTTGGGGTGCACCAGGCGGCCTTCGCCGCGCTGGCCGCCGAGCAGCTCGCTCGCGCGGTTGGCCAGCACCTCGTTGACGTTCATGTTGGTCTGCGTGCCCGAGCCGGTCTGCCAGACGACCAGCGGGAACTCATGCGGATGCTTGCCGGCCAGCACCTCGTCGGCGGCGGCCACGATGGCATCGGTCTTCTTCGCGTCCTGCAGGCCCAGCTGCTGGTTGACCACGGCCGAGGCCCGCTTCACCAGGGCCAGTGCCTGGATGATCTCCAGCGGCTGGCGCTCGCCCGAGATGTCGAAGTTCTGCAGCGAACGCTGCGTCTGCGCGCCCCACAGGTGGTCGGCGGGGACTTCGATGGGACCGAAGGTGTCTTTCTCGATGCGGGTGCTGGAGCTCATGGCGGCGAGTGTCGGATGGAGGAAGGAAAAGTCCGCCAGTATCCCCCGCGATGAGAGAAATTCTCAACGGCGCGGGTATGGCCCGGCGCGCAGCCGTCCCGCCCACAGCAGTCCCGCCAGTGCCAGGCCGAACACCGTGGCCAGCTTGCCCAGCCAGGGCAGCACGTCCGCCAGCGGCGCGCCCATCTGGTTGAGCCGCAGCGAGGCCTGGATGCCCGCCGTGCTGGGCAGCCAGCCGCCCAGCCACTGCAGCGGCATCGGCAGTGCCTCGCTGGGCCAGGAGAAGCCCGAGAGGAAGGCCAGCGGCAGCGAGCTGAACAGGATCACCTGCAGGGCCCGTTCCCGGTCACGGAACCAGCAGCCCAGCAGCAGGCCCAGCGCGCAGACCGTGGGCACATAAAAGATCAGCAGCAGCACGGCCGCCGGCGGATTGCCGCCGCGCGGATAGTCCTGCAGCACGAAGATCCAGCCGAAGAAGAACAGCCCCGTCATGAGGCCGAAGCCCGACAGCGCCACGAGCCGCCCCAGCCA
The DNA here is from genome assembly GCF_056314265.1 of Pseudacidovorax sp. DMC4. Classification (NCBI taxonomy): domain Bacteria; kingdom Pseudomonadati; phylum Pseudomonadota; class Betaproteobacteria; order Burkholderiales; family Comamonadaceae; genus Pseudacidovorax; species Pseudacidovorax sp. DMC4. Next base: position 70,159 of record NZ_JBQUYR010000015.1, on the reverse strand, counting down.
GGCCGCGGGCCGCGCGCGCAGCCGGTCTGCCTCGGCCCAGGTCCCGGCCAGCATGGCGCAGCCCATCAGCAGCGTCTGGTGCAGGATCAGCAGCGCCACGGCCGGCACCACGTAGCTGCCGTAGCCCTCGGTCGGGTTGAACAGCGGCACCAGCTGCGTGTTGAGCGGGCTGCGGCTGGCGCGGGCCTGCGGCGCGCTCTGGCCGGCCGCCTGCAGGCGGCGGATCTCGATGCCGGCCGACACCGTGCCCACCGCTTCCGAGAAGCCGTAGAGCACCGACTTGTTGAGCAGCGCATAGGCGCCGTTGCCCTCGATGGTCACGCCCACCGCCGCGCCGCGCACCACGTCGCGCTTGAGGTCGCGCGGCAGCAGGGCGTAGCCCTCGATCTCGCCGCGCCACAGGGCCTGTCGCGCGGCCTGCTCGTCGCCGGTCACCAGCCGCACGTCGATGCGCGGGCTGGCCTGCGCGAAGCGCACGATCTGGCGCGAGAGGTTGCTGCCGTCCTGGTCCACCACCGCGACGGGCACGCGCGTGACCGCCTCGGTGCCGTAGGGCCAGGGATAGAAGAAGCCGTAGATCACCGGCGCGAGCAGCAGGATCAGCAGCACGCCCGGATCGCGCAGCACGGCCAGGGCCGTGGCACGCCACGCGTCGGCGAAGCGCTGCCGGGTGCGGTCGGCGGTGGGCGCGTTTTCGTTCGTCATCAGCGCTTGCCCCAGCTCTCGGGCGCCTTCGCCGCGCGGCCGACCAGGCCGGCGCTGGCGGCCAGCAGGGCCAGCGCGGCCACCGCCATCCACAGCGGCGTGGCCATCGAATAGACCAGCGGCGCGCCCATCTGCAGCTGCTCGATCTGCACGCGGGCGTAGTGCGTGTAGGGCAGCGCCAGCGCCCACGCGCGCGCCGCCGCAGGCATGGCCACCAGCGGAAAGCCCACGCCGCCGAAGGCGAAGGCAGGCGCGGTGATGAAGCCCGTGCCCGAGAGCGCCGTGCGCAGCGAGCGCGTCAGCGCCGCCAGGAAGGCGCCCATCGCCACCGACAGCCCCAGGAACAGCACCAGCGCCACGCCCACCCACAGCAGCGAGCCGGCCGGGTGCCAGCCCCGCCCCAGCGTGAGACCCAGCAGCGCCAGCAGCCCGACGACCGACAGCGATGCCCACGGCAGCAGCAGCTTGCCGCCCAGCGCCGCGGCCGCTTCGCCCCAGTTCGCGCCCGGCGCCAGCCACTCGCCCAGGCTGCGGTCGCGCAGCTCGCGGCCCAGGGTCCAGGCGCCCGCGGTCATCGCGAAGATGTGCAGCAGCGCCGGGATCAGCGCCGCGCCCAGGAACTGCTCGTAGTTGCTCGACGTATTGAACAGCGCCACCGTGTTGGCCCGCACCGGATCGAGGTGCGCCCGCGCCGCCGGGGCCGATTCGCCGCGCTTGGCGCGTGCCGTCAGCTCGATGCCGGCCGACACCGTGCCCACGGCCGTGCGCACGTCGCGCTGGATCAGGCTGGAGTGCGTGCCGCGCTGCGCGTTGTGCAGCAGCACCACCTGGCCGGCGCGGCCCTGCTTGAGGTCGCGCGAGAGTTCGCGCGGCATCCACACCGCCGCATGCACGCGGCCGGCCACGAGGGCCCGGTCCATCTCGGCCGCATCGGCATAGCGCTCGGCCACCTGCAGGCCGGGCGAGGCTTCCAGGAAGCGCTCGATCTGGCGCGAGATGGCCGAATGGTCCTCGTCCAGCACACCGATGGGCAGCCGGTTCGGCAGCCCGGCCGAAAAGATCCACCACATCAGCGCGGCGGCCAGGGCCGGCACCCAGCTCACCATGGCCAGCTCCCAGGGCTGGCTGGTGAGGCGCCAGGCTTCGCGGCGCAGGCTGCGGGCGAAGGGGGTCATCGGCTCAGGCACCGTGCGCGGACGTGGCAACGTCGGGCAGGCGGCGCAGACGGATGGCGGCCACGTCTCAGTCGACCAGCACGCTCATGCCCGGCCGCGCGCCTGCGATGGGCTGCAGCGGTTTGGCGCGGACCTCGAAGGTGCGCACGTCAAAGCCCGCGCCCGCGCGCGTGGCGCGCCAGGTCGCGAAGTCGGGCAGCGGCGCGCTGTAGCTCACCTTGAAGCGTGCTGGCGCAGCCTGGGGGCCCAGGGCCGGCAGGCGGGCGTCGAACTCCTGCCCCACCGCGAAGCGCGACAGCCGGTCCTCGCGCACATTCAACACCACCCACTGGTCGGCGAGGTCCACCACCGTGACGGCGGCCACGCCCTGCGGCACCAGCTCGCCGGCGCGGGCCAGCACCTTGGCCACTTCGCCGGCGACGGGGCTGCGCAGCTCGGTCTCGGCCTTGGCGGCCTGGGCCTCGGCCACCACGCCGGCCACCTGCCGGGCCTGCGCCTCGGCGGCGGCCTTGTCCTCGCCGCGGGCGCCCTGGCGCGCCAGGTCGTACTGCGCGCGGGCGGCGATGGCGGCGTCGCGCGAGGCCTTCCAGTTGGCCTCGGCCTCGTCGCGCTTCTGCGCCGCCACCAGGCCCTCGCGCGCCAGGCCGTCCACGCGGTCGAAGGACTTGCGGGCGAGCTCGGCGGCCGTCTCGGCGCGCTGCCACTGCATGCGGGCCATCTCGATCTCCTGCGGGCGGGCGCCGTTCTCGGCCTTCTTCGCCACCGCCTGCGCCGCCTGCTGGGCGGCCGTGGCCTGGGCCAGCTTGGCATCGACCTCGGGCGAGGCCATGCGCAGGATCGGCGCGCCCGCCTCGATGCGGTCGCCCTCGCGCACCATGACCTCGGCGATGCGGCCGGGGATCTTGGCGGCGATGTCGGTTTCCTTCGCCTCCATCTGGCCCTGGAACACCTCGGGCGCCGGCCGGCTGGCGCGCCAGAAGCCCCAGCCGATCAGGCCGGCGACGATGAGGCCGGCCACGATGGCCAGGGGCAGGGTCTTGCGACGTTGGGTCATGGTCATTCGATCCTCACATCGGCGCGGGCGATGTAGTCGGCAAAGCGCTCGGAGATGCCGGCGCTCTGCAGCAGGCGGGCCAGGGCCTGCACGTACTCGTTGGCGGCCTGGGCGCGTTCGGTCTGCACCTTGGCCAGGTTGGTCTCGGCGTCGATCAGGTCCTGCGTGGTGCTGGTGCCTTCGCGCAGGCCGGCGCTGCGCAGGCGCACCACCTCCTGCGCCAGGTCGATGCCGGCCTGCATCGACGCGAACTGCCGGCGCGCGTTCTCCAGTGCCCGCCAGTTGCGCTCCACCAGCAGCGAGATGTCGCTGCGCGCCTGCGCATCGGTGCGCTCGGCCTGCTCCACCTGCTTCAGGCTGGCGGCGGCCAGCTGGTCGCGGTCGATGCTGTCGTAGAGCGTCCAGTACACGCCCACGCCGGCCACCCAGCCGGCCTCTTCGCGGCGCTTGAGGTCGTGCGTGCCGAAGGCCAGCACCTGCGGGCGACGCAGGGCCTCCTCGCCGGCATGCAGTTCCTCGGCCTGCATCTTCTTCGCCGCGACCTTGGCCAGGCCCGGATGGTGCAACTGCGCCGCATCGAGGAAGTAGCCGAGCGGCTCGACCGGCTGGCTGAGGACGAAGAGCGGCGTGCGCGGCAGCACCGGCTGGTCGGCCCGCACGGTGCGGGCCAGTGCGACGGCGGCCAGCTCGGCATCGTCCTTCGCCTTCTCGGCATTGCGCCGCGCCTCTTCGTAGGCGCTGCGGGCCTGCAGCCGCTCCACGCGCGAGATGACGCCGGCGGCCAGCATCTTCTGCGCCGCCTCGTCGTGGCCGGCGATGGTGCGTTCGGCCTGGGCGCGCAGGTCGGCGGCGCGCTGCGCGAGCTGGGCGCCGAAGTAGCGTTCCACCAGCGTCTGGTCCACCTCGCCGCCGGTCTGGTCGGCATCGGCACGGGCCTCGCGCGTCTGCGCGCCGGCAAAGCCGCGCACCGCGTCGGTGGCGCCGCCGGTGTAGAGCGGCCAGATGGCCGACACCGAGGATGTGAAGCCATGACCATCGCGCTGCAGCGTGTAGCTGTCGGGCAGGCGCACGGGCAGCCGGGCCAGGCTGCTCTGCAGGCTGGCGGGCAGCAACTGGCCGACCTGCGTGAGGCCCGAATCGAAGGAGGACAGATCGACGTTCAGCCGCGCGTCATAGGCATAGCCCACGCCGGTCACGCTGACCACCGGCCCGCCCAGGTTGCGCAGCGCATCGGCGCGCAGCGACTTGGACTCGACACCGGCGCGCGCGGCGGCCAGCTTGTCCGAACGCTCCAGCATGCGCTGGCGGGCGGCCTCGAAGCTCAGCGCCAGGCCGTCGGGCGCGGTCTGCGCATGCGCCGCCGAAGCAGCCAGGCCCGCGGCCAGCGCGAAGGCCGCAAGCGGGAAGGGGCGTCGCAGGAAGGTCATGGCGTGAAGGTCATTTCTGGCGGGCGACGAAGGCATCCAGCTCCTGCTGGAGGATGAGCGGAAAGGCCGCCTGCACCGCCCCCGTGGCCAGCGGTCCGGCCTGCTGCAGCAGCGCGGACGCGCGCTCGGGCTGGGCCAGCACCGCATCGACCAGCGTGCGCAGCCAGCGCCGCGCCACGCTGCGCAGGGTGCGCACCAGCGCCTCCTGCATGTCGATGGCCTGCTCGGGCGTGAGGCCCAGGGCCGCCAGCTGCTCGGCGATGCGCGCGAGCGCGGGGCTCAGGTGCTGCACGCTGCCGTCGGGCAGGCGGCGCGCCAGGCCGGCGCGCAGCGCGCGGTCGAGCAGGGCGGGTGTCATGCGGCCCTGCCATTGGGCCTTGACCTGCTCGGCTGGCACCACCAGCGGCGCTTCGGCCGCGAAGAGGTTGTCCGAGATCGACTGCGCCACCGCCGCCAGGCTGCGCCAGGAACTGGCCGGCGCCTGCTCGAACACGCGGCGGATCGCCTCGATGCCGAAGCCCTGCTCGCGCAGCGCGCGGATCAGTTCGAGCCGCTGCGCATGCTCCTCGCCATAGAGCCCCAGCCGCCCGCGCAGCTTCGGCGGCGGCAGCAGGCCGGCCGTGGTGTAGGCGCGGATGTTGCGCACCGTCACGCCCGAGCCCGAAGCCAGGGCTTCGATGGTCAGTGCGTCGGTGGCGGTCGGGTCGGGGGGCATGGGGTGGGCGTGACGTGTCTTTTTCTATGTTACATGCGTCATGTCAAATAACAAAGCCGGATCGACGTCGGTCCGCAAGACCCCGCCAGCGCCTGATGTACGTGCAGCCCCGGCGTGCAGATCAGCCGACGCGGCCAGCCAGCGCGCGCAGCCGCGCCGCATCCAGGATCTCCACCGTGCCGCGCCCCGGCCGCACGATGCCCTGGTGCGCCAAGCCCTGCAGCACCTGGTTCACCGTCTGGCGCGAGAGGGCCAGCATCGAGGCCAGCTGCTCCTGCGACAGCCGGACCACGCGGCGCGTCTGGTGCGTCCATTCGCCGTAGCCCTGCGACATGGCCAGCAGGCGCGCGGCGATGCGGTTCTCGGCCGGCAGCAGGGCCATGTCCTCCAGCGCCTGGAAGGCCGCGCGCAACTTGCTGGTGGCCAGCAGGCCGATCCACTGCCACAGCGCGGGCTGCGCCTGCAGCACGGCCAGCAGCGCCGCCTGCGGCACATGCAGCGTGACGGCCGCACCCTGCGCGTGGGCGTCGTGCGTGCGCGGCAGGCCGTCGAGCAGGCCGATCTCGCCGATCCACTGCGAGGGCTCCGCGATGGCCAGCAGGGCTTCCCGGCCATCGGCCGCCAGGCCGGTGATGCGCACCGCGCCCTCGGCGACGCCATAGAGGCCGTCGGGCGGGTCGCCGCGCCGGAACAGGCAGGCGCCGTCCGCATGGCGGCGCGCCACGGCCAGGCCCAGCAGCGCCTGCTGCAGGGGCGCGGGGGCGGCCTTGAACCAGCTGCCGCTGGCGGCGATGCGGGGCCAGTTGTCGTCGTTCATGGGTCGCAAGGGCGGCGGGCGCCTTGTGTCCGGCAGCCGACAGTGGCGCGCGGGGGGCCCGCCCTAGCATCGCCGCATTGCGCCAAGGAGACAACGATGAAGACACTGACCGAGCAACTGTCCACCTACGCGGGCTACCACAGGGACCCGCGCAACATCGCCACGCATTTCATCGGGATTCCCATGATCGTCCTGGCGGTCGTCGTGCTGCTGTCGCGGCCCGGCTTCATGCTGGCCGGGCTGTCGCTCACGCCCGCGGTCATCGCCAGTCTGCTGGCGATGGCCTACTACCTGCGGCTGGACCTGCGCTTCGGCGCCGTCATGGCCGCGCTGCTGGCCCTGGCGCTGTGGTTCGGCGACTCGGCCGCGGCACTGCCCACGGCCCAATGGCTGACCGTGGGCGTCGGCGGCTTCGTGGTCGGCTGGGCCTTCCAGTTCGTCGGCCACTGGTATGAGGGCCGCAAGCCGGCCTTCGTCGACGACCTGATGGGCCTGCTGATCGGTCCGCTGTTCGTGGTGGCCGAGGCTGCGTTCATGCTCGGCCTGTGCCAGACGCTGCGCCAGGCGGTGGAGCAGCGCGCCGGCCCGGTGCGCCAGCGCGTGACCGCCTGAGCGGTCCGGCCACCGGCGTGCCCCTACGCCGTTCGCCCTAGACCTTCCTGCAAATTGGCCCCGCGGGGGCCCGTTCCTAGACTGCCCCGACGACGTCCGACGGGCAGGTCGCATCCTGCGCCTGCGGGGCCCGCCGCCCGGGCGTGCTCCACGGCCGGACGCCTGGGGGTCGAATGGAACGCAAGATGCACAAGCCGGCCGGGGGCGCCGGCCGCCACCGCGCCGGGTGGGGCGCCTGGGCCGTGGCCGCGGCACTGGCCTGGCCCGCCGCCGGCGCCTGGGCACAGGCCGCCGCGCCCGATGCCGAAGCCGCCGCCCGCCAGCAGGAGCAGGCCCGGCTGGCCGATTCGGACACGCTGCTGGCGCTCACGCAGGAGGGCGCCATCCTGTATTCGCAGGACAAGGTCAAGCTCAGTGCCTACCAGTACTGCAGCCAGGCCGTGTCGCTGGCCGAGGCGGGCGACTTCCGCCAGAGCGTGCGCGCCGCCAGCAAGGCGCTGCACCTGGCCGGCGCCACGCAGGACCCGGCCCTGCTGGCCGCCGCCAAGCGCGACCTGGCCATCGTCTACAGCTATGCCGGCCAGCTGGAGAAGGCCGAGCAGTTCGCGCGCGAAGCGCTGCAGCTGCCCACGCGCGAGCCGCAGCTCATCCGCGGCCCGGCCCTCAAGGTGCTGGGCGATGTGGACGCGCGCCGCGGCGACCTGGCCGGCGCCATCCGCAGCTACGACGAGGCCCTGGCCGCCAGCTCGCCGCGCTATGCGCCGCTGGTGCAGGCCTCGCTGGCCAATGCGCTGATCGACAGCGGCAAGCCCGCCGACCTGGCGCGCGCGCGGCAGCTGGTGGACAGCCTGCCCCCGCAGCGCGACGCCTCGCTGGCCGCGCAGGTGGAGCGCACCCGCGCCAACCTGCTGCTGGCCGAAGGCAAGCCCGCCGAGGCCCTGACCGTCTTCCAGCAACTGACCACGCGCCGCGCCGGCACCGACGCCGGCTACTTCCAGCTCTGGGCCTGGGACGGCGTGGCCCGCAGCGAACTGGCGCTGGGCCGCAAGGCCGAGGCCGCGCAGGCGCTGGACCGCGCCCTGGCCGGCGTGGACAAGGTGCGCGCGCGCTTCCGCAGCGACGAATTCAAGATGGGCGTGTTCTCCGACCTGCAGCAGCTCTTCGAGCGCGCGGTGGGTCTGTATGCCGACATGGGCGAGCCGCGCCGCGCCTTCGAGGTGAGCGAGCACAGCCGCTCGCGCGCCCTGCTCGACGCCGTGCGTGGCCGTGCCCAGCTGGCCACGCAGGCCACGGCCGTGGTCGACCTGGCCAGCCTGCAGGCCACCCTGGCGCCCGACGAGCGCCTGGTGCAGTACCACGCGCTGCCCGACCGGCTGCAGGTGTGGGTGGTCAGCAGCACCGAGGTGCGCAGCCAGAGCCTGCCGATCCGCCGCGACGAGCTGGTGGAGCTGGTCGACACCTTCCGCAACTCGGTGGTGCGCGGCCGTCGCACGGCCATCGGCAATGCCGACAAGATGGGCGCGGCGCTGATCGGCCCGCTGGGCCTGCAGCCCGGCCAGCGCATCGTGGTGGTGCCGCACGGGCCGCTGCACTACCTGCCCTTCCAGGCCCTGCGGGTCAACGGCCGCTACCTGATCGAGACCAACCCGGTATCGGTCTCGCCCTCCATGAGCATCGCGGTGCAGCTGGCGCGTCGCACGCCGCGCGTCGACGGGCGGCTCACGGCCTTCGGCAATCCGCGCATCGAGGACAAGTACGACCTGCCCGGCTCGGTGGCCGAGGTCCAGCGGCTGGAGCAGCTCTTTCCGCGGCACACCGTCTTCATGGGCGCGCAGGCCACCAAGACGCAGTTCCGCCAGGCGGCCGGCGGCTCGCCGCTGGTGCACGTGGCCGCGCATGCCGAGGCCGATCAGGTCGACCCGCTCTATTCGCGCATCCTGCTGGCCAACGAGAACGGGCGCCAGAACTTCCTGGAGGCGCACGAGATCCTGGAGCTGCCCATGCAGGGCACGGCCCTGGTCACGCTGTCGGCCTGCGAATCGGGCCTGGGCCGCATCGCCTCGGGCGACGAGGTGCTGGGCTTCACCCGCTCCTTCCTGTCGGCCGGCAGCAGCAGCCTGATCGCCTCGCTGTGGCCGGTGTCGGACGACGCCACCGCGGTGCTCATGAGCACGCTCTACGGCGAACTCGCCAAGGGCCGCGACCTGCAGCAGGCCATGCAGGCCGGCCAGCTGGCGGTGCTGCGCGATCCCAAGATGGCCCATCCCTTCTTCTGGGCCCCCTTCAACCTGATCGGCAACTGGCGCCTGACCGTCCAATGAAGCCCGCCATGACCTCATCCTTCGCGATCCGTGCAACGGCACTGGCCGCTGCATTGACGGCCATGGTGCCCGCGCTGGCGCAGCAGCAGCTGGTGCCCACGCAGCCGCCGTGCACCAGCTGCGCCGCGCCCGGTGCGCAGACCCTGCCCGCGGCGCCGGCCGCGCCGGCGGTCTCCTTCCGCCTGAACGACCTGCGCCTGACCGGCGCCGAAGCGCTGTCGGCCGAGGACCTGCGCGAGATCACCGGCCCCTACATCGGCCGCGACGTCACGCTGGCCGACCTGGAGAAGCTGGCCCAGGCCATCACCGACCGCTACCACGCCCGCGGCTACTTCCTGGCCCAGGCGGTGGTGCCGGTGCAGACGGTGCAGAACGGCGTGGTGGAGATCAGCATCGCCGAAGGCCGCATCGGCAAGGTGGACGTGCAGGTGGCGCCCGAGGCGCCCACCAGCGAGGCGCGGGTGCGCGGCTTCCTGGCCGCGCTGCAGCCCGGCGCCGCCGTGAGCGCCCCGGCCTACGAGCGCGCCATGCTGCTGCTGTCCGACCAGCCCGGCATCGCCGTGGGCTCCGGCCTGCAGGAAGGCAGCCAGCCCGGCACGACCGACCTGGCGGTGGAGGTGAATCCCGGCTCGCGCTTTTCCTTCAGCGCCGATGCCGACAACCATGGCACCCAGGAGTCGGGCCGCTACCGCGTGGGCGGCTCGCTGCGGTGGAACAGCCCGCTGGGCATCGGCGACAACCTGGACCTGCGGGCCATGGTGTCCAACAACGACGCGCTGCAGCTCGGCCGCATCGCCTACGAACTGCCGCTGGGCACCAGCGGCCTGCGCCTGGGCGCCGGGCTGGCCCGCATCAACTACCAGCTCGACGGCGAATTCGCCGTGCTGGGCGCGCAGGGCAAGGCCGACGTGGCCGACTTGTCGCTCTTCTACCCGGTGATCCGCCAGCGGCGGCAGAACCTCTTCGTGCGGCTGTCGGTGGACACCAAGCGGCTGACGGACGAATACACCACGCTGGCCTTCGAGGGGCGCAAGCGGGTGCACGGCCTGGGCCTGGGCTGGACCTGGGAACTGCGCGACGACTGGCTGGGCGGCGGCTACTGGGCCAGCTCGGGCACGGCCTACCGCGGCAGCCTGTCGATCCGCGAGCCCAGCCTGCTGGCGGCCGACCAGGCCCTGGGCGGGCCGCGCACCGAGGGCAGCTTCTCCAAGCTCACCTTCCAGGCTTCGCGCCTGCAGTCGGTGCTGCCGGAGCATTCGCTGTACCTGGCCCTGGGGGGGCAGTGGGCCAGCAAGAACCTCGATGCCTCCGAGAAGCTGAGCCTGGGCGGCGCGCGTGCCGTGCGGGCCTATCCTTCGGGCGAGGTGCTGGTGGACCAGGGCCTGATCAGCACCGTCGAATGGCGCTGGTCGGCCACCTCGGAGTTGACGCCCTACGTCTTCTACGACGCGGCCCGCGGCCGGCCGCAGAAGACCCCGGGCCTGTTCGACACCACGCCCGCCAGCCGCAGCCTGCGCGGCGCCGGCATCGGCCTGCAGTGGGTGCGCGCCGGCAACTTCTCGATCAATGCCTCGCTGGCCTGGCGCGCCGGCACGCCTGCGGCCGTCACCGACGGCGGCGGTCGCAATCCGCGGCTGTACGTGCAGCTGCAGAAATCCTTCTGACCGGCCGCGGCACCCGGCGCTTTATCCAAGAGGCCTCGCCATGAGTTCCCGACATCCCTCTTCTTCCGCCGCCGCGGCACGCCACTGGCGCCTGCGGCCCCTGGCGCTGTCGCTGCTGTGCATGGGCGCCGGCTCGGCCATCGCCCAGCTCGCACCGCTCACGCTGCCGGTGATCGCCCCGGGCGCGGGCTCGCTGCGCGGCGTCGCCATCACCGCGCAGAACGCTGGCGCCGGCACCATGACGCTGACGCAGAGCCAGGCCCGCGCCATCGCGCAGTGGACGAGCTTTTCCATCGGCTCGGGCGCGGCCGTCAACATCGTGCAGCCGACGGCCGCGTCGGTGCTGCTCAACCGGGTGACCGGCGGCAATCCGTCGGAGATCGCGGGTCAGCTCACGGCCAACGGGCGCGTGTTCCTGGTCAACCCCTCGGGTGTGCTGTTTTCGGGCACGGCGCAGGTGAACGTGGGCGGTCTGGTGGCCACCACGCTGGACATTCCCGACGCCAGCTTCATGCCCGCCGGCCGCGAGAACACGGCGCTGGGCCCGGGCGAGGTGCTGGTGTTCGAGCGCAACGATGCGAGCGCCACGACCGTGGTCAACCGCGGGCGGATCGTGGCGACCGCGGGCGGCACCGTGCTGCTGATTGGCGCGGGCGTTAGCAACGACGCCGGGGGCACGATCAACGCGCCTGGCGGCACTGCGGGCCTGGTCTCGGGCCGCAAGGTGTCGCTGGACTTCGCAGGCGATGGCCTGACCAATGTGGTCATCAACGCCGACGCGCTGGCGACCAACGCCTCGGCCGCCAATGCCGGCGTGCTGCAGGCCGACGGCGGCCGGGCGCTGATGCTGGGCAGCTCGACCACCACCGGCCAGCTGGTGGTGAGCAACACGGGCGTGGTGCAGGCCCGCAGCCTGGAGTCGCGCAACGGCGAGATCGTGCTGGGTGCCGGCCGCACCAACGTGCTGGCGGTCACCGGCGGCACGGTCGATGCGAGCGGCATCGAGGCCGGTCGCCAGGGCGGCAGCATCACGCTGGCCGGCGGCCAGGTGGTTCTGGCCGACGTTCCCCCGCCTGCCGTGCCTTCCGTCGCGGCCGACGCGCCGGCCACGCGGCTGGACGCGCGCGGCGCCGCGGGCGGCGGCACCGTCACCCTCGCGGGCACCTACGTGGGCGTGGCGCCCACGGCCAGCATCGATGCGAGCGCCACCGGCAGCGGGGCGGGCGGCAGCATCGTGATCGGCTCGGCCCAGGCGGTGACGCTGCCGGGCGAGGCGGCGCCCTCGCCCGAGGTCCCGCGCACCACCGTGCAGCTGGCCGGCACGCTGCGGGCCCGCGGCGCGGGCAACGGTGCCGGCGGCAGCATCTCGGCCAGCGCCGACGGCATGGTGGCCAGCCCGGCCGGCGTGGATGCCGGTGGCGGCAGCGACGGCGGCACCAACGGCCGGCTGACGCTGGCGGTGGGCGATGCGGTGCAGGTGCTGGCCGGCGACGTGGCCTACGACTCGGCCCTCTCGGCCACGGAAGGCGGCCGGGTGGGCGCCGCATCGCTGGGCCGGGCGCTCAGCAGCGGCACCGATGTCACCCTGTCCAGCGCCTCCACCGGCGATGGCCGCGGCGTGGTCTTCCAGCAGGGCGACACGCCGGCCAGCGCCGCGCAGGTCATCAAGACGGGCGGCCCGACCACCACGCTGCGCATCGATTCGGCCGGCAGCATCGACATGGGGCCGGGCAGCGCCATCACCGCCACCGAGGGGGCGCTGAACGTGGACTTCAATGCCGACTCGACCGGCGCGGCCCTGGCCACGGCGGGCACGATCCGGCCCTTTCCCGATTACGACACCGCCTGGGCGGGCGCGATCCGCCTGGACGGCGCGCGCATCGACGCCAATGGCGGCAACGTGCGCTTCTTCGGCCAGGGCGATGCCGCCAATGGCCGCGCCGTGGGCGGCGGCTATTCGGACGGCGGCACCGCCAGCGACCGCTGGCGCGCGGGCGTCTACATCGGCAACAGCCAGGTGCTGACCCGTGGCAGCGGCCAGCTCAGCCTGGCCGGCCAGGGGCGCAGCTGGGCTACCAGCGGCTCCTACACCGCCAGCGAGGGCGTGCTGGTGACGGCCGGCAGCACGGTGCAGGCCGGCACGGGCGGCCTGGCCGTCACAGGCACCAGCGGCGTGGGCGCGAGCGGCGTGCGGGTGGACGGGGCATCCACGCTCACCTCGGGCGGTGCGGCGGCGCTCACCGGCGTGGCCAGCAGCTGGACCGACGCGCAGCCGGGCGGCAGCATCGGCAACACGGCGGGCGTGCTGCTCAGCGGCGCGGCCGTGCAGGCCCAGGGCAACGTGACGCTGCAGGGCACCGGCGCCAACCTCGACGGCATGCGCGGCGACAACGAATTCACCGGCTTCCTCAGCACCGCCCAGGCATCGCAGGGCGTGCAGATGGTGTCCAGCCAGGTGACGGCAGGCACGGGTGCGCGCATCGACGTGACGGGTACCGCCGGCAGCGGCGGCTTCTCAGCCGTGCGCGACGGCACCACGGGCGCGATCTCCATCGTCGAAGGCGCGTCGGCGCGGGCCATCGACATCGGCGGCGCGGTGGGCGGCGGCCTGCGGGCCGAAGGCGGCACCGTCAACCTGCAGGGCGGCAGCGGCGCCGTGCGCCTGGGCACCGACGCCACCACGGTCGCGCTGGCCGGGCCGCGGCTCGATGCGCTGGTCGATGTCTCCAGCACCACGGGCACGGGCGGCAGCATCGTGATCGAGGCCAACAACGTGCTGCTGCAGAACCCGCAGGCCGATCCCGGCGCCACCTTCATGGACGCGAGCGGCGCGGGGCAGGGCGGCAGCATCGTGGTCAAGGGCACCAACGCCGTCGCCATGGCCAACGACGCGGTGCTGCGCGCCGACGCCAACGCGGCCACGGGCAACGGCGGGCAGATCCAGCTGCTGGGCGGCCGCACGCTGCGGGCCCACGGCAGCCTGTCGGCGCAGGGCGGCGCTTCGGGCGGCAACGGCGGCAGCATCGAGACCTCCGGCGCCGGCTTCGACCTCACCGGCATCCGCGTGAACGCCGGGGCCAGTGCCGGCAATGCGGGCACGTGGACGGTCGACCCCTTCGACATCACCATCGTCAACGGCAATGCCAGCGGCAGCCTGCCGGCCAATCCCTACGACGCGGTGGCCACCTCGACCATCCAGGACGGCGACATCAACAACGCGCTGCTGCGCTCCAACGTGACCATCGGGACGGGCACGGGCGGTGCCGCCGACCAGGGCGACATCTTCCTGGACGCGGCGCAGATCGCCTACGCGGGCACCGGCGCGCGCACCTTCACGCTCAATGCCAACCGCAGCGTGCGCTCGAATGCGGGCGCGAGCATCGCCTCGTACGGCACGGGCGGGCCGCTGAACGTGGTGTTCAACGCCGCGGCGACGACGGGCAGCGCGGCCGTGGGCGGCGGCCAGGTGAGCTGGGACGGCCAGATCTACACCAACGGCGGCAACGTCGTGATGAACGGCGCCTGGACCAACGACTCCAACGGCGCCACCAGCGTCAGCCTGGGCGGCACGGCCGTGGTCGACACCCGCGGCGGCAATGCGCTCACGTCCCCGGGCGTCTACACCGGCGGCAGCGACGCGCAGGCGGGCGGCAGCGTGCAGATCACGGGGCGTACCGACACCACTTCGACGGGCAACTTCGTGACCGCGGCCGTCAACCTGGCCGGTGCGCGCATCGTCACGTCCACCGGCAACGTCGACATCCTCGGCACCACCACGCTGGGCACCGGCGTGCAGCTCACCGCCAACACGGCCACCGCGGGCATCCACACCACCAGTGGCAATGTGCGCATCACGGGCGTGGGCAGCTATGCGGCCAACAGCGGCAATGCGCCCGGGCATGGCGTGGCCATCGGCGCCCAGTTCGGCGGTGCGGGCTCGCTGCCGATGGTGGAGACCGGCACCGGCAGCATCGACATCACCGGCCTGCGGCTGGCGGGCGGCGCGTCCACCGGCGGCGACGGCGTGTGGCTGGGCAACCAGGCGCAGATCGGCAGCACCGGCGGCGGCAGCGTCACGGTGACCGGCGAGTCGCGCAACGACGGCGGCGCCGGCATCCGCATCATCGATGCCGGCGGCATCAGCGTGCCCTCGCCCGCGGGGCGCATCCAGTCCACCGGCCAGGTGGTGCTGCGCGCCGGCGCAGCGGGCACGGCCGATGCGCTGGTGCTGGGCAACGGCAGCCAGGTCAGCGCCGGCACGGTGCTCAACCTGCGGCCGGGCGCCGTGACCCTCACGGGCACCCCCGACAGCTATGCCGCTACCGGCACCGAGCGCGGCACCGACGCCATCGCGCTGGGCGGCACCAGTGCCAACGGCTTCGCCGTCTCCGCCGACGAATGGGCGCGGCTGTCCGCGCCGACGGTGGTGGTGGGCAGCAACGCACAGGCCGGCGCCATCACCGTGGCCGGCGCGCTCGGCGCCTCGGGCAACCTCACGCTGCAGGCCGACAACGAAGGCAGCATCGCGCTGCAGGCGCCGCTCACCGTCGGCGGCACGCTGGGCCTGCTGGCCACGCGCGACATCACGCAGACGGCGGCGGGGGGCATCACCGCGCCGACGCTGCTGGCGCGCTCGACCCTCGGCAACGTGCTGCTGGACCAGGCCGCCAACGACGTGGCGGCCAGCACGCTGGGTGGCAGCGCCGGGGGCAGCTTCCGCTACGTGGACGTGAACACGCTGCGTGTGGGCAGCGTCACCGCCTCCGGCTTCGATGCGGCGGCCAATGCCGCGCAGGCCGTGACCAGCGGCACCCTGAGCGGCAGCGACGTGCTGGTGCGGGCCACCACGGGCGACCTGCTGCTGGACACCTCGGTCGCCAGCACGGCGGGCACCGACCTCGTGGCCGGCAACACCTTCCAGAACATCGGCGGCGGCGGCATCAGCGGCCCCTGGCGCATCTGGGCGGCCACCTGGGTGGGCGAGACGCGCGGCGGCCTGGCCGGCACCTCGCCCATTCCCAACCTGTACGGCTGCACCTATGCGGGCGCCTGCGTGCCGGCCTTCCCGACCTCGGGCAACCGCTTCATCTACACGGCGCGGCCCACGGCCACCATCACCATCGCCGACGCGAGCCGGCAGCAGGGCCAGGCCAACCCGGCCTTCGGCTACGGCATCACCGGGTTGATCCTGGGCGACACGGGCGCCGGCATCACCGGCGCGGTGGGCACCAACGCCGATGCCGGCAGCCCGGTGGGCGTGTATGCCATCAACGGCAGCTTCGTCTCTGCCGAGGGCTATCTGCTGAATGTGGTGCCGGGCCGGTTGAGCGTGACGCCGGCCCCGGTGCCGCCGCCTCCTCCCTCTCCTTCGCCTGCTCCGGCGCCGTCGGTGTTCAGCCCGCCGAAGGTGGCGCCGGCCGACGTCATCCGCGAGGACGTCAACACCTACACCTTCGACCGCAACATCGGCGGCCCGCCCATCTGCTACGCCACCGGCCCGCTGGGCGGCAGCCGCACGGCGCAGCAGGGCGACGACGTGCTGGCCCGCGAATGGACGCGGGTGCGGTCGCGGCCACAGCTGACGAGTTGCGTGGACACGGAGCGCAAGAACGGGTGTTCGGACTTCTGAGCGTTGGCGGATCAGGCTTTGCTTGGCGCTTGGCGCTTGGCGCTTGGTGCAGGTGCAGGTGCTTCGTGCCCAGGGTTGGGCTGATGCGGGCGGTCGGCGGCACGAGCGGCTGGGACGGTAACCCGGCAGAGGGCGCCGGCATGCGCGCTCCCGGCGCACGCTCGCGCTGACCGGCTTGCCTCACCGGACGGGTGCCCGCTTTCCACCGACGCGCTTGGGGCACTGCACGGCGCCGCGAATGGCACCTCCGCACGCACACCGGCACCCTCCGCCTCGACGGTGCGCGCGAGCCCTCCCGGTTTTCGGGCCTTGGGACCTTGGTCGTGTGAGGCCTTGGTCCTTTGGTCTTGGGTCCTCGGGTCCTTGGGCCTTGGGTCCTTGGGGTCCTGGAGGTAATGCCGGCCAGTCAACCCCAACCCGTTCGGGCTGAGCCTGTCGAAGCCTCGCCCATGGGGTTGCACGCAGGCGGCTCAAGCAGCGCCAGGCACATGCGCCGCGCGCCGCTCTGCCCTTCGACAAGCACAGGGTGAACGGAGTCAGGACCCGGGCGGCCAAACCCGGCCGTTCGGGCGCAGCGTCCAGGCGGAGGGTGCCGGTGTGCGTGCGGAGGTGCCATTCGCGGCGCCGTGCAGTGCCCCAAGCGCGTCGGTGGAAAGCGGGCACCCGTCCGGTGAGGCAAGCCGGTCAGCGCGAGCGTGCACCGGGAGCGCGCATGCCGGTGCCCTCTGCCGGGTTAGTACCCCGCAAGCCCAGCCGCCCAGCCGCCCAGCCGCCCAACCGCCCGAACGGACCGAACGGACCGAACCGCCCGATCAACCCCGAGCGCCCCACAAGCGCCCCGGCGTACTAGGCCCTTCGGACGAGTCCCGCCCCCCGCCTATTCCGTCCGATGGATTTGCCGCGCCCGGCGCCCCCGGGACACTGCACCTCGCTTGCCGCATCGAGGTTCCGAGCGCCCCGCCCGCGTCCCGGCCCGGGATGAAGAAAGAAGCCCGGGCGGTGCAGCCCTGTCGTTTGGAAGGAGCGTGCGCGCGATGAGTTGGCGATCGAAAGTGGTCTGGAGCGAAGGCATGCTGCTGCAGCCGCAGCACCTGCAACAGGCCGAGCGCCACGCGGACCATGCCCGCCACCTGCTGCTGCGCGGCACGGCGCCCTGCGGCTGGGGCTTCGCGGCCCTCGACATCGATGCGGCGGCCCTGTCGCTCGGCAAGCTCGCGCTCACCCGCGCGGTGGGCGTCTTCGCCGACGGCACGCCCTTCGACATGCCGGCCGTTGACCCCCTGCCCGAGCCCATCGACGTGCCGGCCAACCTGCGCGACGAGGCCATCGTGCTGGCCCTGCCCGTGCGCCGCGCGGGCGCGCGGGAATCCAATGCCGAAAGCGGCGACGAGGACGAACTGGTGCGCCACCGCGTGCTCGAGTCCGAGGTGCCCGACGCCAACACCGCCGGCGAGCGCACCGCCCTGCTGCAACTGGGCGCGCTGCACACCCGGCTGATGCGTGCCGGCGAGGCCACCGATGCCTGGACCACGCTCTCGGTCGCCCGCGTCGTCGAGCGCCGCACCGACAACCAGCTCTCGCTGCACCGCGGCTGGGTCCCGCCCTTGCTGGACGTGGCGGCCCATGCCGTCATCCGCGGCTGGGTGGACGAGCTGCTCGGCCTGCTGCGCCAGCGCGCCGATGCCCTGGCCGGCCGCATGACCCAGGGCGGCACCGGCGGCGTGGCCGAGATCGCCGACTTCATGCTGCTGCAGACCGTCAACCGCCACGAGCCGGTGTTCGCGCACTTCGCCCGCGGCCCGCTGCTGCATCCGCTGCGCTTCTACGAGCAGGCGCTGGAGCTGGCCGGCGACCTGGGCACCTTCCGCGACAGCCGCCGCGCGCTGCGCCTGCCGCCCTATGTGCACGACGACCTGGAGGCCAGCTTCCGTCCGCTGATGGACGACCTGCGCCGCAGCCTGTCGATGGTGCTGGAGCAGTCGGCCATCCGCATCGAGCTGCACGACCGCAAGCACGGCGTGCGCGTGGCGCTGATCCCCGACGTGGAGCTGCAGCGCAGCGCCACCTTCGTGCTGGCCGTGCAGTCGCAGCTGCCGGGCGATGCGCTGCGGGCGCGCTTTCCCACGCAGGTCAAGATCGGGCCGGTCGAGCGCATCCGCGACCTGGTCAACCTGCAACTGCCGGGCGTGACCCTCACGCCGCTGCCGGTCGCGCCGCGGCAGATCCCCTTCCATGCCGGCGCCAACTACTTCGAGCTGGAGACCAAGGGCAGCGACCTGTGGCGCCAGCTGGAGGCTTCGGGCGGCATGGCGATGCACATCGCGGGCGACTTCCCGGGGTTGGACCTGGCCTTCTGGGCGGTCCGATGACAGCCCCTCGTTTCCTGCTCGCTTCGCGTAGCCGAATGCTCTCTGGAGGCCCTCGTGAGCACGCCTGATCCCTTCGCGGCCTTCGAGTCCGAACGCACCGTCATCAAGCCCAAGCCGCGCACGCCCGGTGCGGGCGGCAATGCGCCGCCGCCGATGATGCCGCCGCCTTCCTCCCCAGGGGCCGAGCCGCCGCCCACCGAGCTGGGCGACCTGGGCCTGCTCAATCCGCTGGTGTCGGCCGCCGGCCGGCTGCTGGTGCTCATGGGCAAGCTGCGCAACCTGGTGCAGCCGCCCGACGTGGGCGCGCTGCGCGCCTCGGCCGCGCAGGCGGTGCAGCAGTTCGAGGCCGACGCGCGCCGCGCCGGCGCCAGCAACGAGACCGTGCTGGCCGCCCGCTACGTGCTGTGCACCGCGCTGGACGAGGCCGTGGCCAACACGCCCTGGGGCGTGTCGGGCGGCTGGAACAAGCAGAGCCTGCTGGTGCAGTTCCACAACGAGACCTGGGGCGGCGAGAAGGTCTTCCAGCTGCTGGCCCGCCTGGCGCAGGACGTGCCCACGCACCGCCAGCTGCTCGAACTCATCTACAGCGTGCTGGCCCTGGGCTTCGAGGGCCGCTACCGCGTGGTCGACAACGGCCGCGCCCAGCTGGACTCGGTGCGCCAGCGCCTGGCCGACCTGATCCGCAAGGACCGTCCGCCGCTGGAGCCGGCCCTGTCGCCGCACTGGCAGGGCGCCGGTGGCGGCAGCGCGCGGCTGCGCGAGTCGGTGCCGCTGTGGGTGGTCGGTGCCGGTTTTCTGCTGCTGCTGGCGCTGGTGTGGTTCGGCCTGCGGCTGTGGCTGGGCAACCTGTCCGACACCACCTGGTCGCGCGTGGCGGGCCTGCGCCTGCCCAACACCCAGCTGGTGCCGCCGCCCGCGCCCGTGCCCGCCAAGTCGCCGCGGCTCGCGCGCTTCCTGGAGGCCGAGGTCAAGCAGGGCCTGGTGACCGTCACCGACGAGGCCGACCGCAGCACGGTGCGGCTGCGCGGCGATGCCTTCTTCGGCTCCGGCAGCGCCGAGCCCATGGCGCAGGCCATGCCGGTGCTGGTGCGCATCGGCCAGGCCCTGGCCGAGGTCAAGGGCGAGGTGCTGATCACCGGCCATTCCGACAGCCAGCCGATCCGTTCGCTGCGCTATCCCTCCAACTGGCACCTGTCCACCGCGCGGGCCGAGGCCGTGCGTCAGGCGCTCACGCCGCTGGTCGACCCGGCCCGCATGAAGGCCGAGGGCAAGGCCGACGCCGAGCCCGTCGCCGCCAACGACACGCCCGCCAACCGGGCGCGCAACCGGCGCGTGGACATCGTGCTGCTCGCTTCGCCCGAAGGAGTGGCGAAATGAAGGCCGTCTTCAAGTTCATCTTCCACCCGGTGCTGCTCACCGTGGTGGCCCTGGCCATCCTGGGCCTGCTGATCTGGTGGATCGGCCCGCTGATCAAGATCGGCGCGCTGGTGCCGCTCGAAAGCGAACTCGCGCGCGCCATCCTCATCGGCGCGATCGTGCTGCTGGTGCTGCTGCGCCTGGCCATCCGCCGCTGGCGCGTGCGTCGTGCGAGCCGCGCGCTGACCGACGGCCTGATGAAGGCGCCGGCCGCCGCCAAGGCCGACGCCCCCGGCAACGGCGAGCAGCAGGTGCTGGCCGACCGCTTCGGCGAGGCCATCGCCACGCTCAAGAAGATGCGCCTCACCGCCGCCGGCAAGAAGCCCGGCTGGCGCGACTGGCTGTCGCTGTCGGGCGGCAGCTACCTCTACGACCTGCCCTGGTACGTCTTCATCGGCGCGCCGGGTTCGGGCAAGACCACGGCGCTGGTCAACTCGGGCCTCTCTTTCCCGCTGGCCGAGAAGTTCGGCGCCGGCGCCATCCGCGGCGTGGGCGGCACCCGCAACTGCGACTGGTGGTTCACCGACGAGGCGGTGCTGATCGACACCGCCGGCCGCTACACCACGCAGGACAGCCATGCCGCCGAGGACAAGAGCGCCTGGGACGGCTTCCTCAACCTGCTGAAGAAGGCCCGCCCGCGCCGGCCGCTCAACGGCGTGTTCCTCACCGTGAGCGTGGCCGACCTGCTGGGCCAGGGCCTGGAGGCGCGCAGCGCGCTGGCGGCATCGATGCGCGCGCGCCTGCTGGAGCTGGACGAGCGCCTGACCACCCGCCTGCCGGTGTACGTGCTGGTGACCAAGAGCGACCTGCTCTACGGCTTCACCGAGTACTTCGCCGACCTGGGCAAGGAGCAGCGGGCGCAGGTCTTCGGCTTCACGCTGGGTCCCGACGAAGGCAGCCATCTGGCCGAGCACGGCCTGCTGCAGCCCTTCCAGCGCGAGTTCTCGCTGCTGCACGACCGCGTCAACAACGGCCTCATCGAGCGCATGCAGCAGGAGACCGACGGCACCCGCCGCGGCGCCATCTTCGGCTTCCCGGCGCAGTTCGCGACCGTGGGGCCGCTGCTGGCCGATCTGCTGGACCAGGTCTTCACCGGCTCGCGCTTCGCCCAGCCGCCGTGGGTGCGCGGCGTGTACTTCACCAGCGGCACGCAAGAGGGCAGCCCCATCGACCGCGTGATGGGCAGCCTGGCGCGCAGCTTCGGCATCGAGCGTGCCATCCTCGCGCCGCAGAAGTCCAGCGGCCGCAGCTACTTCCTCACCACGCTGCTCAAGGACGTGGTGTTCCCCGAGCAGCGCCTGGCCGGCGCCGACGTCAAGCTGGAGCGCAAGCGCCACCTGCTGCGCCTGGCCGGCGTCTCGGCCATGGGTCTTGTCACGCTGGCGCTGCTGGCGGGCTGGGGCTGGTCGGCCTGGCGCAATGCCGAGTACCTGAAGTCGGTCGAGGCCAAGCTGGAGCCTACCCGCCAGTCGCTGGCCACGCTGCCGACGCAGGCCAGCAGCCCCATCGACATGGCACCGGTGCTGGGCAACCTGCGCGACGTCTGGCGCACGCCGGTCAACCGCGAGGGCGACACGCCCTTCCTGATGACGCTGGGCCTCTACCAGGGCGACAAGATGGACGCCGCCGCCCAGGCCGCGCACCAGCGCGCGCTCAACGAGGCCTTCCTGCCGCAGCTGGCGCGCCGCATCGAGGACCAGCTGCGCAGCGCCCCGCGCGACAACCTGGAGTACCTGTACGAGGCGCTCAAGAGCTACCTCATGATCCACCAGCCCGAGCACTTCGACCCCGAGGCGCTCAAGGCCTGGATCACGCTGGACTGGGAGCGCACGCTGGACCGCGGCGTGCCGCCCGAGCGCCGCAAGATGCTGGAGGACCAGCTCGACCTGCTGATCGCCCAGGGCCCGCCGCGCTCGCCGCTGCCCATGGACGAGAACCTGGTGCGCAGCACCCGTGGCCTGCTGGCCAGCTACCCACCCGAGCAGCGCATCTTCAGCCGCCTCAAGCGCCAGCGCCTGGGCAAGGACATGCCCGACTTCACCGTGGCCCAGGCCGCCGGTCCTTCGGCGCCGCTGGTGTTCGAGCGGCCCAGCGGCAAGCCGCTGACCGAAGGCGTGCCGGGCCTGTTCACCTACGACGGCTACCACCAGCGCTTCCAGAACGCCGTGGTGCTCGTGACCGGCCAGCTCGCCGCCGAAGACCCGTGGGTGCTCGGCCAGGAGAAGAGCGCGGCCGACCGCGCCCGCGACGCCGCAGCGCTGGGCCAGCTCACCGACCGCGTGCGGCGCCTCTACCTGGAGGAATACGCACGCCTGTGGCAGGCCCTGCTGGCCGACGTGCGCCTGATCCGCGCCGGCGGGCTGGAGAAGAACATCGACATCGCCCGCATCGTCTCGGGCGTGGATTCGCCGCTGGCCAACTTCCTGCGCGCGGTGGTCAAGCAGACCACGCTCACGCCCGTCAAGGACGACAAGTCCGCCGTCGGCAAGGCCGCCGAGACCGTGCGCAACACGCGCAAGGGCCTGGAAGAGTTGTTCGGCGGCAGCAGCAGCGATGCCCAGCGCGCGGTGCCCGTGGGCAAGAGCATCGAGTCCATCGTGGACGACCGCTTCGAGAGCCTGCGCCGGCTGGTCACGCCCGCGGCGCCGGGCCAGCCCGCGCCCATCGACGACGCGCTCAAGCTCTTCAACGAGGTCTACGTCTATCTCACGGCGGTGGACACGGCCGTCAAGAGCCGTAGCGCGCCGCCGCCCGGCGACGTGGCCGGCAAGCTCAAGTCCGACGCCGGCCGGCTGCCCGAGCCGGTGCGCTCGATGATCGAGAACCTCAGCAGCACCGGCGCCGCCCAGGCCCGCGTGGCCGAGCGCGGCAACCTCAGCCAGGACCTGCGCCCGGTCACCGAGTTCTGCCAGCGCGCCATCGCCGGCCGCTATCCCTTCGTGGAAAGCAGCAACCGCGACGTGCTGCCCGAGGACTTCGGCCAGATGTTCGGCCCCGGCGGGTTGATGGACGACTTCTTCCAGAAGAAGCTGGCGCAGCTGGTGGACACCAGCCGCCGGCCGTGGCGCTACCGGCCCATCGCCGAGCAGGGCGCCATCTCGCCGGCGGCACTGCAGCAGTTCGAGCGCGCGGACGTCATCAAGCAGGTGTTCTTCCGCGGCGGCGGCCGCACGCCGGGCATGCGGCTGGACTTCAGGCCGGTGGAGATGGACGCGGGCATCACCAGCTTCTCGCTCGACGTCGATGGTCAGACGGTCAAGTACGCGCACGGCCCCATCGTGCCGATGACCGTGCAGTGGCCCGGCCCGCGCAACACCAACCAGGTGCGCCTGACCATCGCGCCGCCCACGTCGGGCGGCACCTCGGGCCAGGTCACCGAAGGGCCGTGGGCGCTGTTCAAGATGCTCGACCGCGGCCAGCTGGCCTCGGGCGACGGGCCGGAGAAGTTCTTCATCACCTTCCAGCTCGATGCGCGTCGCGCGCGCTTCGAGGTCACGACCAACAGCGTGCAGCATCCGATCCGGATGAAGGAGCTGCGCGAGTTCTCCTGCCCGGAGGGCCTCTGATGGCGGCGCACTTCCTGGCCGAGCCGCAGACGCTGCCGGGCTGGTTCGGCAAGCTGCCGGGCATCGGCGACTTCGCCCACCGGCGCCTGCCGGCGGACTTCCGCGAGGCCTGGGACGGCTGGCTGCAGGAGGGGCTGATGCAGCTGCGCCTGCGACATGAAGGCGAATGGCGCGAGCGCTACCTCGAAGGGCCGCTGTGGTTCTTCGTGCTCGCGCCGGGCGTGGCCGGCGAGGCGGGATGGATCGGCGTGATGATGCCTTCGGTGGATGGCGTGGGGCGCTACTTTCCCTTCACCATCGCCGGCCGTCTGCGTGACGGCGGGCTGCAGCCAGGCGACTGGCAGGCCGTGGCCGCCTGGTGGCAGGACGCCACGCAGGCCGCGCTGCAGTCGCTGGAGCAGGACCTGGATGCGGCCGCCGTCGACGCCCTGCTGGCGGCGCTGGGCGGCCGGACGTCCCCCGCCGCTGCTGGCGGTGCCGCGCCTGCGCCTGCGGCGGGCGAGGGGCAGGGCGCCGCCGCCGGTCCGGGTGCGGTCTCGCATGGGCAGTCGCTGTGGCTCACCCATCCGGAGGCCGGCGCCGCCGGGGCCCAGGTGCTGACCGTGGCCGGCCTGCCGCGCGGCGCCCGTTTCGATCTGCTCTTCGGCTTCGACGATCCGGCCGAAGGCGCTGTGCAGGGAGCGGCGCAATGAGCGATCCCCGCCCCGATGAACCCACCCGCGTCTTCGGCGGCGGCGCGCCCGGCCCCGACGAGGCCACGCGCGTGGTCACCGGCGCCGCTGCAGGCGATGCGACCCGTGTCATCACGGGTGGCGTCGCGCCGGCCGGCGACGCCACGCGGGTCGTCACCGGCAGCATCCTGTCGCCCACCCAGCCGCGCACCGGCACCGGTGCCGCGCCTGCGGGCGGCGGCGATGCCGGCACCTTGCCGCCGGGCAGCGTGATCGCCGAATTCGAGATCACCCGGCTCATCGGCCAGGGTGGCTTCGGCGTGGTCTACGAGGCCTGGGACCACACGCTGGAGCGCGTGGTCGCCATCAAGGAATACCTGCCCACCTCGCTGGCCACCCGCACCGGGGACGGCACCATCATGCCGCTGTCGGAGCGCCACCGCGAGACCTTCGACCTGGGCATGCGCTCCTTCATCAACGAGGCCCGGCTGCTGGCGCAGTTCGACCATCCCTCGCTGCTGAAGGTCTACCGCTTCTGGCAGGAGCGCGGCACCACCTACATGGTGATGCCCTTCTACCGCGGCGACACGCTGCGCCAGGCGCTGGCCGACATCCCGGCCGGCGTGGACGAGGGCTGGCTGCTGCGCGTGATGGACGGCGTGAGCCAGGCCCTGGCCGTGATGCATGCGGCCAACTGCTTCCACCGCGACATCGCGCCCGACAACATCCTGCTGCTCGAAGGCTCGGGCCGGCCGGTGGTGCTGGACTTCGGCGCCGCGCGCCGCGTGATCAGCGACAAGACGCAGGCCATCAC
Source organism: Pseudacidovorax sp. DMC4 (assembly GCF_056314265.1). Classification (NCBI taxonomy): domain Bacteria; kingdom Pseudomonadati; phylum Pseudomonadota; class Betaproteobacteria; order Burkholderiales; family Comamonadaceae; genus Pseudacidovorax; species Pseudacidovorax sp. DMC4. The sequence continues at coordinate 45,204 of NZ_JBQUYR010000015.1, read as the reverse complement.
CGTCATCCTCAAGCCCGGCTACGCCCCCGTGGAGCAGTACGCCGAGATGCCCGACATGAAGCAGGGCCCGTGGACCGACGTCTACGCCCTGGCGGCCGTGATGCACGTGGCCATCTGCGGCCGGGCGCCGCCGCCCTCGGTGGCCCGCATCCTGAGCGACAGCTACGTGCCGCTGGCCGGCAACGAACAGCTTCTGCAGCGCTACAGCCCGGCCGTGCTGGCCGCGGTGGACGCCGGCCTGGCGGTGCGGCCCGAGGGCCGGCCGCAGTCCATGGCCGAGTTCCGCCAGCAACTGGGCCTGGAAGAGACGACCACCATCGCCGCCACGCGCAGCGCGCCGGCCGGCGGCGCGGCCCTGGCCGTGGCCCGCACGCCGGTCGCCGCGCGCACGCAGCCACCCCGGCCCGCGCCTGCACCGGCTGCGGCCGACGGCGGGGCGGGCCGCTCCAAGCTCGTGCCCGTGATCGGCGGCGTGGCGGCGCTGGCCGTCGCGGCGGGCGCGGCGCTGTGGTGGAGCGGGCGCGGCGATGGCGCTGCGCCACCGCCGCCTTCCGCCGTGGCCCAGGCCCCGGTGGCCGATGCGCCCGCTGCCGCGCCCAGCCCGGCCCCCGCGCCACCCGCCCCGCCGCCACGCGTCGCGCCGAAGACGCCGCTCGAATCGCTGCAGGCCCTGTCGGTGGGCGCCACGCCGGGCTTCGACGTCACCGCCACGGCCCGCAAGCCGGAGGTGAGCATCGGCAAGGACAAGCTGGCCTTCGACGTGCGCAGCAACCGCGACGGCTTCGTCTACGTCTTCCTGCTGGCCAGCGGGGGCGAGCTGTTCCAGCTCTTTCCCAACCTGCTGGACCGCCACAACCGCATCACGGCCAACACCACGCTGGCCCTGCCGCGCGCCTCCTGGCCCATGGAGGCGGGCGGCCCGCCCGGCACCAACCACTTCGCCGTGGTGGTGAGCGAGCGCGAACGCGACTTCAGCGATGCCGGCATGAAGAACGAAGGCGTCTTCCCGCAGTTCCCGGCCGCCGGCCTGGTCGCGATGGAAGCCGCCAACCCCGGCCCTGCCGCCACCGTGCTGCTGGGCCGGCCCGTCTGTCCGCAAAGCGCCGGCTGTGCCGACGCCTACGGCGTGGGGAGCTTCAAGATCGTCGAGAAGTGATCGTCTTCATGGTCTTCCACGCGCGTGAACCGAAGGAGTGATCCATGCAAGCCCTGGCCCCGATTCCCCCGTCCCGTGAGGCGCGCGCGCCTGGCGGCGGCCCCCGTGCCGCGTCCCTGGCCGGCACCGCCGCACTGACGCTGGCGGCGCTGCTGGCGGCCGGCTGTGCCACGCCGCCCCCTCCGCCGCCGCCCCCACCCGCGCCGGTGGCGGCGCCGCAGCCGCCCATCGTGCTGGCCCCGCCGGCACCGCCGCCCGTGGCCGTCCCGGCCCCGCCGCCGCGCACCGGCGGCAGCGTGGCCGGCCAGGCCCGCACCTTCTCGACCCAGCTGGCCACCTACACCGCGACCCCCTTCGACGTGGTGCCCGGCTGGCAGCGCGACGACTTCGTCGACAGCTGGTCGGCCTTCCTCGACAGCTGCAAGGTGCTGGTGCGCCGCGGCCAGCAGTGGCAGCAGGTGTGCGAGCGCGCCCGCCAGGTGGACGGCCGCAGCAACCCCGCCATCCGCAGCTTCTACGAAAGCGAGTTCGCGGCCTACCAGATCCGCGACGACGACCGCCGGCCCGACGGCGTGGTCACCGGCTACTTCGAGCCCGAGATCGAGGGCAACCGCAGCTACGCGCCGCCCTTCATCTACCCGGTCTATGCGCAGCCGGAGGACATGCTCTTCCTCGACACGCGCCGCCTGCCCGCCGGCAACGGCACCGTGGCCGCGCGGCTGAACGGACGCAACGTGGTGGTGCAGCAGGGCCTGTCGACCCGCGACATGGGCGCGCCGGGCCTGTATGCGCTGGACCTGTCGCAGATCACGCGCGACACGGTGGACCGCAAGGCCCGCCTGCGCGTCGAGGGTCGCCAGCTGGTGCCCTACTACACGCGCGCCGAGATCGAGCGCCTGGGCGTGCCCAATGCCAAGGTGCTGGCCTTCGTGCGCAGCGCCACCGAGCTGTACGAGATGCAGGTGCAGGGCTCGGGCCGCATCCGCCTGCCCGACGGCCAGACGGTGCGCGTGGGCTATGCCGAGCAGAACGGCCAGCCCTTCCGGCCCACGCTGGCCAAGGCGGCCAACGGCAAGGCCAAGACCGCCGTGCGCACCCGCGGTTCGGCCGTCGAGCTGGAGGTCGACGACGACGACGCCGACGAGACCGACATCAGCACCGTGCGCACCCGCGGCTTCGCGCTGGCGCTGCCGGCGCGCAGCGGCCCCGTGGCCGTGCCCGGCCAGCGCACGCCGGCGGCGGCCGCCACCGGCACCGGCATCCAGGACCCGAGCTACGTCTTCTTCAAGGAAGTGCCCGCCAGCGCCGACGGCCCGGTGGGTGCCCTGGGCGTGCCGCTGCAGCCGGGCCGTTCCATCGCGGTCGATCCGCGCAGCGCGCCGCTGGGCTTTCCGGTGTTCGTCTCCACGCGCCAGCCGGGCACCGGCACGCCCATGCAGCGCCTGACCATCGCGCAGGACACCGGCGGCGCCATCCGCGGCGCGGTGCGGGCCGACTACTTCTTCGGCAATGGCCGCCAGGCCGCCAGCCAGGCGCGCCGCATGAAGGAGCGCGGCCAGCTCTGGCTGCTGCTGCCGCGCGGCCTGACGGTGGCCGCAGCCACGACGGGCGGCGGCTCGGTGCGCACGCGCGGCGCCAGCCTGGCGAACTGCGTGGTGCCGGACGACGACACCTGCACGGATGACCAGTAGGCCATGCAGAACACCCTCTCGTCCGAAGACAGCGCGGAGCTGGTGCGCCTGTGGCGCCGCCGGCAGACGCTGGCGCCGCACGAGATGGGGCGCATGTACGGCATCGTCGGCACGGCGCTGGGCGACTGCCATCCGCCCGAACTTAAGGCCCTGGGCGAGGGCAGGCAGGAGCTGGTGGCGCAGTTCATCTACCTCAAGGTGCTGCGGCTCGACGCCGACCCGGAGGAGGGCGAGGAGGAGGGCGGCGCCAGCGTCCCCGACCGCGCCGCGCACAGCGCCCCGTCCACCGCCTTCGCCCTGTGCGCCTACTTCCGCCGCTACCTGATCGACTGCACGCGGGCCACCAGCTTCCGCCGCAAGCTGTCGCTGGGCGAGGAGGTGAGCGACGAGCAGCTCGACGCGCACCTGCGCGGCCACCGTGGCGCCGCGGGCGATGCCGCCGGTTGCCTGGCCGAGCATGGCCTGAGCATGGCCGGCGTGGCCGAGGCGGCGCGCCGCTTCATCGCCGGCCTGGGTGAGCCCGAGCGGCTGCTGCTGTGCGAAGGCTTCGGCCGCGAGGCGCCGCTGTCGGGCGTGGCCGCGCGCCATGCCATCGCCTCCTACCACTACCGCGCCGGAAGGCTGGGCCTGGTGCACCGGCGCGAATCGCTGCCGGCGGACTACGGCCGCACCCTGCTGGGCGGCTGGATCACGCAGACCCTGGGCATCGCCATCGAGCCCGGCAACATGGACGCGATCGGGGCGGTTTTCGAAATCCTCGGTGCTGAGGCGTCCTCCTCCTGACGACATAGACCATCAGGACGGATGCCATGCGCCCCCTCGACCTCTGGCCCCCGCTGGCCCACATCCGCAGCACGCTGGAAGGCCCGCCGGCGCGCCGCCCCGCCGCGGGCCCGGCGCGCGAGGGCGAACCTGCCGCTGCCGAAGCAGGCGCCCCCACCGACCTGCTGCTGCCGCTGACCGAGCTGGCCCGCCGCCGCGAAGCCCTGGCCGCCCGCGGCTTCGGCGCGCGCTGGGCGCCCGGTCGCCTGCTCTCGGTGCTGTGCGAGGGCCGCATGCTGGGCGTGCTGCTCGACCGCCTGCTGCCCGACGGCCGGTGGCAGGGCTGGCTGGCCGTGGGCGAGGCCGACTGGGCCGGCGCCTGGGACGTGCTGCTGGAGCCACGGGACGAGCCTTTCGAGCCGCTGTTCGGCGTGGTGCAGGCCTGGAACCCGGTCACGCTGGTGCCCTCGCCGCAGCTGTGCGCGCGCGTGCTGGGCGAGCTGTCGGCCACGCGGCTGGCGGCCGTGCGCGCCGTGGCCGACGAATGGGCCGCTCAGCGCGTGGGCGCGCCGGCGGGCGCCGTGCCCGCGACCGCGCCCGCGCCGGGTCAGATCGCGCTGCGCGTCGTGGCCGGCTGCTTCACGGTGCTCACCGGCACGCCGCTGGCGGCCGAGGGCGATCCGCGGGCCGACTACCAGGTGCTCTACCAGCAGGCCGCGCGGCGGCTGGCGCAGTCGGCGGCGCCGGCCGCGCTGGCGGGGCGCACGCAGGCGCGTTCCGCGGCGTCGCCGGCGGGCGGCCAGGCACGCAACGGCGGCCGCGAGGATGATGCCGGCCCGCTCGGGCGCTTCCTGCGCCGCCTGGGCGGGGGCGGCGGCGGCTTCCGCGGCACCTGGGGCCCGGCCCTGGCCGTTCTTGCGCTGGTGCTCGTGGTGCAGAACGCCGGCCTGCTGCCCGCCCTGCACGGCAGCGACGACGACGCCATGCGCCTGCGCGATGCGCCGCCCACGGCCCCCGCCGCGCCGCAGGCCGACGCGCGGGTGCGCTGGAAGCCCGGCACCGACATGGCCGAGGCCACGCGCCTGCTGCAGACGGCCGGCGCGCAGGTCGTCGGCGGGCCGGACGGGCAGGGCCGCTGGTCGCTGCGCCTGCTGCAGCCGCAGGACGGCCTGGCGGTGCTGCGTTCCTCGCCGCTGGTGGACGCGGTCGAGCTGCCCTGAAAGCCGCCCTCATGCGCCGTCTCGCCCTGCTGCTCCTGCTCGCATTGGCGGCCCTGCCCGCCACGGCCGTGCAGCGCGCGCTGCTGGTGGGCGTCTCGGAGCTGCCCTTCCAGCCCCAGAACCTGTGGCTGCAGGCCCCGCGCAACGACGTGCTGCTGATGCGCGAGGTGCTGCAGCAGCAGGGCTTCGCGCCGGCCGACATCGCCACGCTGGCCGACGGCGTGCCCGGCGCGCAGCCGCCCGACAGCCGCGCCATCGGCCAGGCGTTGCAGCAGCTGCTGGCCCGCTCGGGCCAGGGCGACTTCGTGCTGCTGTACTTCTCGGGCCATGGCACGCGGCTGCGCGACACGGCCAAGCGCTACCAGGAGCCCGACGGCCTGGCCGAGAACTTCCTGGCGCGCGACGTGCGGGGAACCATCGGCGCAGGCCGCGCTCTGAACGGCGGCGTGCGCGACGTCGACGTGGACGGCTGGATCCAGGCCTTCCTCTCGCGTGGCGTCTTCGTGTGGGCGGTGTTCGACACCTGTTCGGCCGCCTCCATGACCCGCAGCACCCGTGCCATCGACACCCCCGACCCCGGCCCGCCGGACGACGAGGTGCGCTGGCGCGGCGTGCGACCCGAACAGCTGACCGGCGGCGATGGCGCCGCGGTCCCCCCTCTGCCCGCCGCGCCGGCTACCGCCGCCGTGCCGCGTGCCCGCTACGTGGCCTTCTTCGCTTCGGAGAGCCACCAGGTCACGCCCGAGCTGCGCCTGCCGCGCGGCGATCGGCAGGCCCGTCCGCACGGACTGCTCACCTGGGCCCTGGCCCAGGGGCTGCAGCGCCGTCCCGCCACCTGGCGCGAACTCTTCAACGACGCGCTGGCGGCCTACCCGCCGGTCATCGACGAGCTGGAGCAGCGCTTTCCGCAGCGCGAGCTGCCCTCGCCGGTGGCCGAGGGCAGCCTGGACCTGCCCCTCTTCGACAACAGCAGCCGCCCCCGCAGCACCCAGCCGGCCTGGCCCGCGCAGCGCGCCGGCGCCAGCCTGTCGCTGGACGCCGGCCTGCTCGACGGGCTGGAGGCGCAGCAGCCGGTGACGGTCACGGCCGTGCTGCCCGACGGCAGCGCCCGCAGCGCCACGGCCCGCCTGCAGGAGGCCACGCTCGCCCAATCGCGCCTGGCGGTGCCCGACACCCTGCAGGACGCCGCCGGCGGCGCGCTCTGGAGCGTCGCACCGGTGGAGCCGCCGCCCTCGCTGGTGCTGCGCGTGCGCGCCGACCGGGCCCTGCCCGCCGGCATCAACCTGGACTATCCGGCCGCCATCGAGTCGGTCGATGGCGACGCCGACCTGCTGTGGGCGCCGGCCGGCCGCGCGGGCCAGCGGCTGTCCCCGCTGTCGGCCGACGCGGCGCGCTGGACGGGTGCCGTGCCCGCGCCGCCGCCGCTGACCAGCGATGCCGCCGTGCGCCGGCGGCTGGAGCTCATGGCCCAGCTCAAGTGGTTCGAGCGGCTGCAGCAACTGGCCGACGGCCGCCGCGTGGATGGGCTGGACCTGGCCATCGAGACCTGGGAAGGCGAGCGCCTGGTGGCCAGCCGGCCCCTGCCGGTGGACAGCGTGCTCGCGCCGGCCGAGGGCCAGCGCCTGCGCCTCTTGGTGCGCAACGCCAGCGGCCATTCGCTGGACCTGGCCGTGCTGGCCCTGGACGCGCAGGGCGGCCTGTGGTCCGTCTACCCGGGCGAGGCCGGCGAGGCCAACCGCTTCGAGCGCGGCCAGCCGCAGTCGCCCGCCATGAAGCGCTTCGACCTGCCCGCGGGCGGGGCCGGCCGGCTGCTGGTGGTGGCCAGCCCGGCACTGCCGCAGAGCGCGCCGCGCCTGTTCGGCCTGTCGGCCGCCGCCCCGCTGGCGGACCTGCGCGTGCGCGGCCAGGCGCGGCCCGACCGCGAGCGGCAGGTGCTGGCCGTGGCCGTGCGCTGGGGCGCGGCCCGGGCGCCCTGACCCGCCATCTCCCCTTTCCGGAACACGAGGAACACCATGTCATTCAACCAGGACCAGCAGATCGACGCCGACGAGGCGCTGCGCATGCTCGAACTCTCGCTCAACCGCAGCGACAACATCGACGTGGTGATGACCATCGAGAGCAAGGGCAACCCGATCGAGGGCGAATCGCTCCGGCTCTTCGGCGATGGCAAGAAGCGCATGGCGGTGCTGGGCTACTTCAGCGCCGTGCGGGCCGATGCGGCGCCGGGCGGCACCAAGTCCAAGCTGAGCATGAACGCCATGCTGATCGTGCGGCGCTGCGACGCGGCCACGGCGTCCATCGCCAACCTGATCAAGTCGCAGGCCAGCGATGCCAAGGTCGTACTGTCCTGCTTCAAGGCGTCCGGCGACTCCTCGAAGGAGCAGGAGTCGACGCTGGAGATCGCGCTCAGCGACGCCCGATTGGCCAACTATGTGCTGGTGACCGGCGGCAGCGTGGGCTTTCCGTGCGAGATCCTGGCCTTCGCCTACCGCAAGCTGAGCATCGCCTCCGCCCCGCAGCTCGACGACGGGCGCCGCGGCGCCATCCGCATGGCCGAACTGGGCTGACCGTCCCCGATCCCCGTCCACCAAGGAGCCCCGAATGAGCACCCCCGAAGAACTGCTGGCCGCCCACGACCCCGCCGGCGCCCTGGCCGCCCTCACCGCGAAGGTGCGCGCCAGGCCGGCCGACATGAAGCTGCGCGTCTTCCTGGCCCAGCTGCTGTGCGTGCTGGGCCAGTGGGAGCGGGCGCTGAACCAGTTGAGCGTGGCCGCCGAGATGGATGCCGCCGCCATTCCCATGAAGCAGATGTACGGCGAGGCCATCCGCTGCGAAGGCCTGCGCGCCGAGGTCTTCGCCGGCAAGCGCACACCCATGATCTTCGGCCAGCCCGACGAATGGCTGGCGCTGCTGGTGGAGTCGCTGCTGCGCATCGGCGCGGGCGATGCCGCGGCCGGCGAGCAGCTGCGCGAGCGCGCCTTCGACGCGGCCCCCGCCACCTCGGGCACGCTCGACGGCCAGCCCTTCGAATGGCTGGCCGACGGCGACATGCGACTGGGCCCGGTGCTGGAGGCCTTCGTCAACGGGCGCTACTACTGGGTGCCCTTCTCGCGCCTGGCGGCCGTCAAGATCGAGGCGCCCGAAGACCTGCGCGATGCCGTGTGGATGCCCGCGCACCTGACCTTCGCCAACGGCGGCGAGGCGCTGGCCCTGATCCCCACGCGCTACGACGGCAGCCAGGCCAGCAGCGACGGCGCGCTGCAACTGGCACGCAAGACCGAATGGCAGGAGCGTGCGCCCGAGGTGTGGACGGGCCTGGGCCAGCGCAGCTTCAGCAGCGACGCGGGCGAGCATGCGTTGATGGACGTGCGCGAGATCGTGTTCGACGTCGTGATGGACGCCGGCGCGGCCGAGACCGGCCAGGGCGACGCCGTGGACGCCGCCCAGGACAGCGCCGCCGGTGGCTGAGCCGCGCGACATCGCGAGCGCGCAGGAGCGCCTGCAGCCCTCGCTGCTCGACCGGCTGGTGGACCTGGAGCCCGGCCGCGAGCGCGAGGGCGACGACCAGCGCACGCTCACGCGCCAGGCGCTGCGCGCCGCGGTGCTGCGCGACCTGGCGTGGCTGTTCAACGCCACGGGCGGCCTACGGGGCCTGGACGAGCGCCGCCATCCGCAGGCGGCGCGCTCGGTGCTGAACTACGGATTGCCTATGCTGTCCGGCCAGTTCACCTCGTCGATCCAGCGTGTCAGCATGGAACAGGCGCTCAAGAACGCAATCCTGCAGTTCGAGCCCCGCATCCTGCCCCGCACCCTGGAAGTTGAACTCGTCATGGAAGGCTCGGCCCTGGACTCCCACAACCGCGTCGGTCTGCAGATCCGCGGCATGCTGTGGGCGCAGCCGGTGCCGCTGGAGTTCCTGATGCGAAGCCGCATCGACCTGGAAGAAGGGCGCGTCGACATCGAGCAGGCCACGCCACCGCGCTGAGGGCACACCATGGACCCCCGGCTGCTGAACCTGTACGAGCAGGAGCTGCGCTACTTCCGCGAGAGCACGTCGGAGTTCGCACGCACCTTCCCCAAGATCGCGCACCGCCTCGGCCTCGAAGGCCAGGAAGTGGCCGACCCCTATGTGGAGCGGCTGATCGAGGCCACGGCCTTCCTGGCCGCGCGCGTCAACCTCAAGCTCGACGCCGACTATCCGCGCTTCACCGGCCACCTGCTGGACATCGTCCATCCGCACTTCCTGGCCCCCACGCCGGCCATGACGGTGTGCGCCTTCGACGTCGACCTGGAAGACGCCAACCTGGCCCGCGGGCCGGTGCTGCCGCGTGGCAGCGGCCTGCGCGCGCGGGCCGCCAGCGGCCAGAACACGCACTGCGAGTTCCGCACGGGGCAGGACCTGCGCGTGTGGCCCGTCGCGCTCACGCAGGCCCAGTACTTCAGCTATGCGCCGGACCTGCCGCTGGCGCGGCATCCACGCGCGCGCGACATCCGCGGCGGCCTGCGCTTCACGCTGCAGGCGACGGCCGGGCTCAACTTCAGCCAGATCCCCATGGACGCGCTGCTGCTGCACTTCGCCGGCGCGGATGACGTGGCCTGGCAGTTGCACGAATGCGTGCTCAACCGGCCCGTGGCCGTATGGCTGCGGCCGCTGGGCACGCCCGCGGGCGGCGCCACGACAGCCGGCCTGCGCGAGCTGCCCGGCAGCACGGTGCAGGAGTGCGGCTTCGACGACGACGAGGCGCTGCTGCCGGTCACCCACACCGGCTTCTCGGGCTTCCGGCTGGTGCAGGAGTACTTCGCCTGCCCAGAGCGCTTCCGCTTCGCGCGGCTCACCGGACTGGCACCGCTGCTGGCGACCATGCCGGTCGCCGAGGTCGAAGTGGTGATCCTGTTCTCGCGCGGCGACGCGGCGCTGGAGAAGCTGGTCGGCCCCGACACCGTGCGGCTGAACTGCGTGCCGGCCATCAACCTCTTCCCCAAGCGGCTGGACCGTGTGCAGGTGGGCGAGGGCGTCAGCCAGTTCCACCTGCTGCCCGACCGCACCCGGCCGCAGGACTTCGAGGTGCACTCGGTGACCGAGGTCGTCGGCCACAGCGGCACGGTGCAGGGCGAGGGCGTGCAGGAGCAGCGCTTCCTGCCTTTCTATGCGGCCTTCCACGGCAGCCGCCATGTGCACCCGGCCTACTACACCACCACGCGCGAGCCGCGCCTGCTGTCGGCGCGCCAGCGCAGTGAGGGCCACCGCAGCAGCCACATCGGCTCGGAGGTCTACCTGCAGATCGTCGATCCGCAGGAGGCGCCCTTCCCGACGCAGCTGCGGCAGCTGGCGGTGTCGGCATTGGTCACCAACCGCGACCTGCCGCTGCTGCTGCCGCAAGGGCGCGACAACGACTTCGAATGCATGGACGCCTTCCCGGTGCAGCGCGTGCGCATGCTGCGGGCGCCGTCGCGGCCGGTCTCGCCGGTGGTGCAGGAAGGCCTGGGCTGGAAGGTGATCGACCACCTGGCGCTCAACTACCTGTCGCTGGCCGACAGCTCGCCGCAACAGGGTGCGGCGGCGCTGCGCGAGATGCTGCAGCTCTATGCCTCGCATGCCGACGAGTCGCGCCAGGCGCAGGTGCGCGGGCTGCTGTCGGTGCGCACGCGCGCGCTGGTGCGCCGCCTGCCGCTGCCGGGACCGATCGCCTTCGGCCGCGGCCTGGAGGTGGCGCTGGAGGTGGAGCCCACGGCCTTCCACGGCGGCAGCGTGTTCCTGTTCGGCGCCGTCATGTCGCGCTGGCTGGCGCGGCATGTGGAGGTCAACCATTTCGTCGAGACCGTGCTGCACGCCGCCGGCCGCGGCGAGCTGATGCGCTGGAGGCCGCAGTGCGGGACCCGGGCGATCCTGTGAGCACCGGCGGTGCACCCGCAGCCGCCCCGGCCGTGGCCACGCCGGCGCCGGCGCGCGCGGGCGCGGCGCAGCTGCTGGCCGCGCGTGCCGAGCAGGCCTGGGCCTACGACTACTTCGCGCTGATGCGCCGGCTGGAGGCGACCGACCTGTCGGCCCCACGCTGGGGCCACGCGCTGCGGCCCTCCGCCGAGCCGGTGCGCGTGGGGCAGGAGCCCTCGCTCGCCTTCGCGCCCGCGGGGCTCAGCCGCTTCGAGCTGCCGCAGGGCGATGGCCGGCCGCCGCTCATCCGCCAGCATTTCTTTGCCTACGTGGGCCCCAACGGCCCGCTGCCGGTGCACCTGTCGGACTTCATCCGCGAGCGGGCGCTCAACCATGGCGACCGCACCTGGCTGGCCTTCCTCGACACCTTCCTGCACCGATTCGCGCTGCAGTTCTACCGCGCCTGGTCGCAGGCCCGGCCCGCACCCGGCATGGACCGGCCGGGCGAAGACCCCTTCCGCCACCGCGTGGGCGCGCTGGTGGGCATCGGCGGTGCCGCACGGCAGCAGCGCGACGACGTGCCGGACGATGCGCGCCTGCACTTCTCGGGCTGGCTCGCGCGCCGGGTGCACAGCGCCGAAGGGGTGGAGCGGGTGCTGTCGGGCTTCTTCGAGGTGCCGGTGCGGCTGGAGCGCTGGGTGGGTCACTGGATGACCCTGCCCGAGGACGAGCTCACGCGCCTGGGCGCGAGCAACCCCAACACGGCCTCACGCACGGTGGGCCTGGGCGCCGTGCTCGGCCGGCGCGTGTGGGACCGGCAGCACAAGGTCTGCCTGCACCTGGGCCCGCTCACGCTGGATCAGTACCGCCGCTTCCTGCCCGACGGCAGCGCGCGCGGCCCGCTGGTGCGCTGGGTGCAGCAGCTGCTGGGCGGCGAGCTGGACTGGGACGCGCGCCTGCTGCTGCAGCGCGCCGAGGTGCCTCCCACCCGGCTGGGCAGCGGCGCGCGCCTGGGCTGGACCAGCTGGGTCGGCAACCGGCCGCGCGCGAACCACGCGGTGGACGTGCGCATCGCCGGTCCTTCGCACCTGTCCTCCATCGTCGCCGCGCCCGCGGCGGCCCCCGCCCACGTGGCCTTGTGAAAACACGCGCCGCCGTTCGTCCTGTCTCTACTGGAGAAACCCATGAGTGAAATCAGCCGCACCGCCCTCTTCGGCAAGCTGAATCCCCTGGCCTACAAGGCCATCGAAGGCGCGACGGTCTTCTGCAAGATGCGCGGCAATCCCTATGTGGAGCTGGAGCACTGGTTCGCCCAGCTGCTGCAGAACCAGGAGAGCGACATGCACCGCATCGTGCAGCACTACGGGCTGGACATCTCGCTGCTGGCCAAGGACGTGACGGCTGCGCTGGACCGCCTGCCGCGCGGCGCCACCGCCATCAGCGATTTCTCGCCGCACATCGAGAACGCCATCGAGCGCGCCTGGACCTATGCCACGCTGCAGTTCGGCGAGGCGCAGGTGCGCACCGGCTACATCGTGGTGGGCATGCTCAAGACGCAGAGCCTGCGCAACCCGCTGCTGCAGCTGTCCAAGCAATTCGAGAAGATCAAGGTCGAGGACCTGGCCGCCAACTTCGCGAAGATCTGCGACGCCTCGGCCGAGGGAAAGATGCGCGCGCAGGACGGCACCGGCTTGGGGCAAGGCACGCCGGGCGAGGACAGCGGCGCCATCGCCCCTGCCGCCATGGGCAAGGGCGACGCGCTCAAGAAGTTCACCACCGACCTCACCGAGCAGGCCCGCAGCGGCAAGATGGACCCCATCGTCGGCCGCGACGACGAGATCCGCCAGGTGGTCGACATCCTGATGCGCCGGCGCCAGAACAACCCCATCCTGGTGGGCGAGGCCGGCGTGGGCAAGACGGCCGTGGTCGAGGGCTTTGCCCAGCGCATCGCCCGCGGCGACGTGCCGCCCGCCCTCAAGGACGTGAAGCTGCTGGCGCTGGACGTGGGCCTGCTGCAGGCTGGCGCCAGCATGAAGGGCGAGTTCGAGCAGCGCCTGCGTTCGGTGATCGAAGAGGTGCAGGCCAGCGAGCAGCCGATCATCCTGTTCGTCGACGAGACCCACACGCTGGTGGGCGCGGGCGGCGCGGCCGGCACGGGCGATGCGGCCAACCTGCTCAAGCCGGCGCTGGCGCGCGGCACGCTGCGCACCGTGGGCGCCACCACCTGGGCCGAGTACAAGAAGTACATCGAGAAGGACCCGGCGCTGACCCGCCGCTTCCAGAACGTGCAGGTGGACGAGCCCGACGAGCGCAAGGCCATCCTGATGATGCGCGGCGTGGCCAGCACCATGGAGAAGCACCACCAGGTGCAGATCCTGGACGAGGCGCTGGAAGCCGCGGTCAAGCTGAGCCACCGCTACATCCCGGCGCGCCAGTTGCCCGACAAGAGCGTGAGCCTGCTGGACACCGCCTGCGCGCGCGTGGCCGTGAGCCTGCATGCCACACCGGCCGAGGTGGACGACAGCCGCAAGCGCATCGAGTCGCTGGAGACCGAGTTGCAGATCATCGGCCGCGAGAAGGCCATCGGCATCGAGGTGGCCGAGCGCGAGCAGGCCGTCAATGCCGACCTGGCCGCCGAGCGCGACCGCCTGGGCGACCTCGAAGGCCGCTGGGGCCAGGAGAAGGCGCTGGTGGACGAGCTGCTGGCCCTGCGCGCCAAGCTGCGCAGCGGCGGGCAGCCCGTCGACGTTCCTCCCCCTCCCCCCCTGGGGGAGGGCAGGGGTGGGGGCCCGGCGGCCTCCGCCGAGGGCGCGGGGGGGGGGCCCCCCCCCCCCCCCCCCCCGCGGGGGGGGGGGGGGGGGCCCCCCCCCCGCGGGGGGGGGGGGGGGGGGGGGCGGCGGCGGGGGC
>NZ_JBQUYR010000015.1:0-31586 GCF_056314265.1 Pseudacidovorax sp. DMC4 | reverse complement strand
GGTGGGCGGGTGGGCCGGTCGGCCTCGGCTCGCCCGGCCCTTGGCCCCCCGCTGCCCCCCCCCCCCCCCCCGGCCCCCCCCCGGGGGGCGGCGCCCCCCCCCCCCCCCCCCCCCGGCGGCCTCCGCCGAGGGCGCGCCCCCACCCCAACCCTCCCCCAGCGGGGGAGGGAGCGAAGACTCCGCCGCCGCTGGGGCAGTGGGCGACGACCGCGAGGCCATGCTGGTGCGACTGCGTGCGCTGCAGGCCGAACTCACGACGCTGCAGGGCGAGTCGCCGCTGATCCTGCCCACGGTGGACTACCAGGCCGTCGCCGCCGTGGTGGGCGACTGGACGGGCATTCCGGTCGGCCGCATGCAGCGCAACGAGATCGACACCGTGCTCAAGCTGCCCGTGCTGCTGGGCCAGCGCGTGATCGGCCAGGACCATGCGATGGAGATGATCGCCAAGCGCATCCAGACCAGCCGCGCGGGCCTGGACAACCCCAGCAAGCCCATCGGCGTGTTCATGCTGGCCGGCACCTCGGGCGTGGGCAAGACCGAGACCGCCCTGGCCCTGGCCGAGGCACTGTACGGCGGCGAGCAGAACCTCATCGTCATCAACATGAGCGAGTACCAGGAGGCGCACACCGTCAGTTCGCTCAAGGGCGCGCCCCCTGGCTACGTGGGCTACGGCGAAGGCGGCGTGCTGACCGAGGCCGTGCGCCGCAAGCCCTACAGCGTGGTGCTGCTGGACGAGGTGGAGAAGGCGCACAGCGACGTGCACGAGCTCTTCTTCCAGGTCTTCGACAAGGGCTTCATGGAAGACGGCGAAGGCCGCACCATCGACTTCAAGAACACGCTGATCCTGCTCACCACCAATGCCGGCACCGACCTGATCGCCAGCATGTGCCGCGACCCCGAGCTGATGCCCGATCCCGAGTCGATGGCCAAGGCCCTGCGCGAGCCGCTGCTCAAGGTCTTCCCGCCCGCGCTGCTGGGCCGGCTGGTGACCATTCCCTACTACCCGCTGTCGGACGAGATGCTGGGCAGCATCGTGCGGCTGCAGCTGGGCCGCATCAAGAAGCGCGTCGAGGCCCGCTACAAGATCCCGTTCGAAGTGGGCGACGACGTCGTCAAGCTGGTCGTCAGCCGCTGCACCGAGAGCGAATCGGGCGGCCGGATGATCGACGCCATCCTCACCAACACCATGCTGCCGGACATCAGCCGCGAGTTCCTCACGCGAATGATGGAAGGCAAGCCGATCGAGGGCGTGAGGGTGGGCGTGTCGGACGGCGGCTTCTCGTATCACTTCGCCTGAACGCAAAGGAGTACCCATGTCCGTTCACTACAGCAGTGGCATTCGCATCCAGAACAAGCGAATCGGCCACGGCGTCGAAACGCTGCCGCTCGCCAAGGCCACCGAGTTCATCGATGCGACGAAGACCGCCCTGGACGATCTGCGCAGGACGAAGACCGGCAACGAGCTGATCCAGGCCATCGACGCGAGTGGCCATCGGGTGGACATCTACCGGGGCTGGGACAAGGACACCGGCAACAGCCAAGGCGGCGACAGCGCGACGCCGGGCGTCGACATGTTCGTCGAACTGGGCACCCTGCACGCGAAGGGTGAAACCGAGTTGGCGGTGGTGCTGGGTCGCGCCTGCGCCGACATGAGCAAACGCTCGGGGCTCAAGAAATTCTTCGGTATCGGCAAGCCCGTGCCCCGGTTCCTCAGCATGGACGGCGTCTCCAAGCTGGTGGGCATCGGCCTGAAGGACCTGGAGGCGATGGCCTCGGGACGCACGGCCATCCCCGCCCACGTCGATGCAAAGCTCAGGGTGTACCTGTACGACTTCCTGACACCCGGGACGGGGGAGTCCTGCCGCGTGACCTTCAACCACAGGCGCGACAACCTCAGCGCCGAGCACAAGAAATATCTCCCGTCATCCCACACCTGGGCACATCGTCCCCCCGCCATCGGGCTGGGCCATGAACTCGTGCATGCCTGGCGTGTCGTCTCGGGGCGCGTGCTGTTCAAGTACGGATGGGAGGAGGAAGCGATGACCGTGGGTCTGCCGCCCTTCGGCAACATGAAGTTCAGCGAGAACCGCATCCGTGTCGAATGGGGCGGACTTGCCATCCGGCCCGACTACCAGAACATCCAGATGAAGACGGGCCTGGTCGACCCCCAACAGGCGGGCCTCAACCCGGCGAACAGGGCCTGGACGGGCAATCAGAAGTCGCTGCATGCCAACCAGAAGATGGCGCAGGCCATGGGGCAGCGGCGGGCGGCGATGGGTTACGACGACGAAGACGACGATGACTTCTGATTCGATCCCCGCTTCGCCCGAGTGGGCGGCTCGCGTCCCGGCCGCACAGCCATGAACCGCCCTCAAGGCATGCCCGGCAGCCGCCGCAGGGCACTCTCCGACGTCCGGCCGGTTCGCCCTGGCGGGCAGACTTCCATCGCGGCCGCGGCTGCGGTGGCGGGTCAGGGGGGGACCCTGGAGGTCGACATGACCCAGGCCCTGCATCTGGCCATCGGCATGCACCGCGAAGGCCGGCTGGACGCGGCCGAACGCATCTACAGGGCGTTGATCGACGGCGGCGAGGGCGACGCCAATGCCCTGCACTTCCTGGGCATGCTCCTGCATCAGAGAGGCCGCTCCGACGAAGCACTGGCCTTGATGGAACGCGCCATCGCCGCGGATCCGACGGTCGCCGACTGGCACAGCAACCTTGGCAACGTGCTGCTCGAAGCGGGGCGGCTGGACAAGGCGGCGCAGGCCTACGAGCGCGCCCTGGCACTCGCGCCGGAGCGCGCGGCCTTCCACAACAACCTGGGCGTGCTGCGGCGGGAGCAGGGCCGGCTGGACGAAGCCGAACAGGCCTATCGGCAGTCGATCGCGCTGGCCCCGGACTCCGTCGATGCCCGCACCAACTGCGCAAGCCTGCTGCTGGCGCTGGATCGCCACGAGGAAAGCCTGCGGATGTTCTGCGAGGCGTTGCTGCGCTCGCCCCGCCATGCCAAGGCCAAGCGTCTTCTGGGCATGGCCTTCTTCAGCGTGGGTCGGCTGGCCGAGGCGGCCGAGGTGTACCAGGGTTGGCTCAAGGACGAGCCCGACAACCCCGAGGCCGCCCATCACCTGGCGGCGTGCACGGGCACCCTCGTGCCCGAGCGTGCGGCCGACGGCTACGTCGAGTCGGTGTTTGACGGCTTTGCCAACAGCTTCGACGCCAAGCTGGCCATGCTGCACTACCGCGCCCCGGAGCTGGTGGCCGGCCAGGTCGCGTCCTGCCTGGGCGAGCCCCGTGCGTCCCTGGACATCCTCGACGCGGGCTGCGGCACCGGCCTGTGCGGGCCGTTGCTTGCACCCTTTGCTCGCCATCTGGAGGGCGTGGACCTGTCGGCCGGCATGCTGGCCAAGGCCGAGCCCAGGCAGGTCTACCACCGCCTTGTCAAGGCCGAACTCACCGCCTTCCTGCAGCAGAGCGAAGCGGCCAGCCGCGACCTGATCGTCTCGGCCGACACGCTGTGCTATTTCGGCCGACTGGCGCCTGTCTTCACGGCGGCGCACGACGTGCTGCGGCCGGGCGGCTGGCTCATCTTCACGCTGGAGGCTGTCGATCCCGATCTGCACGGGCAGCCTCTCTCGTCCGACGGCTTCATCCTCAACCCCCACGGCCGCTACAGCCACGACGGCGCAGCGGTGCGTGCCGACCTGGAGGCCGCCGGCCTGGAGCCCGTGGCCTTCGATTCCGTGCATCTGCGCAACGAGAACGCCCGGCCCGTGCAGGGCTGGCTCGTCGCCGCCCGCCGTCGTTGACCCACCCGACATCGCCACCATGGCCACACAGGAATTCCGCATCGAAAGCGAATCGCCCGTCAACGGCGAGCTCATGTTCTGGGGCATCGTCGGGCACGAGGGCCTGAGCCGCCCGGCCGCCTACGAGCTGTCGGTGCTCTCCAAGGCCAACGACCTGGACGCGCGCGATGTGCTGGGCCATGCCTTCGACGTGGTGGTGGAGTTCCTGGACCCGGGTGGCAACACGCACGAGCGGCATTGCCAGGGCCATGCGGTGCGCTTCGCGCGCCTGGGCGCGGTGGGGCGCTACTTCGAGTACCGCATCACCCTGCGCTCCTGGTTCTGGCTGCTGACCAAGCGGACCAACGCCCGCATCCACCAGGACAAGAGCGTGCTGGAGGTGATGGACGCGACCTTCGAGGACAGCGCCATCAAGCGCTTCAAGAAGACCAAGCCCAGCGGCGTGGTGGGCGAGCACAAGCCGCGCACCTACTGCGTGCAGTTCGAGGAGAGCGACTACGACTTCGTCTCGCGCCTGCTCGAGGACGAGGGCATCTACTACTGGTTCGATGCGCACGACGCGCCGGGCACCATGCTGCTGGCCGACGGCGCCGGCACGGCGCACGACAAGCTGCCGGTGGTGCACGAGCTGCCGATGGCCACCGGCGGTGGCGAGGAGCGGTTCGACGAGATCCTGCGCTGGTGCGATGCGCAGTCGCTCGGCAGCGGCCGCTATGCCTCGCGCGACAGCGACTTCAAGAAGATCCGCACCGTACTCAAGTCCGACGCCGACGCCTCGGGCGAGCATGAACTGAGCGACCTGGAGGTGTTCGAGTTTCCGGGCGGCTACTTCGAGAACGGCGCGCTCAACCTCAAGCTGGGCGCGCGCATCGACCAGATGGTCTCCGAGCGGCGGCAGCACTGGGCGCTGACGGCCTGGCCCGACGTGGCCGTGGGCCGCTGCTTCGACTTCAGCGGCGACCCGGACGGCACGCGCGACGGCGCCTACCTGATCGCCGGCTGCACGATGGTGCTGATGCACCCGGGCTACGAAGGCATGGACGCCGAGCCGCGCGAGGAGGCGGCGGGGCGCCTGCTGATGGCACTGCTGGCCGACGACGCCGTCAACGCCCAGGTGCTGGACGCGCTGGGCCGGCTGGTGGCCGAGGAGCCGCTGCTGCACACCGGCCGGCGTGGGGCGGGCCTGTTCCTGCTCACGGCCCTGCCCGCGGAGACCACCTTCAAGCCGCCGCGGCTCACGCCGCGCGTGCGCATGCCCGGGCCGCAGTCGGCCATCGTGGTGGGCGCGCAGGGCAAGGAGCACGACGTGGACGCCTTCGGCCGCGTCAAGGTGCACTTCCACTGGGACCGCTACGACGAGAGCAACGAGAAGTCCACCTGCTGGATCCGCGTGTCGCAGCCCTGGGCCGGCAAGGGCTGGGGCGGCTACTTCGCGCCGCGCATCGGGCAGGAGGTGGTGGTCGACTTCCTCAATGGCGACCCGGACCGGCCGCTGATCATGGGCCGCGTCTACAACGACGACCAGCCCATTCCCTATCCCAGCGCCACGCAGAGCGGCTTCAAGACGCGCTCCACGCCTGGCGGCGGCCCCTCGAACTACAACGAGATCATGTTCGAGGACAAGAAGGGCGCCGAGCTGGTGAACATCCATGCCGAGCGGAACATGTCGACCTCGGTGGAGGTGGACGATTCGGTGAGCGTGGGCCGCGACCAGAGCGAGACGGTGGACCGAGATCGCACGTCGAAGGTCGGCCGCAACGAGACCACGGTGGTGGTCGAGAAGCAGGAGAACACCGTCGGCCAGCGCCAGGTCAACACCATCGGCGGCGGCGGGCAGCTCACGCAGGTGGCGGGCTTCCAGGAGAACATCTACCACGCCGGCCAGAAGACCTCGGTCAAGGGCATGCAGGGCCTGATCGTCACGGCCAACCAGGACGTGGCCATCGGCGGCTTCCAGAAGACGGCCATCGGCGCCAACATGGACGTGGGCATCGCCGGCTTCCACACGGTGTCGGTGGGCTCGGACACGGCCTTCATCACCAACGGCAACACCAAGATCCAGTCCGGCGGCGACCACAACGACGTGACCAATGGCAAGCACGCCATCATGGCCAACGAGGTCAAGATCGTCAGCAACTCGAACGTGACGACGATGGCGGTGGCCAACATCGACGCGACCTCGGTGGGCTCCAACACCACGGTGCTGGGCGCCAACTCCAGCGGCTACATCGGCACCAACAGCGAGGCCAACATCGGCATCGCGCGCTCCACCTTCATGGGCATGAGCATGGAGAACGCGCTGGCGATGAGCATCTCGAACTTCGCGGGCATCCAGATGGAGAACGTGCTCGCAGTGAAGCTCGCGAACAGCGCCGGGCCCAACCTCACCACCGAGGCCCTGTGGGTGGACATCTCTCCCATGAAGATCCTGCAGGCGGGCGCGCCGAGCGCGGCAGCCGCCGCAGCCGCGTCGCAGGCCGGCGCCATCGTGGCGGCCGCGATGGGGGTTGGCGCGGTCATCCGCGGTGCGTTCGACGTGGCCGCCACGATCAAGCAGTACGTGGATGCGGCCAAGGCGCTGGAGGACGCCGCCAAGGAGGCGAAGGCCCAGGGCCTCACCGATCTGTCCGGCCGCCTGAACCGCATGGCGACGACGGCCCGGTTGCGCGCGGTCGAAGGCGGCGCAGCCGCCGTCAACCCCGGCGCGCTGGCCGTGGTCGTGGCGGGCGAGAGCGTCAACTCCGACGTGGGCATGGCCAAGACCGTGTGGGACACGGTGACCGGCGCCGAGGAGGCCGGCCCCGCCAGTGCAGGCCTGGACGGCCCGGCCAAGCCGGGCGTGCCGCCCATGCCCGACCTGCCGGCCATGCCCGAGATGCCCAAGCCCTACCAGCCGCCCGGGGGGCAGTGAGCACCGATGCAGGTCCACAAGCCCATGTCCCTGGGACTGTCCACACGGCCCATCGAGTACCGCCGCCGCTACGGCCTGTGCGTCACGGCCAGCCTGCACATCCCCTTCGCCCAGGCCGAAGGCGGCACCCTGTGGGGCGAGCAGTCGATGTGGACCTTCCTGGCCGAGGAGATGGCCGTCCCCCTGATCGACGAGGGCATCGCCAAGCTTACGCCCGAGTTCCTGGTGCATGGGCGCGCCCATGCCGATCCCGCGCGCCCTGGCGCCTGCGCGGTGCGGGCGCAGGTGGGCCCGCTGCAGAAGACGCTGCTGGTCTTCGGCGAGCGGCACTGGCACGGCGATCGGCCCACCGCCCCGCAGCCCTTCGAGTCCCTGCCGCTGGACTGGGCCCATGCCTACGGCGGCGCCGACTTCGCGCTCAACCCTGCGGGCCGGGGCCGCACGGCCGTGGACGGCGTGCACTGGCTGCCCAACATCGAGTCGCCCGCGGCGCGGCTGCAGCGGCCCGACCAGGCCGTGCCGCCGGCCGGCTTCGGCGCGCTCGAACCCCTGCACCCGTGGCGCGCCGCGCACCGCGGCACCTATGACGAGTCCTACCTGCGCGAGCATGCGCCCGGCTTCGCGCCCGACCTGGACTGGCGCCACTTCAACATGGCGCCGCCGGACCAGTGGTTCGAGCAGCCGCTGCGTGGCGACGAGACCTTCGCCTTCGACCACCTGCATCCCACCCGGCCCCGCGTGGAAGGCCGGCTGCCCGGGCTGCGGGCGCGCGTCTTCGCCGACTACGCATTGGCGGGCGGCGAGACCCGGCTGCGCGAGGTGCCGCTGCGGCTGACCACGCTGTGGTTCTTTCCGCACGCGGAGCGGGCCATCGCCCTGTTCCAGGGACTGGCCGAGATCGCCACCGACGATGGCAGCGACATCCGCTGTCTGCTGGGTGCCGTGGAGCGCGTCGGCGCACCGCGGGACGATGCCCACTATGCCGCCGTGCTGGACAAGCGGGCCGACCCGGCCATGGGAGCCCTGCAGGCGCTCAACGACGCGGACCTGCTGCCCGAGGGCCTGGACGACCTGGACCCCGACGCCGAGCTGCGCCGGCAGGCCTTCGCGGGCGACCAGCTGCAGGCCGACGCCCAGCGTCGCCGCGCGGAGTCCGAGGTCACCCTGGCGAGGGCGCAGGCCCGCGCCCTCGGCAAGGACCCGGACGCGCTGGGGCTGCGGATGCCGCCGGTGGACCGTGCGCCGACGCGGCCGGCCGAGCTGGTGGCCTACCTGGAGCGTCAGCAGAAGGAGGCGCAGCGTCAGCACTGGGCCATGCTGGACGACGTGTTGACGCAGGCCGAGAAGGCGCTGGAGATGGCCGCCCGCCAGAAGCTGGACCTGCCCGCGCTGGCGCATCGCGGGCCGCCGCGCTTCAATGCCGAGGAGCGCCTGGCCGAGATGGCGGCGCTGGCCCAGGGCCGGGCCTTCGACCGGCCAGGCATGCACGCCGGCCTGGTCCGGCAGGAGGCGGCCGAGCGCATGGGCTACCTGCAGTCGGCCCATGCCCAGCTGCCTGCCGCGCCCATGGCGCCTGCGCCCGCCCGCGCGCTGCGCGCCGAGATCGAGCGCGCCGTGGCGGTCGGCCTGCGTCAGTTCGCGCGGATGGACCTGACGGGTGCCGACCTGTCGGGCCTGGACCTGCGTGGCTGCGACTTCGCGGGCGCCTGGCTGGAGAGTGCCAACCTCTCGCAAGCCAACATCTCCGGTGCCGACTTCACGGCCGCCGTGCTGGCGCATGCGGACCTGCGGGGCGTGGTCGCCGTCGGCACCCGGCTGATGGGCGCCAACCTGGGCCGGGCGCGGCTGTCCGGCGCGGTCTTCGACGAGGCCCAGCTCGAACAGGCCACGCTGATGCACTGCGGGTTCGGCGACACGCAGTGGCGCCGCGCCACCCTGACGGGCGCGATGCTGTTCGAGAGCCAGTGGGGCCGGGTGGACTGGACCGGTGCGGTGGCGCCGGGCCAGACCTTCCACAAGCTCGACCTGCAGGGCCTGGTGCTGGCCGAGGCCGACCTCACGGCCGCGACCTTCATCGAATGCGCGCTCGATGGCGTGGATCTGCGCGGCGCCCGCCTGTCGCAGGCCACCTTCATGGGATGCCGGCTGGCCGGTGCCCGCCTGGGCGGCGCGCTGCTCGATGGCGCGGTCTTCGCACAGCAATGCGATGCCGCCGGCGCCGATTTCAGCCAGGCGCGGCTGGTCGGTGCCAACCTGGGCAGCATGGGCCTGGCGGGCGCGCGCTTTGCGCAGTCGCGGCTGGACGGGGCCTTCCTGTGCGAGGCCGACTTCACCGGTGCCGACCTGCGTCTGGCGAGCGCGCAGGGCGCACTGCTGCGCCGCACGCGGCTGCGGGGTGCGCAGATGGCCGGCATCAACCTCAAGGACGCCGTGCTCCAGCATGCCGACCTGCGCGGTGCCGATCTGCGCCGCAGCAACCTCTTTGCCGCCGACCTGTCGCGCGTGCGGCTCGACGGCGACGTGCGGCTGGAGGGCGCACTGCTCACCCGTGCACGCACCTGGCCCCGGCTGACGCCGCAACAGCAGGGGGCGGCATGACCCGGTGCGCCTTCCTTTGCCGCTGCACCTGGCCGAGCCGGGGCCGCACGCAGCCGCCTCGGCGGGCGCGGAAGGGGGGGCGGCCGTGACGCTGTCCCTGCACAGCCTGTCTGCCGCCGTGGCCGTCGGCGAACTGATCGAGGCACTGGATCTGCGCAAGGGTGCCTACGGCCGGGCCGACCTGGGCGGCGGCATCTTCAGCCGGTGCCAGTTCGGCGAGGCCGACCTGCGCGAGGCGGACCTGCGCGAATGCGTCTTCGACCAGTGCGACCTGCGCGGCGTGCTGATGGCGGGCGCACTGCTGCGCAAGGCGGTGTTCAACCGCTGCCGGATGGACCATGCGGACCTGCGGTCCGCGATGCTGCACGGCGCGGTGCTCACCGAGTGCCAGGCCCCGCATGCCCAGCTGGGCCAGGCCCAGCTGTCGATGGCCCTGGTGAGCAAGACGCGCCTGGACCACGCCGTGCTGCGCGGGGCCGACCTGGACGCCGCCACCTTCAGCGAGACCAGTCTGCTGGATGTGGCCGCCGAAGAGGCGGTGTGGCGCCAGACGACGCTCTACCAGTGCGGCATGCAGCACATGAGCTGGCGCGGTGCCCGCCTGGAGCGCGTGGCCTTCGTCGGGGCGGTGCTGGCCGGCATGGACTTCCGCGGTCTGGCGCTGCAGGGCTGCCAGTTCCTGCAGGCCGATCTGCGTGGCGCGGACTTCAGCGAAGCCCTGATCGCCGGCTGCAACTTCCAGCAGGCCAGGCTGGACCAGGCCCGCTTCGCGCGCGTGCGGGGCAGCCATGCGCTCTTCTGCCAGGCCGAAGGCAGCCAGGTGGATTTCCGGGAGGCGCAGCTGCGACAGGCGCTGTTCACCGGCGCGCAGCTGCCGGGCGCGTGCTTTGCCGGCGCCGACCTGTTCCAGGTGCACCTGGCCGGCGCCGCGCTCGCCGGTGCCGACCTGCGGGGCGCCGAGCTGGCCCATGCCGACCTGCGTCATGCGGACCTGACCCAGGCCGACCTGCGTGGCGCCGGCCTGATGCGCACGGTGCTGCATGGTGCCCGCACCGAAGGCGCGCAGATGAGCGACCGTGCACGCGCGCTCGAGACCGATCCCGATCTGGCCCAGGCCGAACAATGGCAGCCCGTCGCGGGCTGAATCCCAGGAGCAACCCCATGTCACCGAGCCCCCGCGCGGCAGCGCGTCCCTCTTCCCCCAGCCCTTCCACCGCGACGGCCTCTCGCGCGGCCAAGGCCATCGATGCCGAATGGTGCGTGGGCGTGGTCACGGCATCCGGCGCCGAAGGGCTGGCGGTGGTCAGTGGTGGCCTGCAGGTCCAGGCCCGGCGCGCGGTGGGCTGCCTGCTGGCGCCGCGGCCCGGCGACACGGTGGCCTGCCTGCGCGTCGCGCCCGCACAGTGGTGGGTCATGAACGTGCTGCAGCGCGACGAATCGGACGCGCCCCATCTGCTCAGCCTGCCCGGGGACGCCCTGCTGCAGGCGGAGGGCGGCACGCTGTCGTTGCAGGCCGAAGCGCTGGACCTGCGCGCCGGCCGCAACCTGGCCATCACCGCGCCGCAGGCCCAGGTGGCGGTGGACGGTGCCGACGTGGTCGGACGCCAGCTGCGCGTGAGCGCCGGCGTGTTCAAGCTGGTGGGCTCGGTGCTGTCGACGGTGATGGAGCGTGTGCAGCACCACAGCCGCCATTACCTGCGCCGCACCGAGGGGCTGGACCAGGTGCATGCCACGCACCTGAACTGCGAGGCCGAGCAGACCCTGCGGCTGTCGGGCGAGCACGCGCTGGTCAATGGCGAGAAGCTGGTGAAGGCGCGGGGCGCGCAGATCCACTTCGGCTGACGCCTTTCATCCCCATCGAGGAGCGCCGCATGTTCGCCAACTGCCAGGTCATGGGAACCGACATGGGCTTCCCCGACGTCTGCCTCACGCCCGCGGTGCCCTCGCCGATCCCGGTGCCGTATCCCAACATCGCCATGGGGCCGATGGCCATCCCCAACTGCCCGACCATCCTCATCATGGGCGGGCCGGCGCACAACCTGGGCACCACCATTCCCATGACCAATGGCGACAACGCGGGCGTGCTGCTGGGCGTGGCCTCGGGCACGGTGATGGGGCCGAGCCGGCACCTCACCGGCGCGTTCACCGTGCTGCTGCAGGGCATGCCGGCCTCCCGGCTGACCAGCATGTCGCTGCAGAACAGCACCAACTGCCCGGGCGTGCGCGTGGTGCCGAGCCAGCCGGTGGTGCTGCTGCTCGCGCCCTGAGAGCCTCAGCGCGGCGGCGGCGGCGTCCACTCGCGCGCGATGTCCTGCGGCGTCTTGGGCGGCGGGAAGTACAGCGACTCGCGCCGGTCCCAGTCGAGGCGCACCACGCTGTGGGCGAACTGCCGCAGCTCGTTGGACGCCGCCGTCGTCGATGCCTCGCGCTCGCGCCCATCGGTCAGCACCTCGCGCACCTGGCCCGCCTCGAAGCGCACGCGCATCACCAGCGGCCGCGCCGTGCCGTAGAGGCACCGCAGCCCGCTGTACACGTCCTGGATCTGTTCGCCGGAGCGCAGCCGCACGTCGTACTCGAGCAGGTTGCTCTTGGTGCGGTTGCCTGGGCCGTAGCGGCAGCGCGCCACCACTTCGTCGATCTCGCCGAGCCACGCGCGGGCCTGCTGCGGGGCCTGGGGCAGCAGGCCGGGCGCCCATACGGGGTTCATGCGGCCGATCTCGGCGTCGATGGCCTTCTGCAGCAGGTCGGCCAGCACGGGGTTCGGCGTGTCGCCGGGTTGCTCACGGTCGCCGCCACCGCCCTGGCAGGCGCCGAGCAAGGCGGACAGGAGGGTCAGGAGGCCCATGGTTCGACTCCTTGAAGGCAATGGCGGCATGCGCCGATTAGACGATCCGGGCGGTGCGTTTTCCAAAGGCCTGCGCACGGGCGACGGCATACCTCTTCCGGCGAGATTGCCAAGGCGTCGGGCCCTATGAATACTGGCCCGCACATCGGCGAGCGGCGGCCTCGCCGCCTTCGCGCGCAGCGGGAGCCCCATTCATGATCGAAATCGTCGTCGTCGGCCGTCAAGGCGCCCCGATGGGGCGGCCCATGGCCGCCCGCTTCGGCCCCCAGGGCGGCACCATCGGCCGCGCGGACACCAACACGCTGGTGCTGGACGACCCGGACCGCACCGTCTCGCGCGTGCATGCGCAGGTGCTGTGCCGCGGCGACCAGTACGTGATCGTGGACCGCGGCAGCAATCCGATGCAGTGCAACGGCGTGCCGCTGGGCGCGGGCAACGAGGTCGCGCTCATGGGGGGCGAGCGGCTGGTGATCGGCAGCTTCGAACTCGCCGTGCAGCAGCTGGCGGCGGCCCCGTCGCCGAAGGCCGCGGCGATGGACCTGCCCACCGACTTCGGTGCGCCGGCGTCACCGAAGCCGGCCTTGCCCGACGACGATCCCTTTGCCGATCTGCTGGCGGGGCTTGCGCCTGCGGCGGCGCCCGCCCGTCCGCCGGCGGCGCCTGCGCCCTCGGCCGCGGGAGGGCGCGAGCTGCCAGCAGCCTTCGCCGATCCACTGGGCGCGGCGCCCCGTGCGGCCCCCGCATCGGCCGGCGATCCCTTCGGCGGTCTGCTGGGCGGCCTGCCGGCCGCGTCGGCGCCGCTCGACGACTTCTCGGACTTGGGCCTGCCCGCGGCCTCCAATCCCACGGCCAACGCGCAGCGCATCGACGATCTGTTCGGCCTCGGTCCCGCACCGGCGGGCGCCGATCCGCTGGCCCTGTCCCCATTGGCCGATCCGCTTTTGCAGCCCAACACCGCCGCAGCCGCGTCCGACCCCCTGGCGGCCCTGCAGCAGCGACCCGCGGCAAGCCAGGCGCCTCGCAGCGACCACGCGCCCATCGGGCAGTTCGGCTTCACGCCGCCGCGGGCGAGCGCGCCCGCGCCTGCCGCGCGCCCGGCCGACGGTGGCGCCACCTTCGACGACACGGCCGGCGAGCCGATCCGCATCGGTCGCGCCTCCGTGCCGCGGCCGCCCGCGCCGGTGGCCGCGCCGTCGCCGCCTGCGCCGGGAGCGGCGGCGCCGACACTGCCCGTCGCGGGTGCATCGGCGGCAGTGCCCGATCCCTTTGCGGACCTGCTGGGCGACGAGCCTTTCGGTCCGTCGGCGGTCGCTGGCGGCGGCTTCGACGATCTGCTGGCGCCTGCCCCAGCGCCTGCGCCGGCCCCTGCGGTGGCGCCGGCGGTCGCTGCGCGCGCCCCGGTCGCCATGCCGCAGCCCGCGCCTGCGATGCCGGCCGCGCCGGTGCCTGCCATGGAGGGGCCGCCGTCGCCCGCCATGCCGACGGCCGGCGCCTTCGACGCAGGCACCGGCACAGACTCGGGCGAACTGCTGACCGCCTTCCTGCGGGGCCTGGGCGGCATGCACCAGCCGCCCGCGCAGCTCACGCCCGCGCTGATGGAGCGCATCGGCGTCATGCTGCGCAGCGCCACCGAAGGCACGCTGCAGCTGCTGCTGACGCGCCAGGAGCTCAAGCGCGAGGTGCGTGCCGAGGTCACGATGATCGCGGCGCAGGCCAACAACCCCCTCAAGTTCTCGCCCACTGTCGAGGTCGCCCTCGGCCATCTGCTGGGCCCGCAGCTGCGCGGCTTCATGCCCGCCGAGGCCGCCATGCGCGATGCCTACGACGACCTGCGCGCGCATCAGTTCGGCGTCATGGTCGGCCTGCGCGCGGCGCTGGCCGCCCTCATCGCCCGCTTTGGCCCCGAAGAGCTCGAGAAGAAGATCGCCGCCCGCTCGGCGCTGGACAGCCTGTTCGCGGCCAACCGCAAGGCCAAGCTGTGGGACCAGTTCACCGCGCTGTACGGCGCCATCGCCACCGAGGCCGAGGACGACTTCCACAGCCTCTTCGGCAAGGCCTTCCTGGAGGCCTACGAAGCGCAGATGGCCCGGCTGAAGCAGCCGCCCGGCAGCGGCACGACCTGAGACACCGAGAGGCAGGAGACCCCAACGATGACAACTGCGACGAGGAGCGCGCGTGGAAATTGAGATCGTCACCCTGACCCGCCAGGGCGGGCGTGACTACAACGAGGACGTCTACGGCCACTGGTACGACGATCGCCATGTGCTGTGCCTGGTGGCCGATGGTGCGGGCGGCCATGGCGGGGGCGACGTGGCCGCGGCGACGGCCCGGGCCAGCCTGCTGGGTGGCTTCGCGCTCGAGCCCGGCCTGGCGCCGGGCCTGCTGCGCCAGCTGGTCGCGCAGGCCAACCAGGCCATCGTCGCGCGCCAGGCCGAGGGCGGCAAGCTGGCCGCCATGCGCACGACGCTGGTGATGGCGGCCATCGACCTGGAGGAACATGCCATGGTGTGGGCCCACAGCGGCGACAGCCGGGCCTACCTGTTCCGTGGCGGCGCCGTCGTGGCGCGCACCGTGGACCACAGCCTGGTGCAGCAGATGGTGGCCGGCGGCATGCTCGACGACGAGGGCGCACGCCTGCATCCGCAGCGCAACGTGCTGCTGTCGGCGCTGGGCTCCGCCACCGAACCGCCGCAGGTGGACATCTCCGACCGGATGCGCCTGGAGCCCGGCGATGCGCTGCTGCTGTGCTCGGACGGCGTGTGGGAGGTGGTGGGCGACGAAGGCCTCGCCGCCTGCCTGCATGCCTCGCGCACGCCGCGGCAATGGGTGGACCAGATCGACGCCCAGATCGTCGGGCGCGGCAAGCCCGGTCAGGACAACTACACCGCCATCGCCTTGTGGGTGATGCCCGACGGGCATGACGACGCGACACGGCTGATGCCCGGCTGAGCAGCGAAGGGCCCGGGCGCCCGTGTGGCGTCGGCCGCCCTCGCGGCACAAAGCAAGACGCCGGCATCTGCCGGCGTCTTGCTTGGGATGCGGTGTCGTCCGCAGCGTCCGTCAGCCGAAGGCCTTGTTCTCGGCAATGTTCCAGGCGGCCGTCTTCACGCCCTTGCCGCCGCCCTTCTGCGTCTGCGGGTCGTACTCGAACTTGAACTTGGCGAAGTTGAAGACGACGTTCTCGGTCAGGCGGTCCTCGCCGCCGCTGCCGCCGGTGCTCACGCTGCTGATGATCACTTCTTCCATGGTGATCTTGATGTACTCCAGCGGATCGTCGCCGGCCTTGCGCACCACCAGCGTCATCTTGTCGTAGTGGGTGCCCTTGCAGCAGGCCAGGATCAGCGCATGCGAGGCCGCGTCCACGTACTTGGTGACGCTCAGATCCTGCACGTTGACCTTGCCGGCGCCGCCGCCGCCGCCGCCGTGCATCGTGCCCGACTGGGACATGCCCCAGCTCCAGGCCAGGATGTCGAGCTCCTCCTTGTGTTTTGCGTCCCTCGACTCGCCCTTGATCTCTGCGCCTTCGATCTTGAGGAACATGTCTACTGCCATGATGTGCACCTTTCAGTTGGGTGGGAAGTGATTGGGCTTTCCTGCACAAGCGCCGGAAAGCTGTCTGGAGAACGAGAGGCGGTGCGCCTTTTCAAAAGGGATTGCGCGCACCGTGGGGACCTGGATCAGGCGCCACCCTTGGCCGAGGGCAGCTTCGACACCAGTCGCAGCGACACCGTCAGGCCTTCGAGCTGGTAGTGCGGGCGCAGGAAGAACTTGGACGTGTAGTAGCCCGGGTTGCCCTCGACCTCCTCCACGATCACCTCGGCGGCGGCCAGCGGCTTGCGGGCCTTGGTCTCTTCCGATGACGTGGCGGGATCGCCGTCCACGTAGTTGGTGATCCACTTGTTCAGCCAGCGCTCCATGTCGGCCTTCTCCTTGAAGCCGCCGATCTTGTCGCGCACGATGCACTTGAGGTAGTGCGCGAAGCGGTTGCAGGCGAAGAGGTAGGGCAGGCGGGCTGCCAGGTTGGCATTGGCCGAGGCGTCCGGGTCGTCGTACTCGGCCGGCTTGTGCAGCGACTGCGCGCCGATGAAGGCCGCGAAGTCCGAGTTCTTGCGGTGGATCATCGACAGCAGGCCGGCCTTGGACAGCTCGGCCTCGCGGCGGTCGCTGATGGCGATCTCGGTGGGGCACTTCTGGTCCACGCCGCCGTCGTCGCTCGGGAAGGTGTGCAGCGGCAGGTTCTCCACCGCGCCGCCCGACTCGATGCCGCGGATGCGCGAGCCCCAGCCGTATTCCTTGTACGAGCGGTTGATGTTGGTGGCCATCGCATAGGCGGCGTTGGCCCAGGCGTACTTGTTGTGGTCGGCGCCGGCCGTGTCTTCCTCGAAGTCGAATTCCTCGACCGGATTGCTGTTGGCGCCGTAGGGCGTGCGCGCCAGGAAGCGCGGCATGCACAGGCCCAGGTAGCGCGAGTCGTCCGATTCGCGCAGCGTGCGCCAGCCGGCGTACTCGGGCGTGCCGAAGATCTTGGTCAGGTCGCGCGGGTTGGCCAGCTCCTGCCAGCTGCCCATCTGCATCAGGCTGGGGTTGGCGCCGGTGATGAAGGGCGCGTGCGCGGCGGCCGCGATCTTGGCCATCTCGCCCAGCAGCTCGACGTCGGGCGGCGTGTGGTCGAAGTGGTAGTCGCCCACGATGGCGCCGAAGGGCTCGCCGCCGAACTGGCCGTATTCCTCTTCGTAGACCTTCTTGAACATCGGGCTCTGGTCCCAGGCCGCGCCCTTGAACTTCTTCAGTGTCTTGGCGAGGTCCTGCTTGGAGACGTCCATCACGCGGATCTTCAGGTTCTCGTCGGTCTCGGTGTTGTTGACCATGTAGTGCAGGCCGCGCCATGCACTCTCGAGCTTCTGGTAGTCCGGGTGGTGGATGATCTTGTTGACCTGCTCGGTCAGCTTGGCGTCGATGGCGGCAATCATGGCCTGGATCGACTGCGTGACGTCCTTGCCGATCAGCGCCGTGTTCGACAGCGCCTGCTGCGCCAGCGTGAGCACGGCGGTCTCGACCGCGCTCTTGGCCTCGTCGCTGCGGGGCTTGAATTCCTTCTGCAGCAGCGATGCGAAATCGCTGCCGGCGTACTCGACCTCTTTCAGCGCATTCTGCTGAAGTGCTTCTGCCATGGGGTTCTCCTCGATCCTGGGCGGGTGGGTGTCAGGCGGCGCTGTCTTCGGCCGGCTTCTTGGCGGCGGCCAGCGACTGCAGCAGGGCCGGGTCTTCCAGCACCTTGGCCAGCAGTTCCTCGGCGCCGCCCTTGCCGTCCATGTAGGTCACCAGGTTGGACAGCTGGTTGCGCGCTTCGAGCAGCTTGTTGAGCGAGTCGACCTTGCGCGCGATGGCGCCGGGCGAGAAGTCGTCCATGTTCTCGAAGGTCAGCTCCACCTTGAGTTCGCCCTCGCCGGTGAGCGTGTTCTCGACCGCGAAGGCGGTGCGCGGCTTCATGGCCTTCATGCGGGCGTCGAAGTTGTCGACGTCGAACTCCAGGAACTTGCGCTCTGCCACCGGCGCCAGTGGGTCGGCGGGCTTGCCCGACAGGTCGGCCAGCACGCCCATCACGAAGGGCAGCTGCACCTTCTTCTCGGCGCCGTACAACTCGACGTCGTACTCGATCTGCACGCGCGGCGCGCGGTTGCGGGCAATGAATTTCTGACTGCTCTTGGAAGACATGCGGAAGCTCCTTGAAGGAGTGGGGGGTGAAGCGTGTGGCGGGGCCGGCGGCGACTCAGTCGTCGTCGCTCGGGGCACGTGCGCCGGTCACGTGCTCGATCGTGCTCATGGCGTCGGGCGCCAAGTTGGCGATGATGTCCAGGAAGCTCACGCCGATGAGCTTCTTGGCGCGCTCGATGAGCAGCGGTGCGGGGTTGCCGGGCTCGGTGCGCTGCAGGTAGGCGATGACCTTGTCGAGCATCAGCAGGGCATCGGCGCGCGACTGGATCTCGCCGCGGATGGGGGCACCGGCGCCGGGGCGGCCCGGGCCGCCGTTGTCCGCGCCGTCACCGCCGTCCTCGCCGCCGGTCGGTGCGGCGTCGCCGCCCTGGTCGGCCGCGTCGCCCGCGGCCAGGCCCTGTGCGGCCTGCCCCAGCATGTGCCCGATGGTCCTCAGGCGCGCCAGGTCCACGGCGTCGCCCTGGCTGCTGCGTTCGTTCAGGACCTGGCGCAGGCCGTTGACGGCGGGCCCGGTGGCAGCCATGCGGTCGGCCACTTCGGGCTGCGATTGCACGATCTCTTCGAGCCCGCCCTGCACTTGCGAGGCGGAGTAGCCGGCGTCGTCGCCCAGGGGCTCCAGGACGCCGCGTGCAATCGCGATGTCGCGCACCCGGATGCGGCCCACGCTGCGCGCCGTGCCCACCCAGGCGTCGTACAGGTCGCGCACCACCAATGCATCGTCGGCCAGCGGCGCGAGCGCATTCAGGCGCATGGTGGGGTCGTTGTCGTCGTCCGCATCCAGCATCGGATGGATGTGGTCCCACTGGCTGTCGAGCAGGCCGGCGAGCAGACGCATGCCGGCCAGGAAGCCCTCCAGGCCCTGCAGCCGGGTGCTGGCACGCAGCAGGTGCATGGCCACGCGCACGTCCTTGGTCCGCCGCAGCAGTGCCTGGGCCGCCTCGGCCACCTGCGGCCATTCGGGCTCGACGGCGGGGATGATGGTGTCGCCGAACTGCTGCTCGGGTTTGCCCTGGGCCGAGGTCTCCAGCGCGATGAACTCGGGGTCGTACTCGAGGTCGTCGCCGCAGGGCGATGCCTCGCCGATGGGCTCCAGCAGTGCGTCGACGATGTCCGGGGTCAGCATGTTGCCTGTCAAATAGTGCTGGGGATAATCGAAGATGCCCACCCCAGGGTCAATGCAACGAAGGAAATAGCATGCAGGCGCCATCCCCCCAACGTTCGTCCTATGGCCGCCTTGCGCGGCGCTCGCTGGGGCGTGGTCTTCTTGCCGGTGCGGTGCTCGGTCCGCTGCTGCTGGCCGGCTGTGCGGCGCCGCCGCCTCCGCCGCCCAAGCCCATCGTCACGCCGGTGGTGCTGAACCTCAAGGGCGGTGCCGACGCCAACCCCGATGCACGCGGCCGGGCTTCGCCGGTGACCGTGCGGGTGTATGCGCTGAAGGCCTCGCAGTCCTTCGATGCGGCCGACTTCTTCACGCTCTTCGACAAGGACCAGGCCACGCTGGGTGGCGACCTGGTGCAGAAGGAGGAACTGCTGCTGCGCCCCGGCGACAGCCGCCGCATCGAGATGACGCTGCCGGCCGATGCCAAGGCGCTCGCCTTCATGGCTGCCTACCGTGACCTGGAGCGGGCCCGCTGGCGCGAGGTGCGGCCGGTGGAGCCGGGCAAGCCGGTGAAGCTCGACGTGACCTTCGGCGCGCGGCAGATCCGCATCGAGCCCTCGACGCCCTGAAGGGGAGCGCGGGCTGCGAGTTCAGCGGATGGACGCCGGCGGCTCGTGCAGGTCGGCCATCCGGCCCAGCAGGCCGGCCGTGAATGCCGCGTCGGGCCGCGATGCCGTGAAGAACAACCCCTGCCAGTGCGGCAGCGGCGAGGGCGGCGGTCCGTCGGTCAGCATGTCCAGCCACTGGCACAGGCCGGCACGCAGGCTGCGGACCTGCTCGACGAACTCGTGCATGTCGCGTCGCATCGGCATGGGTGGCGCATCGAGCAGCATGCCCAGGCGCAGGGCATGCAGGCGGTCCATGAGGGGCTCGAACACCGGTGCGAGCAGGTCCTCGGGCCGCGCGCCGCGGCCGGTGCCGGGGTGGCGCATGCCCCAGGGCTGCCGGAAGGCCTCGGGCGGCAGCAGCGCCTCGAAGCTGGCATAGCCGGGCAGTGCCTGCATCTGCGTGACGACCAGGTGCACGGGCAGGGCGAGGCCCAGCGCGCCGCAGGCCTGGTGCGCGAGATGGCTGAGGCGCGCCAGGCGCTCGGTGCGCGCGGTGCCGTCGCGCAGCAGGTCCGCGGCGGTGATGCACAGCACCAGGCCATGCAGGGGCTGTGCGGGATGCCGATGGGCCAGGGTGCGCAGGGCATGGGGCCACAGGCCGAGGCGGCGCGCGCCACCATCCAGGCCCTCGGTGGCCGGCAGCGTGAGGCCGAGCAGCAGGATGCCGCCGGCCTGGCGCGCCTCCCAGAAGTGGGAGGGCAGGGCTCTGCCAGCGGGCGTGGCCAGCAGCGAGGAGGGCACGGCCTGCGCATCGCCGATGCTCAGCAGCCGGCAGGTGGCGCGGCCGCCCGGCAGCGCCATCTGCAATGCGCGGAGTTCATCGCGGCCCGGCCGCTCGCGCGGCGGCTGGTGGCGGATCCAGCGTGCCAGGCGACGCCGGCGGCGCCAGCGTTGCCGGCCTTCCCGCCGCCACCATCGCCCGAGCAGCAGCAGCGCGACCAGCGTCAGCAGGCCCAGGGCCAGGCAGGCCGGCATGGTCAGCCCTCCACGAACGGCAGGACCACGCAGGCCAGGGCCAGGGCCACCATGGCGGCGGCCAGTGCCGCGATCCGCCAGGGCTGCAGGTCGTGCGCGCGGGGCGCCACCGCCAGGGGCGGGCCCGGCACCGAGGCCCATGCGCCCCAGGCCGAGGGGCGGATCGGCGCCAGTGGCAGCTGGGCCGCATGCAGGGCCTTCAGCCGTGCCAGCACGCCAGCGCCCTGGCCCCGCTCGAAGTGGTACTGGCCATGGAAGCCCAGGGCCAGTGCGTACCAGTAGACCTCGCGCACCTGCGCGTCGTGCGGCCCCAGCACGGCGAGGTGATGGAAGAACTCGGTGCCGGCCGTGGTCGAGTTGAATAGCACCAGCTGCAGCGTGTCGGCCGGTGCCCCCGGCAAGCGGGCCAGCACCTCGTCGAGCCAGGCCACGACGGCGAAGGCGGCCGACTCCACCTGGGCCAGGGAGTGGCCCGCGTCCAGGGCCTGCATGCGCGCGCGCATCAGCCGCTCACGGGCGAGCCGGCTCGCCTGCCCAGGCTCGCGCATGGCCGCCTCCTGCGCCTGCAGGGCGAGCCCGAGCGAGAAGAGCGGCGCATAGAAGTCGAACAGGCGCGGCATGGGCCCTCTTGCACAACCGTGGGTCCGGATCGCATGTGCGGGCCATCTTGGCGAGGCGATCGCCGGGCCACCATAGGGCGACGGAGCTATGCCTTTCGGGCAGGGGCGGCGCCTTGCTGGCGGGGGGCTTAGGCGCTACCCTGCCGGTTTTCGCGCCTGCGAGGGCGGGCAGCGGCGGCGCAGGGCATCGTGGGGCGCAGGCCTGGGCGAATGCGGCGCGCGCACATCTCCATCGAGCACGCCATGAGAATCCTGATCGCCGAAGACCACCGTCTGGTCATCGAGGCCATGAAGGCCAAGCTGGCCGAACTTCAAGAAGGCGTCACGTTCGTGGTGGCCACCACGGCGGCCGAGCTGTTCTCGCTGGCCACCGACGACATCGACCTGGCGCTGATCGACCTGAACATCCCCGGCGCCGAGCAGTACGGCCACATCGACGAGCTGCGGCGCCGCCATCCGGCCGTGCCGGTGATCGTGGTCTCGGGCTACGAGGACCCGGCCATGATGCGCGCGGTGCTCGACCGCGGCGCGCTCGGCTTCATTCCCAAGGCCTATTCGCCCGACGTGATGCTGTCGGCCGTGCGGCTGGTGATGGCCGGGGGCGTGTACGTGCCGCCCATGATGCTGTCGGCCCTGCCGGGCGGATTGGCGCCGCATGCCGGCACCGAGCCGCTGGTGCGCGCGGCGCCGGCCCCCGCGGCCGCGCCCACGCTGGAGCACCTGCGCAACGTGCTCACCGAGCGACAGGTCGAGGTGCTGCAGCTGCTGTCGCAGGGCAAGCCCAACAAGCTGATCGGCCGCAGCCTCGGCATCAGCGAAGGCACGGTGAAGATCCACCTGGCGGCCATCTTCCGCGCACTGAACGTGCGCAACCGCACCGAGGCGGTGGTGGCGGCGCAGTCCCTGACCGAAGCGTGAGCGCCTGAGCCGGGCGCGGCGCCCGGGTGCGACGGGTCTGGGCTCGGCCCTGCAGCGCTGCCTGCCGGGGCGTGGGCGCTACAGTCGCAGGCCCGACTTCGACCCTGCCTGTCCGTGACTGCCGCATTCTTCGACCGCGCCTCCCTCGACGCCGCCATCGTGGACCTCGACGGCACGATGGTGGACACCCTGGGTGACTTCGCCGCCGCGCTGGGCGGCATGCTGCAGGACCTGGCGTTGCCGCCCATCGAGGCGAACGTCATCGGCACGCTGGTGGGCAAGGGCTCCGAGCACCTGATCCGCGCCGTGCTGCAGCAGGTGGGGGCGCCGTCGCCCGAGGCGCTCTTCGACCGCGCCTGGACCCGCTACCAGCGGCATTACCTCGCCATCAACGGCCAGCATTCGACGGTCTATCCCGGCGTGGCCGACGGCCTGGCGTCGCTGCGCGCGCAAGGCCTGCGGCTGGCCTGCCTGACCAACAAGCCGCTCGCCTTCGCGCGGCCACTGCTCGCGGCCAAGGGTCTGGATGGTTTCTTCGACCATGTCTTCGGCGGCGACAGCTTCTCGCGCAAGAAGCCCGATCCGCTGCCGCTGCTGGGCACCTGCGAGGCCCTGGGCAGCGCGCCGGGCCGCACGCTGGCCATTGGCGACTCCAGCAACGACGCGCAGGCTGCGCGTGCCGCCGGCTGCCGCGTGGTGCTGGTGAGCTACGGCTACAACCACGGCCGCCCCGTGCGAGAGGTGCCGGCGGACGCCTATGTGGATTCGCTGGCGGACCTGCGCCTCGGCATCCGGCCGGGCGCCACGGCCCACTGACGGGCTTGTCCGCGAAGCGTCCCCGGCGCCAGGCCCTGGGCTACACTCCGCGCCTCTCATGTTCATTCATCACGTCATCCAGACGGGGCAAGGCTGCCGGGGAGCCTGGCCCTGGCGCAAGCCAAAGACGTTGACCGCCTGATCGCGCGGCCCTCGCGGCTGCGCACGCCTGGCCCGGCCGATGCTTCGCTCGCCGTGCCTCCTCCAGATCGAATGAACCGCCGCATGGGCCACAGGAGCGCCCGCCGGCCAGGAGAAACCCCGTGATCACCGAACTCGAGTTCAAGAGCCTCAGCAGCCAGGGCTTCAACCGCATCCCGCTGATGACCGAGGCCTTCGCGGACCTCGAAACCCCGCTCTCCCTCTACCTCAAGCTGGCCCATGGCCACGGCGCCGCCGGCGGCGGACGCCACAGCTTCCTGCTCGAATCCGTCGTCGGCGGCGAGCGCTTCGGCCGCTACAGCTTCATCGGCCTGCCCGCGCGCACGCTGCTGCGCGCCAGCGGCTTCGGCGACGAAGCCCGCACCGAGGTCGTGACCGACGGTCAGGTGGTGGAGACCGCCAGCGGCAACCCGCTGGACTTCATCGCGGCCTACCAGAAGCGCTTCAAGGTGGCACTGCGGCCCGGCCTGCCGCGCTTCTGTGGCGGCCTGGCTGGCTACTTCGGCTACGACGCGGTGCGCTACATCGAGAAGAAGCTCGAGAAGACCTGCCCGCCCGACACCATCGGCTGCCCCGACATCCTGCTGCTGCAGTGCGAGGAACTGGCCGTCATCGACAACCTGTCGGGCAAGCTCTACCTGATCGTCTATGCCGATCCGTCGCAGCCCGAGGCCTATGCCCGCGGCAAGCGCCGGCTGCGCGAACTCAAGGAGCTGCTGCGCTATTCGGTGGCCGCTCCGCAGGTCAAGCCCACGCAGGCGCATCCGGCCGAGCGGCCCTTCGCCAAGGCCGACTACCTGGCGGCGGTGGAGCGCGCCAAGGAGCTGATCGCCGCCGGCGACTTCATGCAGGTGCAGGTGGGCCAGCGCATCAGCAAGCGTTACACCGAATCGCCGCTGTCGCTGTACCGCGCGCTGCGTTCGCTCAACCCCAGCCCGTACATGTACTTCTATGACTTCGGCGACTTCCATGTCGTGGGCGCGTCGCCGGAGATCCTTGTGCGCCAGGAGCACGCGCCGAGCGACGCCGGGCCGCCCCAAGGCGCGAGCGCCCCCTCGGGGGGCAGCGAACCACGCGCAGCGGGGAGCGTGGGGGCTTCAGCTCTAGAACAGAAGATCACCATCCGTCCCCTGGCCGGCACCCGGCCGCGCGGCGCCTCGATGGAACTGGACAAGGCTGCCGAGGTCGAGCTGGTCAACGACCCCAAGGAACGCGCCGAGCACGTCATGCTGATCGACCTGGCGCGCAACGACATCGGCCGCATCGCCAAGACCGGCAGCGTCAAGGTGACCGAGGCCTTCGCGGTCGAGCGCTACAGCCATGTGATGCACATCGTGAGCAATGTCGAGGGCACGCTGCTGGACGGCATGGGCGCCATCGACGTGTTCAAGGCCACCTTCCCGGCTGGCACGCTGACCGGCGCGCCCAAGGTGCATGCCATGGAGCTGATCGACCAGTTGGAGCCCACCAAGCGCGGCCTGTACGGAGGCGCCTGCGGCTACATCAGCTATGCCGGCGACATGGACCTGGCCATCGCCATCCGCACCGGCGTCATCAAGGACCAGGTGCTGCACGTGCAGGCCGCGGCCGGCGTGGTGGCCGATTCGGTGCCCGAGCTGGAATGGAACGAAACCGAGGCCAAGGCCCGCGCGCTGCTGCGTGCGGCAGAGCTGGTGGAAGAAGGCCTGGAGTGAGCACCATGAAGCTGCTGATGATCGACAACTACGACTCCTTCACCTACAACCTGGTGCAGTACTTCGGCGAGCTGGGGGCCGAGGTGGAGACGGTGCGCAACGATGAGATCACGCTGGAGGGCATCGGCGAGCGCATCGCCGCGGGCGTGAGCCGGCTGGTGATCTCGCCCGGGCCCTGCTCGCCGGCCGAGGCCGGCGTGTCGGTGCCGGCCATCCAGGCCTTCGCCGGCAAGCTGCCCATCCTGGGCGTGTGCCTGGGCCACCAGAGCATCGGCGCGGCCTTCGGCGGAAAGATCGTGCGGGCCCGGCAGCTGATGCACGGCAAGGTCAGCGAGATCACGACCACGCGCGAAGGCGTGTTCGCCGGCCTGCCCGAGCGCTTCACCGTCAACCGCTACCACTCGCTGGCGATCGAGGCCGACAGCTGCCCCGCGGTGCTGGCCGTCACGGCGCGCACCGACGACGGCGAGATCATGGGCGTGCGCCACACCGAGCTGCCGCAGGCGGTGCGGATGGAGGGCGTGCAGTTCCATCCCGAGTCCATCCTGACCGAGCATGGCCATGCCATGCTGAAGAACTTCCTGGAGCCCGCCTGATGACCCGCACCGCCCCCATCGACCTGCGCAGCGACACCGTCACCCGCCCGACCGCGGCGATGCGCCAGGCCATGGTGGCGGCACCGGTGGGCGACGACGTCTTCGCCGACGACCCGACGGTCAATGCGCTGCAGGCGCGCATCGCCGAGATGCTCGGCTTCGAGGCGGCGCTGTTCGTGCCCACCGGCACGCAGAGCAACCTGTGCGCGCTGCTGGCGCACTGCCAGCGCGGCGACGAGTACATCGTGGGCCAGATGCAGCACTGCTACCGCTGGGAAGGCGGCGGGGCCGCGGTGTTCGGCAGCATCCAGCCGCAGCCACTTGAGCATCAACATGACGGCACGCTGGCGCTGGCCGACATCGAGGCAGCCATCAAGCCGGACGATGCGCACTTCGCGCGCACCCGGCTGCTGGCGCTGGAAAACACGCTGGGCGGCCGGCTGCTGCCCTTCGGCTATGTGCAGCAGGCCACCGCGCTCGCGCAATCGCGCGGCCTGTCGCGCCATCTGGACGGTGCGCGCCTCTTCAATGCGGCAGTCGCGCAGGCCCAGGCGACGGGCGGCGACGCACGCGCCGAGGCGCGGCGCATCGCGCAGTGCTTCGACAGCGTCTCGGTGTGCTTCAGCAAGGGCCTGGGCGCGCCGGTGGGCTCGGCGCTGTGCGGCTCGCGCGAGTTCATCGCCCGCGCCCATCGCGTGCGCAAGATGGCCGGCGGCGGCATGCGCCAGGCCGGCATGCTGGCCGCGGCGGCCTTGCATGCGCTGGACCACCATATCGACCGCCTGGCCGACGACCATGCGCTCGCGAAGCGCTTCGCCGATGGGCTGGTGGGCATTGCCGGCCTGAAGGTCGAGGCGCCGCACACCAATCTCGTCTTCGTCGACCTCGAAGGGCCGGCACGCGAACGCAGCGCCGGTCTGATGGACTTCCTGAAGTCGCGCGGCGTGCTGGCGACGGGGCTCTATCGCCTGCGCTTCGCGACGCATCTCGATGTGGACGAAGAAGGCGTGGACCAGGCCGTGGCGGCCATGAAGGACTACTTCCATGCCTGACCTGCCGCACCTGCTGGCCTTCGTGCTCGCCGGCCTGCTGCTGAACCTCACGCCAGGCGTGGACGTGTTCTACATCGTGGGCCATGCGCTGCGCCAGGGCTGGCGCGCGGGCGTGGTGGCGGCGCTGGGCATCACGGCGGGCTGCTGCGTGCACATCGTTGCCGCGGCCGTGGGGGTGAGCGCCATCGTCGCCGCCTCGGCCACCGCCTTCATGGTGCTCAAGTGGGTGGGCGCGGCCTACCTCGTGTGGATCGGCGTGCAGATGCTGCGCCGGCCGGGCGCCCTGCAGGCCGGACTGGCCGCGCAGCAAAGCCCGCAGACCGAGCCGCTGGCGCGTGTCTTCCGCGGCGGCTTCCTGACCAACGTGCTCAACCCGAAGGTGGCGCTCTTCTTCCTGGCCTTCGTGCCGCAGTTCGTCGATCCGGCGGCGGCGCATCCGGGCGGGGTGTTCCTGCTTCTGGGCCTGCTCTTCAACTTCAATGCGCTGTGGGTGTGCATCGGCTGGGCGGCGCTCGCGGCCTGGATGGCGCGACGCCTGGACCGCGCCGGCACCGTGCTGCGCTGGGCCGAGCGGGCCGCGGGCCTCATGGTGCTGGGCTTCGGCCTCAAGCTTGCCTTCAGCGACGCGCCTTCGCGCTGAACCTTCACCTTTTCCTTCTTCCTTCCGACTTCGAGAAAGCAGACACCGCCATGCCCATCACGCTCCAGGAAGCCGTGCAGCGCACCATCGAGCACCGGGAGATCTTCCACGACGAGATGCTCCACATCATGCGCCTCATCATGCGCGGCGAAGCCTCGCCCGTGATGACGGCGGCGCTCATCACCGGCCTGCGCGTCAAGAAGGAAACCATCGGCGAGATCACTGCCGCCGCGCAGGTGATGCGCGAGGTGGCGCTGCATGTGCCGGTGAAGAACCGCACGCACCTGGTCGACATCGTGGGCACGGGCGGCGATGGCTCGCACACCTTCAACATCTCGACCTGCGCCATGTTCGTCGCGGCCGCTGCAGGCGCCAAGGTGAGCAAGCATGGCGGGCGCAGCGTGAGCAGCAAGTCCGGCAGTGCCGACGTGCTGGAGTCGCTGGGCGTCAACATCAACCTGGGCCCAGAGCAGATCGCCCGCAGCATCGAGGCGGTGGGTATCGGCTTCATGTTCGCGCCCAACCACCATCCGGCGATGAAGAACGTGGCACCGATCCGCCGCGAGCTGGGCATCAAGACCATCTTCAACATCCTGGGTCCGCTGACCAACCCGGCTGGCGCCACCAACATCCTGATGGGCGTGTTCCACCCGGACCTCGTAGGCATCCAGGTGCGGGCGCTGCAGCGCCTGGGCGCCGAGCATGCGCTGGTGGTCTACGGTCGCGACGGTCTGGACGAGATCTCGCTGGGTGCCGCCACCATGGTGGGCGAACTCCGGAATGGCGAGATCCGCGAGTACGAGGTGCATCCCGAGGACTTCGGCCTGCGCATGGCCAGTCTTCGCTCCTTGCGTGTGCAGACGCCGGAGGAGTCGAAGTCGGTGCTGATGGGCGTGCTCGACGGTGTGCATGGCGCGGCCCGCGACATCGTGCTGCTCAATGCCGGTGCGGCGCTCTATGCCGCCAATGTCGTCGACTCCATCGGCGCCGGCATCGAGCGCGCGCGCGAGGCCATCGACAGCGGCGCCAGCAAGGCCCGCCTGGCCCAGATGGTCCAGTTCACCACGTCCGCTGCCGCGGCCTGATCCCGATTCACCGAGAGAACGCCCCATGTCCGACATCCTCAACAAGATCGTGGCCGTCAAGCACGAGGAAGTGGCCGCCGCCCGCAAGCGGGTGCCGCTGGAGGCCATCCGCGCCGACGCCGAAAGCCGCGTGCTGACGCGCGACTTCGTGGGCGCGCTGCGCCGCCGCATCGCCGCCGGCCAGGCAGGCGTGATCGCCGAGATCAAGAAGGCCAGCCCCAGCAAGGGCGTGATCCGCGAGGGCGAGTTCATTCCCGCGGACCTGGCCCAGAGCTATGCGCTGGGCGACGGCGAGATGGCCGCGGCCTGCCTGTCCGTGCTGACCGACCGCCAGTTCTTCCAGGGCAGCCCCGACTACCTGCGCCAGGCCCGTGCCTCCTGCGATCTGCCGGTGCTGCGCAAGGACTTCATGGTCGATGCGTGGCAGATCTACGAGTCACGCGCGATGGGCGCCGACTGCATCCTGCTCATCGCCGCCTGCCTGGACGACGCACAGATGCGCGACTTCGAGGCCATCGCGCTGGGTCTGGACATGGCGGTGCTGGTCGAGGTGCACGACGCCGCCGAGATGGCGCGGGCGCTGAAGTTGCGCACGCCGCTGGTGGGCGTCAACAACCGCAACCTGCGCAGCTTCGAGGTATCGATCCAGACCACGCTGGACCTGAAGGCCATGGTGCCGGCGGAGCGCCTGCTGGTCACCGAATCGGGCATCGCCACGCGCGAGGACGTGCAGCAACTGCGCGAAGGCGGCGTGAATGCCTTCCTCGTCGGCGAGCGCTTCATGCGTGCGCCGGAGCCGGGCGAGGCGCTGGCCGAGCTGTTCGCCGCATGATCCGGGACGGCATGGCTCAGCCTGGCGCGGCCACGCAACTGCAGTCCGCCGACCCGGCCGAATGGGCCGTGGCCGAGGGCTGGCGGCCGCTGGTCGACCGGTTCTTCGCCGGCGACAAGGGGCAGGGCCTGCTTGCTTTCCTGCAGCAGCGGCTGGATGCCGGCGCGGTGATCTTTCCGCCGCAGCCGCTGCGGGCGCTGGAACTCACGCCGCCCGAGGCCGTGCGCGTGGTCATCCTGGGTCAGGACCCGTATCACGGCCGCGGCCAGGCCGAGGGCCTGGCCTTTTCGGTAGCGCCCGGCGTGCGGCTGCCACCCTCGCTGCGCAACATCTTCCAGGAGCTCCAGCGCGACCTGGGCACGCCGCCGCCGAAGTTCCCGAGCCCCGGCGGCAGCCTGGTGCGCTGGGCGCAGCAGGGCGTGCTGCTGCTCAACACCTGCCTCACGGTGGAGGAGGGCCAGCCCGCCAGCCATGCCGGCCGAGGCTGGGAGGTGCTGACCGATGCGGTGATCCGCCATGTCGCCGACGGCGCGCGGCCGGCGGTGTTCATGCTCTGGGGATCGCATGCCCAGA
Source organism: Pseudacidovorax sp. DMC4 (assembly GCF_056314265.1). Classification (NCBI taxonomy): domain Bacteria; kingdom Pseudomonadati; phylum Pseudomonadota; class Betaproteobacteria; order Burkholderiales; family Comamonadaceae; genus Pseudacidovorax; species Pseudacidovorax sp. DMC4. The sequence goes on along the minus strand of NZ_JBQUYR010000015.1, from coordinate 1,981 downwards.
GCAAGCGCAGCTTCATCGACGCCAGGCGGCACAAGCTGCTGATGGCCAACCATCCCTCGCCGCTGTCGGCGCTGCGGCCACCGGTGCCTTTCATCGGCTGCGGGCATTTCGGCCAGGCACGGGCCTGGCGCGATGCGCAACGTGCCGCGGCTCCGGGCGAGGGTGCTGTGCCAACCCCGGACGCCTGATCTCCGGCCGGCGATCAGGCGCTGCGCAGTTGCGGCGTCCGCTTCGCCACTGGTTCGGTCGGCAGCGGCGCGCCGGCCACGTAGTCGGCCTGAATGTCGATGGTGGTGCGGCGGCCCACGTCGTCGATTTGCCTTGCCAGCCAGTCCTGGGCGGCGTGGCGGCCCCGTTCGAACAACTGCTCGATCATGGCGATGTCGGTGGACAGCTTGCTCGACGAGGGCAGCGGGTCGTCCAGGGCGCTGTCGATGTCGATGCGGTGCAGGCGCAACTGGCGGAACTGCCGGCCTTCCTGCAGCCGGCCATCGGCCAGCAGCTGCTGCATGAAGTCGATGCTGCGCATCTGCGAGATCAGGCTCGCGTTGAAGGCCAGTTCGTCCACGCGCTGGGCGATCTCATGGGGCGTGCGGGGCGTGTCGGCGCGGTGCAGCGGATTGAGCTGGACGAGCACGATGTCGGCACTCTCACAGTTCTCGATCAGCGGCAGCAGGGCCGGATTGGCCGAGTAGCCACCGTCCCAGTAGGGCTCGCCGTCGATCTCCACCGCCTGGAACATCGTCGGCAGGCAGGCGGAGGCCATCACCGCGGACAGCGTCAGCTGCGCGCCATGGAAGATCTGCGCCCGTCCGGTTCGCACCTGCGTGGCGGAGACGTAGACGCGGGGGCTGTCGAGCGTGGCGAGCGCGTCGAAGTCGATCTCCTGGTCCAGCAGCGTCCGCAGCGGGTTGATGCCCAGAGGATTGAACTGGTACGGCGATGCCCACGGATCGGTCGTCAGGGAGGGGAAGGCAGGCGCCTGTCCGAACAGCATGCGCATGAACTGGGAGGCCAGCGCGCCCGGCGCACCGACACCGGCCACGCGCCGCCAGACGCGCTCGAGCGTCTCGCGGGCGGCTTGGCGGGCGGCGGTCCTGGCGGGGTCGCCCGCGTCGCCGGCCTTCGCAAAGCCATGCGCCAGGGCCACGGCGTTGACGGCGCCCGCGCTGGCGCCGCTGATGCCATCCAGGGCGAGGCGCCCATCCTCGAGCAGGGCATCCAGCACGCCCCAGGTGAACGCGCCGTGCGAGCCCCCGCCTTGCAGCGCGAGATTGACCTTGGGGCGGCGGCCAGGAAGGGGAAGGGCGGAAGCACTCATGCGTGGATTGTGCAGTGCAGCAAAAACCCTGGGCGGCGCATCCTTCCGCGGCTTCTGTCGTCCGAGGCGCCGCACGGACGAAAAATTTTTTCGGGCCAGCTCGCCATCTTGGATGGATGGTGCTATAGTCTGTGGTTCGCCGGAGAGGTGGCCGAGTGGTTAATGGCAGCAGACTGTAAATCTGCCGGTTTATACCTACGCTGGTTCGAATCCAGCCCTCTCCACCAGCGAATGATGAAAGTTGCCGAGCGATTTTCGTGCGAGGCCCCGGTGCCGATGTCGGCATCGAAGTGTCACGATGCGGGAGTAGTTCAATGGTAGAACCCCAGCCTTCCAAGCTGATGACGCGGGTTCGATTCCCGTCTCCCGCTCCATGCGGCTTCATCAAACGTTGAGCGACGGTTTTCAAGTTGCCCTTGTGGCTCAGTGGTAGAGCACTCCCTTGGTAAGGGAGAGGTCGCGGGTCCGATTCCCGCCAAGGGCACCATCGATTGCAGGGATGGTGCGGCAGCCGGCTGCACAAGTCCATGTACATGTGGTCTAAGTTGTATTCGGAGTCCAGACAATGGCAAAAGGCAAGTTTGAACGCACCAAGCCGCACGTGAACGTGGGCACCATCGGTCACGTGGACCATGGCAAGACGACCCTGACGGCGGCCAT